>JASHPU010000232.1 GCA_030037885.1 Xanthobacteraceae bacterium | reverse complement strand
GTGTTTTTCAGATCAATGGCGCGCGGATAGACTTTGACCATGCCTTTAGGGGCTTCGGTCTCGAGCTCAGGCGCGGTATCGCAAGCAAACACGATGGTCGGCACCCGGCACTTTCCTGCCTGCGCGAAAACATTGGTAACAAGCGTATCGGAAATCCCGAATACGCACTTGGCAACGGTATTGGACGTTGCCGGCGCCAGGATCAACGTGTGATAGGTGCCATAGTAGAACAGGCCGACGGGAGCCGAACTGGCGGTCGTGTCGCGAAATACGCGCGCGGTCTTCGGCAACTTGAATTCCTGCCGATACATGCGCACGACTTCGCCTGCGGCCCTGCTGACAAATAGATCGACCTCGCCGAGGCCGCCGACCATGCGCAGGCATTCCTTGAAGAAATGCCCCGATCCCGTGAGGGCCCAACCCCAGCGCGGCGTCTTGATCTTGGCCATGGCGCATTCTACTCCATCGGCCTTGCAACGCACTATTCGATGCAAACGCCGGCGGGCGCGCCGTCGCGGATGGCGGTGATTGCCGTGGTATGATCGGCCGGCCCCAGGATCGAGCAACGAACCGCGCCGTTGCGGAAATATCGTGGAAAGGCCTTGTCGACGATGCCGGCTTCGGCAAGGGTTTCGCAGCGCTCGCGGCGCGACGCCAGCGCGACGCTTTTGACGAGAAACAGCCGCGCGGCGCCGATTCGGCCGCTCAGCCACGCCGCCATGCTGTCCGAGGTCACGTCCCACGACTGAGCAATGTCGCCGGCATCAAATACCATGCGTGCCGGCAACCACACCGGAACACGCAGCGTGGCGAGACAATGCCGGATCGCGTCGGCGGTATCGGCAAGCGCCAATACGTCATTGCGGCTGGCGAGCGCGTGGCCGTATTGCTCCATCGCCAGCACCGCCATCCGGTGCGCCGCCTCATCGTCGAATTGCATTCGCGGTTGTGCGGATCGCACGGTGTCGGCGAAAGGCCCGCCGCCGGGTACGACGACGACGCGACCCGCGCAGATCGCGCAGGCCCCGACCCATTGTGGCAAATTGTGCGAGAACGCCAAGCTGCCGCCGAGCTTGATGACAACGGGCGCTTCGGTTTCACCCATCAGGTCGCGGCTTTCGGATCGGTCGCGGTTGGATAGAGCTGATGCACCTTGGCAACGTCGCTGGGACGATGGCGCACGATCTCGACGCCGGCAGCGCCCGATCCCACTTCGAGCTTCTCGACACGAACCGTGACGCTTGATACCCGCGGATGAGTCAAGATGAGCGCGGCAATACGTTCCGCCAGGGTCTCGACCAACGCAATATGTTCCTGCGCGGCGATGATGCGAATCGAGTCGGCGATCAGGTCGTAGGAGACGACGTCGCGCATATCCTCCGCCAAGCGGTCGGCGCGACGCGGCCTGGCCTCGACGTTGAACCGAACGTTTTGCGTTTTGCCGCGCTCATGCGCGTAGGCGCCGACGCGCACGGGCAACACGAAATCCCGCAAAAATATGCGGTCGCCGTCGCCGTCTTCCTTGGGCTCGAGCGAATAACCGCGCGCGGCCAGCAACCGATAATCGAGCTTGGACGACGGCGGCGGACTGCCGGCATCGGTCCGGCGTACGTCCATGGGAATCAATCCGCGCACGACGTCGATCGCCTCGGCGCTCAGCGGCCGGTTTCTGTCTTCGCCCGCACACAGCGCCCGCCGGAAGCCGAGAACGTCAGGCGTCGCCAGCAGCAGTCGCGGGATGTCCGGCACTTCCAGCGAACCGGCCAGTCCGGCCATCAGGCCGCAGCCGTGTACCGCATCGGTGAAATGTCCGACTGCCGCAATGTCCATATGATCGAGCAAGCGTCCGCGGTCTTTATCGAACGTGTCGATCATGACCCCGCAAAAACCGCACTCCGCCATGAGACCGACGAGAGCTTCGTCGAGCCCGTGGTCGGCAAACATCACCCCGATGAGCCGCGCGCTAGCGGCCAAGGCGGCGAGCGCGCGTATGCAGTCGCGGCGCTTTGGGTTGGGATACAGGCCGACCTTGATATAGTGGGGGCCCGCATTGGCGAGTGCACCCGCCGCACGCAGCACGGCTTCGGGTTCCATATTGCCGATCCCAGTCACCGCACTGACCGGCCGCCGTCGGGACACTGCATCAACGGTCGCGGCAACCACAGTGGGGTCGGCCGCGCCAAATCCGCTGCGGACATCCTTGACGTCGATGATATCGGCGCCGTGACGCAACGCGATTTCAGCCTCCTGCGCATCTGTGACGCTGGCCAGCAAGAGCGTCATCGGAAGACTCCCTTTGGCGCCGAGAGCTCATAGCGAACCCGCCAATCGAGGGCGCGCGACCAAGTCGCATCGGCGTTGCCGCGCCTATCCACACTTTTGATCGCAACGATCCGGCCGCTCATGGCATTGCGTATGGTGATAGTCATGTTGAGGATCAGATTTGAAACTTTCCGGACCCGGCCGATGATTGAATAATCCGCACCCGGTTCGCGCGCAAACTTCGCGTCGCAGCTCCCGAAGTCGGCTGCGGCGGCGTGCGCGGTGGCTGCGGCAATATCGACCACTTCGACTCGCCCCGATTTCGCCAAACGATCGCGCAATTGATTTCCGCCGCGCCCAAGGCGTTCCGGTTGGTTGGGCCGTGGCCCGTACGTTACCCCTTCAAAGCTTGTATCGACGCGTTCGAAGTTGAAGACTGCAACTTTCGGCCCCGATGCCCCGGCGGCGCCGTCGGCGAGCAAAGCGGCAGAGCGGTCGCAATTTTCCAACAGCCATGCATGGCACTCTCGTCTGTTGCGCGTCGGGGAGCCGTTTAGCGGCTTGCGAAGAGTACATAAAAGAGGCGATAATTCCAAGTATCGTAATGGGTTAGCGGGGGCGAACGGAGCCGAGGAGGCAAACGCGTGCTGCGTGGATTCTGTATTGCCGCCTTTCTGCTGATAGCAATGTCGGCAGCGCCGGCGGCCAATGGGCTCAACGTCAAGATCGGCTATCTCGGCCGCGCGGACAAGACGGAAACGATTTCGCTCATCGAGATGCCGGCCGCAAATGACGGCGCCGCCGGCGCGGAACTCGCCATCGACGACAACGACACGACCGGCAAGTTCCTCAATCAATCGTTCTCGCTGCAAGAACTTTTGCTGAAAGACCAGGACGATCCCGCGGCCGCGGTGCAGAAACTCGCCGGCAACGGCATCTCGCTGATCGTCACCGACCTGCCGGCGGCCATGCTGCTCAAGGCTGCCGACGCCGGTCGCCAGCACGGGGTTTTCTTCTTCAATGCCGGAGCGACCGACGATCGGCTGCGCCAGGAGGATTGCCGGGCCAACGTCATTCATACCGCGCCGAGCCGCGCCATGCTGGCCGACGGGCTGGCGCAATATCTGGTCTGGAAACATTGGACACATTGGCTGCTCGTGGTCGGCTCTCATGCGCCGGACAAGCTGTTCGCGGATGCGCTGCGGCGGTCGGCGAAACGTTTCGGCGCCCAGATCGTGCAGGAGCGCGAATTCAAGGACACCGGCGGTGCCCGGCGCACCGACAGCGGCCTGGTTCAGATCCAAAGTCAGATTCCGCTGTTCACTCAATCGGCGCCGGACTACGACGTGCTGGTGGCGGCCGACGAGAGCCAAGTGTTCGCCGATTATATGCCATACCGCACCAGCCAGCCGCGGCCGGTCGCCGGATCGGCGGGCCTCGAACCGACGACCTGGGATCCCGCGTTCGACCAGTGGGGCGCGATCCAGCTGCAAAGCCGATTCGAAAAGAAATTTTCGCGATGGATGACGGCGCTCGACATGCAGGCGTGGATGGCGGTACGGATGGTTGGCGAGGCGGTTTCGCATGTCAATTCCGACGACGCCAAGGCCGTCCTCAAGTATATGGAGGGGCCGGACTTCGCCTTGGCGGCGTTCAAGGGACGTAAGCTTACGGTGCGCGATTGGGACCTTCAGCTGCGCCAGCCCATTCTTCTTGCCGACGGCCGCACGGTGGTATCGGTATCGCCGCAACAGGGCTTTTTGCATCAATATTCGGAGCTCGACACGTTGGGCATCGATCGTCCGGAGACGAAGTGTAAGCTCAAGTAGTCGGAGATCAGACGAATGTGGCTTCGGTTCATTCTCGGCATCGCGCTTGCGCTGTTGCTTGGCGGCCAGGCCAGCGCCTATCGCGCGTATGTTGCCAACGAGAGGAGCAACACGGTTTCTCTCATCGATACCGACTCCTGGAAGGTGGTGAAAACGATCGAGGTCGGGCAGCGGCCGCGCGGCATCGCTTATACCAAAGATCAAAAGTACGTTCTGGTCGCCTGCGGCGACGACGACACGATCCAGATGATCGACACCAGTACGAACACGGTCTCCGGCACGCTGCCTTCCGGCCCGGATCCGGAGTTTTTCACCGCCAGCCCCGATGGCAAGTTTCTCTACGTCGCCAACGAGAACGACAACACGGTGACGATCATCGACATTGCGCGCCGGGCGCAAAACGGTGCGGTGCAGGTCGGCGTCGAGCCCGAGGGCATGGCCATGAGCCCCGACGGCAAGATTCTCATCAACACGTCGGAAACCACCAACATGGCCCATTTCATCGATCCGGCGAAGCGCGAAGTCGTGGCCAGCGTTCTGGTCGACCAGCGGCCGCGCTTCGCGGCGTTCACTCCCGATGGATCGGAACTGTGGGTGTCTTCGGAGGTCGGCGGCACGGTCAGCGTCATCGATCCGGTCAAGCGCGTCGTCAAACAGAAAATCGAATTTGCGATTGCCGGCATGCGCCCGGACCCGATTCAGCCGGTCGGGATCAATATCACGAGCGATGGTAAATTGGCCTTTATCGCGCTTGGGCCGGCCAATCACGTCGCCGTGGTCGACGTGAAGACCCATAAAGTCATCAAATATCTTTTGGTCGGCGAGCGGGTTTGGCACATGGCGTTTACCCCGGACGGCAAATATTTGCTGACGGCCAACGGCGTATCGAACGACGTATCGGTAATCGACGTTGCTGCGCTCAAGGTCGTCAATACGGTTCAGGTCGGCGAGCTGCCGTGGGGCATCGCAATGTCCGACCATTGAACACGGAAACGGCGGAGGAACTCGGATGAAGCACGCTGGATTTTTCTTCGTCCTGTTGGTGATCGTGAGCGCGCTCGTCGCGCCGGCGCGTGCCGCCGACCCGCGCTATCCGGACTGGCCATGCGTTCAGCCGAAAGTGCCGGAATTGTCGACCGCGTCGATGTGGGACGGCCCGTCGATCGCCGACGTCGGCGGCAGCTGGCAGAACGATCCCAAGGTCAAGGATCTCGTCGCGCTGATCGCGGCGCGGCGCACGCCCATGGACGCCGCGCAAAAGGCGATTGCCGCGTTCATCACCGGCACCGCCGACGAAAAGCAGCAGAAGGCGAAGGAGGTCTTCGCCGGAGTGTTCGATACGCTGAGCGCGCAGCGCAGCGAAGTCATGGGCGGCCTCGAGCGCGTGTCGCGGAAAGAGATGGATTTGGCCACCAAGATCGAGGCCGACGTCAACGATCTGCACGCGATCGAGGACAAGACGGGCGCGGATCAAGCAAAGATCAAGACGCTCGGCAGTGAAATCGAGTGGAGCACGCGCATCTTCGAGGATCGCCGCAAGACGATCCGGTACGTTTGCGATGTGCCGACCACGATCGAGCAGCGCATTTTCGGGCTGGCGCGGGCGATCGAGCAGGCGCTCAACTGAGCGGCGCTATTTCGGCTCCGCCGCTGCGGGCCTCGCCTCCCGGAGCGGCAGCTTGGCTGCCTGCCAGCCATCGGTGCCGTCCGGGTACCAGGCCACATTCTTGTAACCAATACTGAGTGCGCGTTTGGCCGCGTTCCAGGACATCCAGCAGTCCTTCATGCAGTAGAAGACCAGCGGGCGCGTCCGATCGCCGCCGCTGGCGCTGGCGAGACCGTCACGCAAGTATTTTTCGGTGACGGCGGCAAGCGCGCCATAGCCGGTATCGGGCAGCCAGATGCTGCCGGGAATGTCCATCCTTGCTTTTTCGCGCCAGATCGTGTCCGGCGGCAAATTGGCTGGGCGGGGCGCGTGAGGCAGCACGTCGACGAACGCAGCGCCGGCCTTCCACAAGGCGGCAGCTTGCGCTGTGGTAAGGATGCGGGCCCCGGCAAGCGTCGCCGGCGTCGGCCCGCGGTAATCGCTCATACGATAGCCGGCCGGTTCCGGCGGCGTCTGTCCACCCCACGCAGCAGCTGCGGCAAAGACGACGAGAGCCAAGGTCCCAACCAAGGCCCCGACAGCGGCGCGCCTCACGGCTTTTCTGTCAGAGCGTCCGCGGTGATGCGCTGATCTTGCTCGTTGAGAATTGGCACGCCGTAATCGAGCAGCAGCTTGTTTATTGCCGGCTGGTTGTCGGCAATCAACTGGTTCAGCTGCCGTCGCCAATTGGCATCGGAAGGACGAACGCCCATGACGATCCGGTAAACAAGACCCGGCCCGCCTTTCTCCTTCAGGAGCAGCGTCGTATGCATCGGCGGGTTGGCGCGGGAGGCGTAGTATCCGGCGAGCGGCCCCCACAAGATACCGGCGTCGATCACCCCTGACTTGATGTCATTGATCATTGCCAGGGGTGACGAATCGTAGCGCGTGTCGACCACGAGCGGATAGGACTTCGCCTTCTGCATCAATCCGTCCATGACCAGGTACGTTGCCGGAGGCGTGCCGGCCACGATGCCGAGTCGCTTGTCCTTCAGCCGCGCGTCGCCGAGCGTATCCACGCCGGCGAGCGGGCTGTCGGATTTGGCTACGAACGCGTATCCGCTCCGAAAATAAGGGTTGGTGCTCAGCACGAGATCATCGCCTTGGGGAAACCCCATGATGACGTCGCAACGGTACGATCCGAGCGTGTTCCGCACGAATCCGGTGGCTTCAGGATAATAGGTGTAAGAGAGTCTCTTGCCGAGCTTGGCGGCGAAGAGTTCGGCAAGCTTGTTTTCGAAGCCTTCGCCCTTGTCGTTCGACAGCGGCAGACTGTTGGGGTCGGCGCAGACCCGCAGGACCTTGGGATCGATCAGTTCCAATCCGCCCTGCAACACACTGGCTGACCCGGCAGGCGCGGCCGCACCCTGCCCAAGCGAAGCGGACGGCACGGACACGACGCCCAGCGTGCAACAGGCGACCGCGCAGGACAGCAACCAACAACCGGCTAAGTTCCTCATGATACCGCCTTTCTGGCGGGAACGCAGCGCCGCACCGCTACGGACCGAAGCAGGTGTCCTGCCATTTCTTGGCGGCGGCCGGTATGGCTTCGTGCTTGTCCGGACGACCGCGCCCTATCGCCCCGTTGGAACGTGCGCGCAGATAGACATAGATATCGTCGGCCACGCACATCACGTTCTTGTCCGTGCCGAACGAAGGCATCACAAGATCCTGTGCGGTATTTACGGCCTTTTTGCCGCCGGCGACCACTCCGAGGAAATCGGAGTAACTTAAGGTCTTTAGAGAATCCACCAGCGCCGGCGCGTAGGATGAACCAAGGCCGTCGGGTCCATGGCAGCGCAAACACTCGGAACTGTAGCGGATGAAGCCGGAATAAGTGTACCAATCGACGGTGCCGTCCGCTTTGATGCTGTAGGTCGGATTGCCTTGCTTGTCGTAGTATTTGCCGTCCTGGTTCTTGACGGCGGCAGGGTCTCCCGACCCATCTGCCATCACGACGCCAGTCCATAATGCTGTGAGGGTAAGCGCGCACACGCCCGCTGCACCAGCGCGTAATTTCACGACAGAGTCCTTACGAAGATGGCGGAGAAGCAAAAACTATCTCCGGCGCGCCCATGACGACGCGCCGGAGAAATTTCAGGTTCGCTTCGCGATCCCTCAAGGCAGCGTAAAGACCGTGAGCTGGCCGCCGAGCGCCGTGTAGTTGCTCAGTGCGGCGTAGCCGCCCACTGCGCCCAAGCCGGCGTGCGGATCGGTCAGGCCGGCCGCAAGGCCGATTCCCGCCCAGCCGCCGACGCCAGACAGCACTGCCACATATTGCTTGCCGCCGTGCTCGTAGGTCATGACGTTGCCGATGATGCCGGACGGGGTCTTGAACTTGTAAAGCAGCTTACCCGTCTTGGCGTCGACCGCCTTCAGATAACCTTCCAGCGTGCCGTAGAACACCACGCCTCCGGCAGTCGCCAGCGCGCCAGACCACACCGAGAACAGCTCGGGGTCGGACCAGACGATCTTTCCCGTCTTGCCGTCCCAGGCGATGAAGTTGCCCATGTTGTTGCCGCCAGGGGCCGGGTACATCGAGAGCGTCGCCCCGACATAAGGCTGACCCGCCGTGTAGCTGACCTTGAACGGCTCGTAGTCCATGCAGACGTGGTTCGTCGGCACGTAGAACAGCTGCGTTTCCGGCGAATAGGCGGCCGGCTGCTCGTCCTTGGTTCCAAGTGCCGCCGGACAGATGCCGGTATGGTTTACATCCGGCGTCTCGGTCGAATATCTCTCAACGACCGTGGGCCGGCCATAGTTCGCGGAGTTTTTGTTCATGTCGACTCCGCTGGTCCAGTTCACCGCCGGATCGTACTTCTGGGCGACGAGGAGCTCGCCGGTCACGCGGTCAAGCGTGTAGCCGAGACCGTTGCGATCGAAGTGGCTCACGAGCTTGCGCTCGCGGCCATTGATGCGCTGATCGGTCAGGATCATCTCGTTGACGCCGTCATAGTCCCACTGGTCGTGGGGCGTCATCTGATAGACCCACTTGGGAACGCCGGTATCCAGGTCGCGGGCCCAGATGGTCATCGACCATTTATTGTCGCCCGGGCGTTGGCTCGGGTTCCACGTCGACGGATTGCCTGAACCCCAGTAGATCAGATTGAGCTGCGGATCGTAGGACGGCCAGCCCCAAGTGCAGCCGCCGCCGATCTTCCACTGATCGCCCTGCCAGGTTTTTAGGCTGGAATCCTTTCCGACCGGCTTGCCGAGCGAAGTTGTCTTTTCGGGATCGATGAGAGTTTGATCGTCGGGGCCCTCAGAGTAGCCTCGCCACACCCGCTTGCCGTCCTTGATGTCGTAGGCGGTCATATGACACTGAACGCCGAATTCTCCGCCGGAATCTCCGACCAGGACCTTGTCCTTGTAAACGAACGGCGCCGACGTGCCGGTTTCGCCTTTCGTCGGGTCGCCATCCTTCACCGACCACACTACCTTCCCGGTCTTGGCGTCGAGCGCAACCAGCGTCGTGTCGGCTTGGTGCAGGAAAATCTTCCCGTCACCAAACGACAAGCCACGATTGACGGTATCGCAGCACATCACCGGGATGACATTGGGATCCTGCTTTGGCTCGTACTTCCAAATAATCTTCCCATCGTGATTGAGATCAAGCGCATACACGATGTTCGGAAACGGGGTGACTAAGTACATCACATCGCCGATGACGAGCGGTGCACCTTCGTGGCCGCGAAGCACGCCGGTGGAGAACGTCCATGCGACCTGCAGCTTGCCGACATTGCCGGTGTTGATCTGCTTCAGCGTTGAATAGGCGGTTAGGCTGTTGTTCAGCCGCGGCATTGCCCAATTGGCTGGGTTTGCCGCTGCTTTTTCCTCATCGCTATCGGCATAGACACTGGCCGCGGTAAGCGTTGCGACCAGTCCCATGCAGATACCGACCGTAAGTGAGAAACAACGCATCGTGCGTCCTCCCTGCGTGTTTCACGGGGGGCGCACCGGCGCGAACAAGCCCAAGCAAGCTTGGCCTCGCGGCGCAACCCCGTGCCTCGGGAAGCATCTCCGGCAGCGTGTCACGGCATCGGCTCGGCTCGGGAATCGTCTTCCCTCGGAGTCTGCGTATGCCTTCGAAGAAACGCCAACCCTCCCTGACAAGTCGGCGTCCTTGAAGCCGGAAACTCATGCGATACTATGCCCGTATCGGTTGGCGCGCAATAGAAATTCCTGCTCCAGGAGACCGCCCAACATGAGCCGAAATTTGGTCACAATGCGAAGTGGGCAGAAGCTCGAAAAGACGCAGTGAAGACGCAGAGGCAAGATTCCCTCATGATTGCGGCGCGCGACAGCGTCGTCCGGATTGGCCTCGCCACGGTCTTGCTTGCAGTTCTCCTCGGCAGGTCAATGACGCTGACCTATTCGCAGGATCGGATAGCGGCGCTTGCAGTCAATGAAGCAGCGCCTGGCGTCTACGTGCATATTGGCGCCATCGCCCTGATGAACGCCGCCAACGAAGGGGCGATCGCCAATGTCGGCTTTATCGTCGGCGACGACGGCGTGGCGGTCGTGGACACCGGAGGCAGCGTGCTGGAGGGGCGGCGGCTGCTCGCCGCCGTCCGTCGCATCACGGGCAAGCCGATCCGGTACGTCATCAACACGCACGGTCATCCCGATCATGTGTTCGGCAATGCGGCGTTTCCACCGCCGGCCATCGTCGTCGGCCACCATAATCTGCCGCGCGCATTGGCTGAGCGCGGCTCGTATTATCTCAAATCCTTTCGCGCCAGCATGGGCGGGCTGCTCGATGACGTAAGGATCGTGCCGCCGACGCTGACCGTCGCCGATCAGATGCAGCTCGACCTCGGCCGTCGCCCGCTCATGCTGCGAGCGTGGCGCCCGTCGCACAGCGACAGCGATCTCACCGTGCTCGATGAAGCGAGCGGCACGCTGTTCGCCGGAGATCTGGTCTTCGTGCGTCACATCCCGGTCCTCGACGGCAGCATCCGCGGCTGGCTCAAGACCATCGACGACCTGGCAAAGATGCCGGCGCAAAGAGTGATTCCGGGCCATGGCCCGGCCCCGGCGCCGTGGCCCGGCGCGCTCGCCGATGAAAAAGCCTACCTGCAGCGGCTGGCGAGCGATTGCCGCGACCTGATCAAGCGCGGCGTGCCGCTGTCAGCCGCGGCGCAGATTGCCGGAGCTTCCGAAAAATCCCGCTGGGAGCTGTTCGAGGCCTATAATGCGCGCAACGCCACGGCCGCGTATTCCGAGCTGGAATGGGAATGAACGTATGCCGGCCACGCAAAAGCACGAGGTAGGATCGATGATGGGCAGAAGATTGCAGTGGTTGGGGCTCGCTGTGCTGGCGGGCGCGATGGCCTGGGGCGCCGTGCCAGCGGCGCCGGCGGCGGCTGACGACGACGATCCATGGCCGGAGATTGCGGCCGCCGCGTTCAATGGGCGGACGCTTGCCGATGGCTCCGGACTGCTGAGCGTCGAAATGCCGGCGCGCGCCGAGGACGCCGCGATCGTTCCCGTCACCCTGCGCACGACCCTGCCGCAGGGCGACACCCGCACGCTTCGATCGTTTACGCTCGTTATCGATCAGAACCCTTCGCCGGTCGCCGCCACGTTCAAAGTCGGTGCCGGCGTGACGATGATCGCGACGCGCGTGCGCGTGAATTCCTACTCCAACGTCCATGCGGTGGCCGAACTCAGCGACGGCAAGCTTTACGTCGTCAAGACTTATGTGAAAGCCTCGGGTGGCTGTTCGGCGCCGATGGCAAACAGCGCGGACGATAAAACCGCTTTGGGGCAGATGCGTCTTCGGCAATTCGTCATGCCGTCGGCGGGTCCGGCGACCGCATCGCACGAGGCCCAGATCATGATTCGCCACCCCAACAATTCCGGCCTGCAACGCGATCAGGTTTCGCTGCTCTACATCCCGTTGTTCATCGTCCGGAAATTGCGCGTATGGCAAGGCGACCAGCTGCTCCTGGAGATGGACGGCGGCATATCGATTTCGGAAAATCCCAACATCCGGTTTTCCTATGTGCCCAACGGCGCGAGCACATTTCGCGCTGAAGCGGAGGACACCGCGGGCCACGTCTTCAAAGCCGAGTGGCCCGCCGAAGCGACGTGAACGGCGCCGGTCAGAAGCAGCGGACTTCCGCCTCCGCCTGCGCCCGGCGCAAATCCTCGACCGCCGTGCGGGCGATCGCCGTCGAACGGAATTCGCCGCCGAGGTTTCCGGGGACCTGAGCCATGCTCAGCACGGTCTCCGCCTCGACATAGCGGTCGTAAGGCAATAGCGAGGCGATGACGTCGATCGAACAGGAGCATTTCTGCAGCGAAACCTGCGTTTCGCCATTGGCTTTCATGCAGCCAAAGACGTAGTCGACGCGCGCCGACGTCGGATAATCGTTGAGCTCGACCGCCTTCACCCCTGAATTTGCGCCGCAAGCGAACAGCAGCATAGCGCCGAGCCCGACCGATACGATAACGCGAGTCATGATCACCTTCCTTGTTGTAGCTCCTGTCGTGGAGCGGCCTGTCCGTTCTGCAGCTCCTCGTTCACGGCTGTCGGCGAATCGATGCTGGGCTGCCGCCGCCGCAGATCGTGTCCAGCACTTTGAACGCGCTGACATGTTCGGCGACGTCATGGACTCTGAAGATCGACGCGCCGCGCATCGCTGCCACGAGATTGGCCGCGACGGTACCGACGAGTTGTCCCTCGATTCCGTCCTCGACCAGCGATCCCAGAAAGGTCTTGCGCGAGAGCCCGACCATGATCGGACAGCCGAAGTCAGTCAGTTCGCCGAGCCGGGCGATCACGTCAACGTTCTGACGAGCGGTCTTGCCGAAGGCAATTCCGGGATCGATGATGATGCGCGAACGCGGGATGCCGGCAAGGTCCGCCAGTTCGAGCGACCGGGCAAAAAATCGTCTGATCTCGGCAAGGATGTCGAGCGCGGCGTCCTTGTCGGCGCGATTGTGCATGATCACGATCGCGGCCTCGCCCGAGGCGACCGTGTCGGCCATCATCGGATCTTTCTGCAAGCCCCACACGTCGTTCACCACGACGGCGCCCGCTGCGATGGCACGCGCGGCGACGGCGGCCTTGTAAGTATCGATCGACAGCGGAACGTCGAGGCTGGCGGCCAGCTCGGCCAGTGTCGCTTCGACGCGCGACAGCTCTTCGGCCTCACTGATCGCGACCGCCCCGGGCCGCGTCGACTCGCCGCCGACATCGATGATGTCGCAGCCCGCGTCCGCCATGGCGGCGGCGTGCGCCAACGCAGCTTCCGGGGCAACGAAGCGTCCGCCGTCGGAAAATGAATCCGGCGTCACGTTGAGAATTCCCATGACCAGCGGCCGGCTTCCGATTTTTTCAAGGAACGCGTCACGCCGGGCGCGCTGCTCCACGCGCATCGGCTCGATCTTTCTTCCTGGGCAATTCGCAGTGGTATTGTTTGATGGTCCAATTCGGGTGCTCGCCGATCCACTGCGCGAGATAAGGCTGAGCACTCTGGACACAGTACCGCAGCGAACCGTGCCAGAAATATTCGATCCGCTGCTCCTCGCACTGGTCGGGGTGCGCCAGCGCGCAAACGGTGAACACGATAGCTATGATGTCCATGACGTGGCTCCGCCGCGTTAGCAATAAGTCATCTTACGCAACTTTCATGCGATTACGAATACTCGTCGCTAAACTTTCGTGCCGTTGCCGAGAAAGATCTCGCCTTTGCCCAGCACCGCCATATCGCCGGCAAGCCGCCTGAGCGGCCGGCGCATGAGCTTGGCTGCAGACTTGCTGTAGTGCTCGATCATCGCGGCCACGTATCGATTGGCGAGGAGCTGGTGTACGCCGCAATCGACGAATGTCGGCGATAGCGCGCCGCAGCCGCAGCCGAGAACGATGGTGCCGCGCTTGAGGAGAAACCCGGGCAGCGGCCCGGCCGCGCCCAAGGCGATCAGGGTGCCGGCAATCATTCTGGCGCCGGCATACGGCCCGACCTCGCCTTCGACGATGACGGTGCCGCGCCGCATGCGGTCGCCGGCGCGTTCACCCGCGTTGCCGCGAACGACGACGATACCGCCGCGCATGCCGCCGATCTCTCCCGGCAGCGGGCCGGCGAGCCGGTCGCCCGCGGCGCCCGCAATCTCAAGCATGCCGGATTTCATCCCGGACGCCGCCCAGGGTCCGGCATTGCCTCGCACCGTGAGCCGGCCGCCGGTCATGAGCCGACCGGCTTGGATGCCGACGTCGCCCTCGACCAGAAGCTCGCCGCCCGTCATCTCCCGGCCGACGTAATCCAAACGCTCGCAACTCCCCTCGATGCAGATTTGCCCGGCGTCGCCCATGCGGAGCCGAAACAGCTCGCCGACCGCGACGCGACGGCGCGTCGTCTGCAATTCGATACGTTCGATCTCGTGGGCTGACTTGCCGGCCAAGAGATGCGGCACCAATGGCGACAGATCGAGCCGCTGGCCGGGACGTTGGCGGAGCGTGAGGGTCAGCCGCGTCACGGCAGCAACGTCCGCAAGTAATAGTGATGCGGGCCGAGCTTGCCGCCGTAATTGCCGGCACCGATCCGCGTGGCGCCGCGTTTGGGACCAAGCTTGACGATCGCGGCGATGCCGGCGCGCATGGCGGAAGCGACGGCATCGGACGTCAGCCCGTCGATGACGATCTCAAGCACCGAGCCGGCGTCATTGTCGAGCGCCGTCTTCACGGCGCCGCGCAGCGTCGGACAATAGGCGTCGTTGGTGGAGGCGGAAACGCCCTTGTATTTCGAACCGACCTTCGAGCCGGATCGGACGATTCCGCCCGGAAATGGCGCGATCACATCCGGCACCTTGGCGATTGCCGCGGCAGCCGCCTCGGCCGCAGCCCGCGTGGTCTGCGTCGTAACGCCGATAATAAGAAGATTGCCGCCGCCGACCGCTTTTTTGGTCAAACCGGCAGCCGCCTCGCACACAAACTCTCCATCCATGACCGGGATGCGCCAGAAATGCTTGGCGCCGACACGCTTGGAAATCTGCCAACCGTCGCCGAAATAACGCAGCCCATCGCCGAGCCGCAGCGATTCTTCGCCTTCGAGGCCGGAATAGCAGGCCGAACCCGGACTTGTCAGCACGCATTGTCCGACGCGGGTCTGCACATGTTGCTGCAACGCGGCGGTCGACACGGCAAACAGCAATACCCGAACCCCCGGCCGGCCGTCCGGGGTCTGTTTGCTGGTCAGTTCGCGATCAATGCCGGCCTCGCAGCCGCAACCGATCACCGACGTGGCCATGCCGGTCATGGTGACCGCGGCCTGTCGCGCCCACCTGGCGCTGTCGGCGGTGATGACAAGCGCCGTTGCCCGCATGCCGAAGGCTTCGGCGAACGTATCGTCGATGCGTACCCCTTTGACGGTCAAACCCGGCATGGCACGAATTCAAATGGTTCTGGCCGGCCCAGCGCGTAGTCCGGAACCTTGAACAACTCGTCCGGCAGTCCATAGCGCGTTTCATAATACTCCTTCATCCGCCGGTCGATCGCGCGATCGCGCTGCGGGGCGACGGTGAGAGCGCGGCCCCAAGTGCGCCGCGTAATCTCGCCGTCGCGCACCACGAGTTCGCCGTCTTTGAACACGAGCGCAGCGGCCCGAAACATTTTGGCGCGGTCGGCATCGTCCTGGTACACGGCCACGTCCGCCACCGCCCCGGCACCGAGATGACCGCGGTCGGCCAGGCCGAAAAGACGCGCCGGCGCCGCGCGGGTCATGACCGCGATCTCCGGCAGCGTATATTCGCGCGCGATTGACGGCAGCGTCGTCACCGCCATCGCTGCGCTCGGCAGGTCGGCGATCCATTTCGCGCGCAGATCGCGGCTCATGAGCAGCGCGAAAATCTCCGGATAACTGGTAAACGGCGCACCGTTCGGATGATCGGTGGTGAAGAAAACGCGTTCGGGATTGTCGACCAGCAAAAACAATTCGAGGCCGACGGCCCACTGGACGGCATTGTAGAAATCGCCGCGACGATAATCGTAGGGCACGATGCCGGCGCCGTCGGCATCGCCGTCAAGGATCAACCACTTTTTCGGCCGCGCGCGGTGGCGCGCGTTGAACTGGCGCAGCACGTCCGACGAAGCCGTTACCGTGGGCCCGAACATGACCTGGCCGACATCGATTGTCACCCCCGCCGCCGCTGCGTTCACGGCTGCCGCGAGCCGCGCCGCGGCGGAGGAAAAGCCGCGCTCTCCTTCGCTGCCATAGCTGTAGAATTGCAAATGGGCGAGGTGCAACGGCAAGCCCTCGGCTGCTTCTATGGTTGCGAGCGCAGTCTCGACATTTCCGGCAAGCCCGAGATTATTGCAATGCACGTGCAGTGGATGCGGCACGCCGAGCTTGTTTACGGCGCGCTGCAAGGCGTTGACGATTTGCCGCGACGAGATTCCGTAATCCGGGACGACGTCGTCGAGCGAGAACGCGCGCAGGTTTTCCTTGAATGCCGCGGCGCCGCCGGCATTGACGACCTTGATGCCGATCGAGCGGGACATTTCGAGCACCCAAGCGACGTAATCCTGGATCGCCGCTTCGCTCTCGTTGCCGCGCAGCAGGCCGAGCAGATAATCATCGTTGCCGAGCACGGCGAGCGTCGCCTTGTCGATGATCGGGGTGTCGGCCAGTTCAAGGTGGGCGTGCAGCGCATAAAGCGGTGATACCGCAGGCTCGACGACGGTGGTAAAGCCCATCGTGGCGTAGCGGCATCCGATCTCGAAGGTCGACCATCCGGCGTATGACAGCGGCGTCGTGGCCGGACGCGCCATGGCGGCGCGATGATATTCCGGCAGCAAAAGACGCGCGGTGTTTACGTTCCAACCGGCGATATGCGAATGAATGTCGATGGCGCCCGCCAGCACGATCTTGCCGGTCGCGTCGTAGGTCGCGTCGGGCTCCATCTGCAGCGGCGCGTCGACGATGCGTCCGTCGCGCATCCACACGTCGCCCATCGCATCACGGCCATTGGCCGGATCAATGACGCGGCCGCCGGCAAGACGCGTCAGCATCGGCGCGCTCCATCGTCCGGCAACGCGGCGGCAATGCGCGAGATGGCGTCGGCGACGGCAATCCGTGTGCTCGGCTGTGACGCGGCGGCCGCCGCCAGGGTGCCGGTCGAGGGCAAATAGTGGATGGCGGCATGATCGATGGCCGGGACGCCGACCGTAATATGAACGCGCGGCGGCACCCGGAAGGCGGCGCCATCAGCTGTCAGGGCGACGGTCGGCGGCGCTCCCGGCCACGATGGCGCTTCGGCGTGATAGGCCGAGATCCAGATGACGCAATCGGTTTCGTCGCCGCCGATCAGGCGCCGGCTGTCGAACAGCCATGGGTCGTGGTGCGCATGGCCGCGGCCAAAGCCGGTGCGCATGGGCAGGCCGGTCATCCAGCCGCAGGCGTGCAGAGCGCCGACTGCGTTGTCGGCGGGCAGCAGCGGCAATGTGGAGAAGCGGGTCGTTGCATTGAGGTCATCCACCAGACCGCACAGCATTTCGATTGCCAGCGGATCGATGTGAGCGACGGCCCAGGTCGCCACGCCAAATCGCGACGCTTTGAGGTCGCGCGAAAGCTGCTCCAGGCTCCTGATTGATGTTGCCGTCTTGGCGACGGCGCGGCCGGCGAGGCGCGCGCGCAGCGCGGCGAGCAGCGCCGGCAGGTCGCGCAGCGCTCCGCCGACAACCTTGACGTCGTTACGGCCGGCCGCGGCTGTTGCGGCGTCGCGCCCCGGGCAGAGCCAGAAAATGCGACGCGCCTTGCCGCCTGCGGAGCGCCCGGAAGATCCCGAAACGAGTTGCTGAAATAGTCCGGTCTGCGGAACGGGACCCGCCACGAGCAACGTGTCGGCGCGCATCTCGGCCTCGGTCGGCGTCGTCAGCATGACGCCGGAGGAACGCACGACGTCGAGATTCCGCAGCAGGCTTTCGGCGTGCATATGGTCGATGACGCCGCCGACGCGTTGCGCCAGCGATATGGCGGCGCGCACGCCGGCAACGTCAGTGCCCAGCCCCGCGATCAGCGGCTGCATACTTGCCGCAATGAGCTTGGCCGCCTCGCCAATCGCGGCATCGAGCGCCACCGGCTCACCTGCAATCCACGCGCGCTCCATCCCCACCCCCGGCACCTCAAGCGGATCGAAAAGTCCGCGGCTCAATCGTATTTGATGTATGAGAAACGCTGATCCTTTTCCGGAGTGCCTTCCAGCGCGCCGCCCTCTTTGGCAGGCTGCCAGTGCACGGTGTCCTCGATTTTCTTGGCCAGCTCGAAATCCTTGTCGGTGATGCCTTTGGCGGCATGATTTTGCAACCGCACCTCGACCCAGGCATAGGACGCGGTGAGGTCCGGATGATGCCACGCTGCCTCGGCGAGGTGGCCGACCGCGTTGATGACCATCAGCGTGCCCTTCCAACTGTGGGTGCGATATCGGCGGCGTATCCATCCGTTTTCAAGATACCAATGCGGCAGGTCGCGCTTGAGACGCTCCTGGATTTCTTCATCAGTATAAGTTCGCTCTTTGGGACCTTCGGCCATGGTCTCGCCCTTCCAGGTGTTGGGTTTGGTCCAGATTGCAAACCGAAACGGGATGACGCACTTTAGTCCTGTATTCCCGTTGGCAAAACCCCGCGAATGCCGATTTTGGGAGCTGAGCTTGCACACCGGCCTGCCCCAGACAGATGGGATTACCGTCACCGTTCCAGCGCGGCTGCATCTGGGTTTTCTCGATCTCAACGGCGGACTAGGCCGGCGGTTCGGCAGCGTCGGGCTTGCGGTCGGTGATCTGAAAACCAGCCTCACAATCCGGCGAGCGAAGGCCGCCGAAGTTTCGGGACCGGAAAACGATCGGGTGCGGCAATATCTGGAGGTCATGCAGCGCTCGCTCGCTCTTGACGAGGCCCATGCGGTGAGTGTTGCGCAGACCGTTCCGGCGCATGTCGGCCTTGGTTCCGGCACTCAGCTCGCGCTTGCCATCGCGGTCGGCCTGCGCCGCCTGCACGATCTGCCGCTGGATATTGAAACCGACGCATTGAAACTCGGGCGCGGCGCGCGCTCGGGAGTTGGCATCGGACTGTTCCGCCGCGGCGGCTTTGTTGTCGACGGCGGTCATGGCGCCGCAGCAGCGGCGGCGCCGATCGTCAGCCACATGACGTTTCCGGATGATTGGCGAATTCTGATCGTCCTTGACCCGGCCCGGCGCGGCCTGCATGGAGCCGAAGAGCTGGCGGCTTTTGCCCGGCTGGCGCCGATGTCGGACGCCGAGGCTGCCCATCTCTGCCGGCTGGTTCTCATCAAGGCGCTGCCGGCGCTGGCGGAACGGGACCTGCCGAGCTTCGGCGCGGCGATCCGGCAATTGCAGCAGCGGCTCGGCTGCTATTTCGCTCCGGCGCAGGGCGGCTCGCCCTTCACCAGCCGGGCCGTTGCCGCAGTGCTGGCGACGCTCGATGCCGCCGGCGCCCACGGCGTCGGTCAAAGCTCCTGGGGACCGACCGGTTTTGCGTTTGCCGCGTCGGCGCAAGAAGCCGACCGCCTCGTGGTGCTGGCGCGCCAGTGCCCGCACAGCGCAGGCTTGGACGTCCGCGTCTGCAGCGGACTCAATCGTGGCGCGGAGATCGTGGCGCAGCCACGGTGCTCCGTCCAGAACAAATAGATCGGGAGGAGACCTTGGCGGACAAGAACATCATTCACATGGTCACGCCGACCAGGCACGTCAGTCCATTCGATGTGAACATGGCGCTCGACGCCGGCTACGACGCGGCTCTGACCTATACGAACGTGACTCTCGAGGAGGTAACGGGGCTGGTTCAGGACGCTATCTTCTCGCGGCCGCCGAAGCTTGGCGTCCGCACGGCCATGTTCTTCGGCGGCAAGAACGCGAGCCTTGCGCTCGACATGCTGGCGCAGGCCAAAAAGGCGCTGGTGCCGCCGTTCGCCATTTCACTGTTTGCCGATCCCGCCGGCTCGTTTACCACGGCGGCGGCAATGGTCGCGTGCGTCGAGAAGATTCTGAAGGACAGGAAACAGCGCAATCTCGACGGTCTCAAGGTCGCCGTATTCGGCGCCACCGGCGTTGTCGGATTTGCATCGGCAGTGATAGCCGCGCTGCAGGGCAGCGCCGTCACGCTCGTCGGCTACGACGGCATCAAACGCGTAAGCGACGCCGCCCAGGAGATCAAGCGCCGCTTCAGCGCGGACGTGCGTCCTGCGGACGGCAGCGACGACGCCAAGAAGGCGGCCATTCTCGCCGAATCCGAAGCGGCGTTCTGCGCCGGCCGCGCCGGCGTCGCGATCCTCTCGAAAGCCCAGCTTGCCGCGGCGAAGCGGCTGCTGATCGCCACCGACGTCAACGCGGTTCCGCCGTCCGGCGTCGAGGGATTGGACATGCAGGCGAACGGCCAGGAGATCACGTCCCACGGCACGTTGGGATTGGGGCCGTTGACGATCGGCAACGTCAAGTATCGATCGGAATTCGGCCTGTTTCAGAAAATGATCGTGGCGACAAAACCAGTGCAACTCGATTTTCGCGACGCCTTCGCGCTGAGCCGCGAGATCAATGGCTGAAGGCAAACCCATCCTTATCGCGGCGATTTCCGGCCGCGCCCTGGCACAATCGGCACGGCGCGGCGGCTATCAAATCCTTGTCGCCGATTTTTTTGGCGATCAGGACACACTCCAGGCAGCCAAGGATCACGTGCGGTTTCGCGGCGCGCTAGCGCGCGGCATCGAGGAGGATGCGCTGTTCGATGCCTTGAACGCGCTCGGCGCGCGCCACCCGCCGCTGGGAATAGTCTGCGGCAGCGGATTTGAAGACAGGCCCCAATTGCTCGAGCGTATCGCCAAAAGCTGGCGGCTGTTTGGTAATGGCCCCGCTATTGTCGCCAAGGTCAAGGATCCCGCGGCGCTTTCGGTCATCTGCTTGGAAGCCGCAATTCCGGTGCCGGACTTCTGTTTGGAGAAGCCGCAGCGGACCGCCGACTGGCTCGCCAAGCGGCGAGGCGGGGCGGGCGGCGGCCACATCAAGCCGGCGGAGCAAGCGATCCACGGCGGCGTCTATTATCAGCGCAAAATGCCGGGCGTTCCGATATCGGCGCTTTTTCTGGCCGACGGGGTGAGCGCCACCGTGCTCGGTTTCAGCAGCCAATGGCATTTGCCCGCAGCCGATAAGCCCTATCGGTACGGCGGCGCCGCACAGCCCGCGACCCTGCCGGCCCACATCGCCGCCTCGCTCACTGCCGCGGTCCACCGGCTCAGCGGCGCGGCGGCGCTTGTCGGCCTCAACAGCGCGGATTTCATCGTCGACGACGAGCGGTTTTGGCTCTTGGAAATCAACCCGCGCCCAGGCGCGACGTTGGACATTTTCGAACCGGCGCAAGGCTCGCTCTTTGCCCTGCATCTGGCGGCGTGCGCCGGACGGCTGCCGCCGGCTCCGTGCTATACTGGCCGAGTAAGAGCGGCCGCAATCGTCTATGCCGAGAGCGATATTCCGTCATTTCCAGCGCTGAATTGGCCGCACTGGGCCGCCGACCGCCCGCAGCAGGGAGTTGCGATAAAGGCTGGCGAGCCGCTGTGCACTGTCTATGCTTGCGGCGCGGACGCGACGCGGGCGAGAGTTCGAACCGAGGAACGGCGCAGGCAGGTTCTCGCTTGGGCCACGCAGGGCAATCAGGGCAATCATGACAAATGTGCCGGCAGTCAGCGTCAATGAACGCGCGGCCAAACTGGTTGCGCAACTCGTGGCGGACGCGGCGCAACTGCGGCTCGGCATTTCACGCGGCGAACGCGGTGAAACGCTGATCGATTCCGGCAGCCGAAGCCTTGGCGGCATCGCTGCGGGTCTGCGCATCGCGGCCATCTGCATGGGCGGACTTGGCGATGTGACGTTGGCGCCCTCCTCCGCGACGCCGCGCTGGCCATGGACGCTGGTCGTGCGCTCCTCAAATCCCGTGATTGCCTGCCTGGCAAGCCAATACGCCGGCTGGCGCCTCACCGGCGAGCGCGCCGGCAAACCGTTCTTTGCACTGGGCTCGGGACCGGCGCGCGCGCTGGCGCGGCGCGAACCGCTGTTCGAGCATTTGAACTACGCCGACAGTGCCGCTCACGCCACTTTGGTGATCGAGAGCGGCGGCCCTCCGCCGGCAAGCGTCGTCGCCAAGGTCGCCGCAGATTGCCGCGTCAGCCCGAACGATTTGACGATCATCTTTGCGCCGACCCAAAGCCTGGTCGGCAGCACGCAGATCGTCGCCCGCGCGCTCGAAGTCGCGTTGCACAAGACCCACGAACTGGGATACCCGCTCGAGCGCGTTGTCGACGGCGTCGGCGCGGCGCCGCTGTGTCCGCCGCACCCCGACTTCGTCACCGCCATGGGACGCACCAACGATGCCATCATCTTTGCCGGGCGCGTCCAGCTCTATGTGACCGGGCCGGCCGATGACGCGCGCGCGCTGGCCAGCAAGCTGCCCAGCAAAGCGTCGCGCGACTATGGCCGGCCGTTTGCGCAGATTTTCAAGGAGGTCAAAGGGGACTTTTACGCGATCGACCCGATGCTGTTCAGTCCGGCGAAAGTCATTGTGACGGCGCTCGAAACCGGCGACAGCTTTCACGCCGGCGAGATGGATTTGGACCTGCTCGATGCCTCCTTTGCTTGAACGCGTCGGCCGCGGCACGCATGGCGACCACCCGCTCGTCGGCCTGGTCGTCGACCGCATTGATTGGCATGCCCGGGAACTGATTGCCGCGCTTCGGCTGCGCGGCATCGAGACCGTTGCGATCCGGTTGCCCAGATGCGGGTTTGCGACGCAAACCGCCAGCGGTCTGCACATCGATGGCTTCGACGGCAGCCTTCCGGACGCCGTCATTGTCCGCACCATGTCGGGCGGCACGTTCGAGGCGGTCACGCTGCGGCTCGGCGTTCTGCATGCATTGCGCGAACTCGGCGTCCCGGTATGGAACGATGCACGCGCCATCGAGCGTTGCGTCGACAAATCGATGACGAGCTTTCTTTTGTCGCGCGCAGGCATTGCGACGCCTGCGACCTGGGCGACGGAATCGCATGAAGAAGCCCGCGCCATCGTGCAGCGCGAGGCCGCGAACGGGCCGCTGGTGCTCAAGCCTTTGTTCGGATCGCAGGGACGCGGCCTCATGCTGATCCGCACGCCGGAAGACCTGCCGCAGACCGAGCAGACCGCCGGCCGGGTGTTTTATCTGCAGCGCTTCGTCGGCGTCGAACGCGGCGGCTATCACGATTTTCGCGTGCTCGTGGTGCAGGGCCGCATCGTCGCGGCGATGCAGCGGCACTCCTCGCACTGGATCACCAATATCAAGCGGGGCGGGCGGCCGGTTGCGGTCGCCTTCAACGATGAGCTGAAGACGCTGGCGTTGCGCGCGGCGAAGGTCGTCGGCGCCGCATTCGTTGGCGTCGACATCATTTACGGCGCGGACATGCAGCCGGCCGTGCTCGAAGTCAACAGCATGCCGGCATGGTCCGGCTTGCAAAAAGTCACCGCCGTCAACATCGCTGCCGTGTTCGCCGATTGTTTCCTGGAAGGTGTCGGCATCCGCAACGCGCAGGGCGCCACCGCGTGAGCTCGCGGGCGCAATGTGTCGCGGCGGCGTTCGTGTGGGCCTGTCTTGCCGAGCTTGACGCGCCGAAGCCGGGCAATGTGCATGCCTTTGCCGGCGGCCATCGCATGACGATCGACGATTTCGTCCGCAGCGCCGATGCCGCCGCGGCGCCGTTGTCGGCTGCGGGCGCCCGCGTCGGGGCGCGCATCCTGGGCGCGGTCGAGGCAACCTTTGCCGCGGTTGGCGCCAACACCAATCTCGGCATCGTTCTGCTGTGCGCGCCGCTGGCGGCGGCGGCGGAGATGGCCGCCGAAGGACTGCAATTGCGCGCCGCGCTTGGCCGGGTTCTGCGCGGTCTCGACATCGAAGACGCGAGGCTCGCGTTTCGCGCGATCGTCAAGGCAGCGCCCGCCGGGCTTGGCCACAGCGCCCGTCACGACGTCTCGGCGCCGGCAACGGTCAGCCTGTTGCAGGCGATGGCGGAGGCGGCGGACCGCGATCGCGTGGCGCGGCAGTACGCGACGGATTTCGCCGACATATTCGGGCTGGGGTTATCGTTGTTCGATGCGGCGCGAAACGCTCAGCCGGAGCAAAAATGGGCGACGCTGGCCGTGTTCCTGGGCTTTCTGGCGGCCTTCCCGGACAGTCATATCGAGCGCAAGCTCGGCGCTAAAAAGGCCGCCGAAGTGCAGCGCGAAGCAACGCAATTCCGGACGAGGTTGTGCGCCGAGGAACAGCCGGCCGAGATGGTGCCCACATTGCTCGCTTGGGACACTGCCCTCAAGGCGGAGGCGATCAATCCCGGCACAAGCGCCGACCTTACCGTCGCGACCCTCTTTGCCTATCGGCTACGGACCGTCTTGCCGCCGCTGTCGAACAGTGGTTGACTTTGGCCTGCGGGGCTTCGTTCCGCCGCTATCTGGCTAACCGGTCCGGTTTACCCATGCCGGGCGCTGACAACAAGGATAGGTGGTATCAGGCAGGCAAATCGCCTGCGCGTTTTACAGTTTCCTTGGGAGGAGATGGCGATGGCAAAGATCAATGGACTCTGTGTCGGTGAATCGCTCGTCGGCGACGGCAACGAAGTTGCCCATATCGATCTGATCATGGGGCCGCGCGGCAGTGCGGCCGAAATGGCGTTCGCGAACTGCCTGACCAACAATAAGGACGGCTTTACGTCGTTGCTTGCGGTGGTGGGACCGAACCTGTTGGCCAAGCCCGCCACCGTGATGTTCAACAAGGTGACGATCAAGGGCGCCAAGCAAGCCGTACAAATGTTCGGGCCGGCCCAGCACGCCGTTGCCAAGGCGGTTGCCGACAGCGTCGCCGAAGGCGTCATCCCCCAGGACGAGGCCGACAATCTCTTTATCTGCGTCGGGGTCTTCATCCACTGGGACGCGGCCGACGATAAAAAGATTCAGGAGTTCAATTATCGCGCGGTCAAGGAATCCATCGCCCGCGCCGTGAGCGGCGAGCCGAAGGCTGCCGAGGTCGTGGCAAAGCGCAACACGGTCAAACATCCGTTCGCCGCGGCGTAGCGCGCATCGATTCAGTACGGTTGACGCGAGCTCACAGGCGGGCGATCTGCGCGCCTGTGAGTGCGCCGTTGTGCAGACAGGTCGCGACCAGCGCGCCGGAAATTCCGGCCTCGGCCAGCGCGACGAGATCATGCGCGCCGCGAACGCCTCCGGCTGCATAGACCCGCTTGCCGGGGCCTTTAGCCTTGATGGCGGCGAGCCGCGCCATATCGGGCCCGGCGGCGCTGCCGACACGCGCCAACGTCATGACGATAACGTTCGCCGGCCACGCATCGGCGTCGCCGAGCAACGCTGCGGGGCCCATGAACGCATCGCCGCGAAAATCCAGTGAAAGGACGACGCGTTCGTCGTGGCGGACATGACGAATCAATTCGCCATTGCTCTGCGTCTCGCTGCCGATAACCAAACATCCGATCCCGGCGTCGAGCCATCGCATGGCGCCGCCGCGATCGGCTACGCCGTTGTCCACCCAAAATACCAGATTGGGGAAGGCTTTCTTCAATTCCAGCAGCGCCGCGTCGTTGTCGCCGCGGCGCTCGATGGCGTCAAGATCGGCGATGTAAAACGATGTGAACGGATGGATCGACAACAGTCCGCGAGCGACGTCTATCGGTCTGCTGCTCGGCGAAAGCGGCGTGTCGATCGGGCGATATTCGCTGCGCATGCCCATGCGCGCATGCACGACAACACCGCCTTTGAGATCGAGAACGGGTATGACTTCCATGGTGATACGGCATGAGCGACCCGGAAGCCGCTCTATACACTGCTGCAATATTTATCGCGAGGCGATATGAGCGTTGTCATCGGCTGGGATATTGGCGGCGTTCACCTCAAAGCGGTGCGGGCTGAAAACGGTCGCATCGTCAAGGCGGCGCAATACGCCGCGCCGCTGCGCGGCGGGACCGGGCGGCTCTTGGAGGCCTTCGCCCAAGCCCGCGACGAGATGGGCGGCGCCGACCGCAACGTCATCACCATGACGGGCGAGCTGGCCGACACTTTCCGATCGCGAGCCGACGGCGTCGAGCAGCTCGCCATGCTTGCGGCGCGCGTGCTCGGCGGCGCGTCGATCTATGCGGGACCACGAGGCTACGTGCGCCCCGAAGATGCGCGTTCGCATTGCACGGAAATCGCGTCGGCCAACTGGCACGCCGCCGCCACGCTGGTCGGCAAACGCTTCAGCGATGCGCTCCTTATAGATCTTGGATCGACGACGACCGATATCATCCCCATCGCGCGGGGCGCGGTGGCGGCGCGCGGCTATACCGACGCGGAGCGGCTGGCTGCCGGAGAACTGGTCTATACCGGGCTGGTTCGCGGCTTCGTCATGGCAACGGCGGCGCGTGCCCCGTTGCGCGGTTCGTGGACCCCGTTGATCAACGAGAATTTCGCCACGATGGCCGATGTCCACCGCATTCTCGGCACGCTGCCCGCGGGCGTCGACCTGATGGTGACCGCCGACGGACGCGAAAAGACCACAGACGCGTCGTGCGCGCGTCTCGCACGCATGGTGGGTTGTGACGCCGGCGATGCGGACCATACGACTTGGCGCCGGCTGGCGGCCTGGTTCGCCGAAGCGCAGACGCGCGCCGTCACGGACGCCGCCATGCTTGTCATGTCGGCTGGCACGACGGCGCCAGCGCCTGTTGTCGCTGCCGGAATCGGGCTTACCGTCATCGCCGAGGTGGCGCGGCGCCTGCGCTGCGCCTGCACCAGCTTCGACGAGCTTTTTGACGTTGCACCTGAGGCAAGAATTGGGGTCTGCCACTGCGCCCCCGCAGCCGCACTTGCCGGCCTCGCGTCGTGATCGGCGCGCGCCGGCCGCGCGCCAACGGAAAAGCCCCTGGTCCGAACTTCGCCATCCTTGCCAATTGATCTTTGATCGCAGACGGCGTTACCACTGATCAATTTTCGAGACACTGATTGTGGGAGGAGCCGCAATGCATCTGTCGTCACGCGTGGCGTGGATGGCCTGCCTGATATTGACCGCATCCAGCGCCTGCGCCGCCGAACTCACACGCGCCGACGTGCAGTCGGCGCTGGCGTCCGCACCAGCCGGCCAGCGGGCAAATTTCTCCGGGCGGTCCCTCGTCGGGCTCGATCTTCACGACCTGGATTTCACCAACGCCGATCTGTCGGGTGCGAATCTCACGGACGCCGATCTGCGCGGCGCCAAGCTGGTTGCGGCCAAGCTTGTCGCCGCCAAGCTGACGCGGGCGAAGCTCAATCTCGCATGGATCATACGCGCCGACTTTTCGCACGCCGATCTCTCGAATGCGGATCTGGAAACACTCGTCGTCTCGGCAGGAATGGAAACACAGCCGCAAGAGGCAGCGAACTTCGTCGCCGCCGATCTCTCCGGCGCCAAGGTCATGGCGCGATTCAGTCTCGACAATATGCGCGGAGCGGATCTTTCCCATCTGCATGCGTCGGCGGACATGCGCAACCAGTCCATGGGTTTGATACGCGCCGATTTCTCGCAGGCGAACCTAGTGGATGCCAACTTCGAAGGAGCCTCGCTCGAACACGCCAACTTCGAGTTTGCCAAGCTTTCAAATGCCGATTTCTCGAAAGCAGATCTGAAAGACGTCGATTTCGCCGGAGCTGATTTGACCGGCGCGAATTTCACCGGCGCGACGGCGACCGGCGCCAGTTTTGCCGGCGCAACCCTTAATGGCGCAAAAGGGCTGGCGATGACGCCGAATCGATAACGCCCATGTCGATAAAGCCCATGTCGATAAAGCCCGGCAATCCCTTCGAACCGCTCCAATCCCGACTTGCGGCATTGTTCTGGGAGTGGACCTGACCCGACGGACTCACCGCGGCACCGGATTTATTCCCGGATCCGGCAGCAACGATCATCGCTCGATTGCCTAAAGTTCCCGGGCAAAATTGGAAAAACATCCAGCTTACTCCTGCGGCCCGATTATGCCAGGATTTCGCCCGGTCGGGGATGAATCACATGCGGGGGCATGAAATCCAACGACGGAAGCAAATCGGCTGGTGGGGGCTCGCAGCCTCCTCGCGGCCATTCCCTGATTGCGCCAACCGCAGCTTTCGTCGCGGCTCTCGTTCCCCCGCAATCCCCGACCGCATGCGAAGCGGGTTGAACCGTAGAACGCCGCTGTCGCGCGCGAAGTGAGTAGCGTGGCCGAGATGATGTAGGCCAATACGAAGCAATCGCGTGCATGTGGCGTAGGGGGAGAGTCACATGAGGAGGCCATCTATCGTCGCAGCCGCAATGGTGGTGCTGGCTGGCACCGCAGATGCACGTGCCGCCGACCTTTCGACGCCAAGTCCTCCAGTCCCATCGCCTGCTTACAATTGGACCGGCTTCTACATCGGCATCAATGGCGGCTATGGGACCGGCAACAGCAATTGGTCGGACAGTTCCGTGGGAACGAGCGGCAACTTCCCCACGTCAGGCTTTCTCATTGGTGGTACGGTCGGCGCCAACTACCAAATAGGACAGTACGTATTTGGTCTCGAGGGTGACGGCGACTGGACCAATCTTTCGGGTAATACCGGCCCCACCTGTGGCGCCATTTCTGCGGTGGTGCCGCCCCCCGATGCTTGTCAGACCCAGAGCGAATGGCTCGCCACGTTGCGCGGCCGCGTCGGTTATGCCTTCGACCGTATCCTGTTTTACGGCACCGCCGGCGCAGCTTTAGGCAATATCCAAACCGGCCTGAATCCTCCTGCGACTTTCGACAACAGCGTCGGGGTGGGCTGGACAGCCGGCGCCGGAATCGAATTTGCCCTCACGCGAAATTGGACCGCCAAATTCGAATATCTCTTCGTTGATCTGCCGAATGCGCCATGTACGACTGTGGCGAACTGCCAAGGCGCCGTGGGCTCTGTTGCGAGCTTCGACGAAAGCGTCATACGCGCCGGCGTCAATTTCAAATTCGGCTCGTGGTGAGGGGCACATGGGCAACGTTGCAGGTCTGGCTGGCCGAACAAGGACGTCGGTCAGGGAGGCGGCGCTTCGCGGATTGCTCCGGGCGCTCCCGGTGGTGCTGGCAATTGCACCAAGAACCGTTGCGGCGCAGGAAGCTTCAAGTTCGACTGGAAGCTCAAGCGGGGTAACGCTTCCCGAGATCCACGTGATCGCGACCACCCCGGTTCCGCAGACGGTCCGACCGCGGCGCGCTGCCCGACCTGCCGGTGCTGCGTCCAGGGCTCCCGCGGCTGCGGCGCCTGCGGCTGCGGCTCCTGCGCCCGCGGCGGCGCCCGCCACGGTATCCATACCGGGGGCCGTGGACCAGGACAAAATCCCATCCAATGTCCAGGTCGTTGAATCCCCTGCCTTTGATTCCACCAGGTCGCCCGACCTCTTGCAATCAATGTCCCAAGCCCTGCCTGGCGTGGCGTTGAGCGACCAGACCGGCAATCAATTCCAGCTCGATCTCAATTATCGCGGCTTTATCGCTTCCCCGGTCATTGGCACGCCGCAGGGGCTGGCCGTCTATCAGAACGGGGTGCGCATCAACGAGGTTTTCGGCGACATCGTCAATTGGGACTTCATCCCGCAGAACGCCATTAATAATCTTACCCTCTACCCGAGCAATCCGGTCTTCGGACTCAACGCGATTGGCGGCGCGCTGTCGTTCGACATGAAAAACGGCTTCACCTATCATGGTGTGGAAACCGAATTAAACGGTGGATCATTTGGGCGGGTTGGCACGTCGGTACAGGCCGGCGGCCAAGTCGGAAACTTCTCCGGCTACATCGCGGCCGACGCCATCGACGATGCCGGCTGGCGTCTTGACTCGGCATCCTCGGTGCGCCGCGTTTACACCGATCTCGGCGCCCAGGGTGACAACAATACCGAATTCCACATCACCTTCACCGGCGCCGATAACACCTTCGGCGCTGCCGCCGCCACTCCAGTGCAGTTGCTCGACCAGAATTGGTCGAGCATCTATACCGTTCCGCAGACAACGCATAATCAATTGGCGTTTCTGACTGCCAGCGCAAGCTGGAAGCCGACCGACACCTGGACCTATCAGGCCGTCACCTACTATCGCCATTTCGATCAAGCCCACGTCGACGGCAATGGCACGAACGCGGACAACACGCCAGGATGCCTGACCGGAAGCCCGTCGGATCCGCTCTGCTTTGATAACCCCAACGGCACGACTTCTCCCCTCGTCACAACGACGGGACAGAATGTCCCGAACTCCGGTGCTCTGGGTTTTCCGAATGTCTTGGGCGAAATCGACCGAACCTGGACGACGACCGACAGCTTCGGCGGCTCGGTCCAGGCGGCGTCTTCAGAGCGAGTATTCGATCACGACAACAATTTCACGGTGGGCCTGAGCGTCGATCGCGGGCTGGTGCAGTTCTCGACCACGAGCGAACTCGGAACGGTCAACCCCAATACGTATCCGTTCGTCATCGGCAGCGGCCTGTTCATCGACCAGCCTTCGTCCGCCGGCATAGGCGGCGTGGCGCCGGTCGGCCTCGGTGCAACGACGCTCTATACCGGCCTCTACGCGACCGACACGTTCGATCTCACCCGGCGTCTGTCGCTTACCGCAGGGGCTCGGTACAACATCGCCCAAATCAATTTGACCGACGAATTGGGCAATGACTCCGAACTCAACGGCAACGACACCTTCGCTCATTTCAATCCCATGATCGGCGCAACCTATAAGATCACGCCGAACCTCACGCTCTATGGCGATTATGCGATTTCAAATCGCGCGCCGACGCCGTTGGAATTGGAGTGTTCCGACCCGTCGCGGCCATGCCTGATCGATAACGCTCTTGTCGGCGATCCCCCGCTGCAACAGGTGGTGACGTATACCTATGAGGGCGGCTTGCGCGGCCAATTCGACCTCGCCGGCGGGCATGCGAATTGGAGCGTGGGCGCTTACCGCGCGCTCAATACCAACGACATCATCGACGTACTGACCCCGCAATCGGTGGCCATAGGGCGCGAGTTTTTTCAGAACGCCGGCGATACGCTGCGGCAGGGCATCGAAGCCAACGCGTCGTACAAGTGGGATCGCTTCAACATCTATGCCAACTACACCACCGTCGACGCCACATTCTTGAGCAGCTTGCTTCTGCCCTCGACGGTGAACGCGAGCGGCACCCAGAACATTGTTCCCGGCGATCATCTGACCGGCATTCCCGACTTCCGCTTCAAGCTTGGCGGCGAATACCAGATCACCGCGCCATGGAAATTCGGCGCCGATCTTGACGTCGTCGGCAGCCAGTGGCTCGTTGGCGACGAGTCGAACCAGCTCCCCCAAGTGCCGGCTTATTGGGTGGTGAACTTGCACTCGTCGTATAAGATTTCGGATAACATCGAGGTGTTCGGGCTGATACGCAACTTATTCAATCAACACTACTACACCTACGGACTATTAACGGATGTCACCGAGTTTGGTTATCTGAATCTGGCCGACGACCGTACCTTCCTGCCCGGCATGCCGTTTGCCGCCTATGTGGGAGTGAAGGGGACGCTCCCCACCGACGGATCGGCATTCGCCGCCTTTACGTCGCGGCCGACGATCACGAAAGCCTCGCCTGCCGGCATTGCGTCGGTCGATTGGACCGGGGTCTACCTTGGCGTCAACGCCGGCTATAGCTTCGGCGGCAGCGATTGGTCGGATAGCGTGACCGGCACATCGAGCGGCAACTTCGGCACCTCCGGTTTTGCTTTCGGCGGGACGCTCGGCGCCAATTACCAGACCGGCTGGCTGGTGTTCGGCGTCGAGGCCGATGGCGATTGGACCGACGCCAGCGGTTTCGGCACCTTCACCAGCGCCAGCCTCTGCGCCGGAGGTTGCCTGACCGGGAACAGCTGGCTCGCCACCGTGCGTGGTCGCGCCGGCTATGCGTTCGACCGCTTTCTCGTCTACGGCACCGGCGGCGCCGCTTTCGGCAACGTCCAGGCGAGCTTCTCGAATGACCCGGTCAGCAACGCGGTTGAGGCGGGTTGGACCGTAGGTACAGGCGTCGAGGTCGCTTTAAATCGCAATTGGAGCGCCAAGGCCGAATATCTGTTCGTCGACCTCGGCAACGGGTCATGCACCACAGCTTGCGCCATCGCCAACGCCAACGGACCGTCATTGATCCCTGACGTTGCCGTAAAATTCGACGAGAGCATCGTGCGCGCAGGTGTCAATTATCGATTTACCTTCTAGCCCGGCGTGACGGCCGCTTGTGCCGCTTCGATGAAACGGAGGCTCCAACAAAAACGCTGGCGCCGCCCTTGGCGACGCCCAAGCAGTTTCCCGATGATCCCCGACCACGACCTCCGGAACAGGCTGGACCGCGGGCGCCGGCTTGAATTACAAATTCAGCCGGTAGACTCTCAGCGCAGAAGATTGGTGACAACCTTGTTCCGCATCATCCTCGCAATAGCCGGCTTGGCTGTCATGACGAGCCAAGCCGTGGCCCAGGGCAAGCCGACGCGGTTCTGGAATCTGACGCGCAACACCATTTCGGAATTCTACCTGGCGCCGGCCGGCACCACGAAGTGGGGGCCGAACCAGTGCAAAAACGACAAAGACGGCGCCGTCGATTCGGACGAGCGGCTCCGAATAACGGACGTCTCATCAGGTATTTATGATGCCAAATTGGTGGATGCCAAAGGCCGCGCGTGTATTGTTCGCAATGTGAAAGTCGAGGCGGGCGGCATTTTTACGATTGAGGAAAAAGACCTTACATCGTGCAAGCCGTGAATGGCGATGGACGGCGCGCGAAACCGCCGTGGCTCTTGCATGCGCGGTGCAGCATAAATAGATCTCTCCCTCGAACGCCCCTACCGGAGATCCCCCATGATTTCGCGTCGCAATGCCATGTTCGCGACCTTTGCCGGTCTTTGCGCGGCGGCTGCCCCTGCCATCGCCGAGGCCAGGACATCGCCGGTTGCCCAATTCGACACCGACAATGACGGCACCGTCGATCTTGCCGAAGCCAAGAAGGCCGCCAGCGCTACGTTCGACAGGCTCGATACCGACAAGGACGGCACCGTCACGATCAAGGAGCTGCGCGGCCGGCTCAGCCGCAAGGCGTTCGCCGCAAGCGATCCCGATCACGACAAGACGCTGAGCAAGGACGAGTACCTTGCGCTCGTCGAGCGGCGCTTCAAGGCGGCCGACCCGGATAACGACGGCACGATAAGCGCGGCGGAGTTCGACACACCCGCCGGCCGGGCGTTGCGGCGCCTCCTGCATTAGCAAATTTCCAAGAACTCAGCAGACGTTCGGCAAGGCCGTCGCAATGTCCGCTGGCGTATCCCGAGTTTTTCAAGCGGTTGGCGCATTCGTCCGCGGCGAAGGCGGCGGAAGCTCGCCGATGGCTGCGCGGTCCGTTGGCGTCGTCCCTCGCTGCACCAAATTCCAATCAAAGAAAGGCTGCTGCAACTTCGGGAATTCATACTTAAATTTTGCGCAGCCTGCCGGCTGCTGGGCGCGCCGCCGCATCACGCCGCCGCCGATTCGTCCGCATCGTCCTCGCCGCGGCGGCGCCAGCGCGAGCGCAGACGGCACAGCCGCGAGGGGATGAAGCACAGATCGTCGAGAATGCCGGCGAAGCGCTGGCCGCGGCCGAGCGCGCGGTCGAGCGCCGCCATGGTGCGCGCCAAGCCTGGATCGTCGTCGCGCACCCAGGCGCGCAGCACGGAACTGTACAACAGCGCCAGCCCTTGCGCGCGCAACGCGCCACGCGGCCCCGCAGCCGTGATGCCGGCCGCCGCCAGCATCCATTTCTGCGAGCGCGCGGCGAGCGCATTGAGCGCCAGCGCCAGCGCCACGTTGCGCCGCGCCGAGCGCATGAGCGAGCGGATCGCCTGGCGGTCCGGCGCCAACAGTTCGAGCCGGCGCATCAGCACGTCGAACAGCCGCTCCCGCGGCGGCTCCTCTGCCATGTCGCTGAAGTCGGAGGCGAGCACGGCGCGGTCGATGTCCTTGACATGAGCCGCCACGATCGCGAGCGGCGAGCCGAAGGCGCCGCGCAGCCCGGCGAGCGACACGCCGGCGCGCTCGGCAATCTCGGCAAAACCGATGCCCTCGATCGACTTTTCGGCAAGCAGCGCAAACAGCGCGGCGATGATTTTGTCGCGGTCGCTTGACGGCGCGGCGCCGGCCGGGGGCGGCGACGACGGTTGCGGCTGGCGTGCGGATCGTGCGGGGCGGAACGCTTTGCGGGCCATGACCGGACTCCTACGCGCGAGGTCAGCGCCAGGCCGCGCAAACAATACGGCACCGGCAAAGCTCAATGTAGGGGCACGGCGCGATGCTTCCAAGCCGCGATCATCCGCCAGCGAGCCGACGCGAACGCGCGGTCGCGGCGGCCACGGCTCTCTGCATCAGGGTTTTGAGTCCATTTTCCGCCATTAAGACGTCGAGCGCCGCCGCGGTGGTGCCGCCGGGCGAGGTGACGTTCGCGCGCAATGCGGCGGCATCAAGGGCGGACCGGTGCAGCAATTCGCCCGAGCCGGCGACGGTTTCGCGGGCGAGCTTTTCCGCGAGCGATTTCGGCAATCCCGCCGCGACACCGGCCTGCGCCAAAGCTTCAGCCAGCAGGAACACATAAGCCGGCCCGGAACCCGACACCGCCGTGATTGCATCCATCAAAGTTTCGTCATCGGTCCACTCGACCGCACCGGTGGCGGCAAGCAGACGCTCGGCAAGCTGCCGCTGCGCGCTGCTTGTCCGCAACGGCACCGCAACCGTGATGCCGCGCCCGATGGAAGCCGGCGTATTGGGCATGGCGCGCACCAAAGCGCCGGCGCGAGGCAGCGCGGTTGAGAGAAATTGCAGCGTGCGGCCGGCCATGATCGAGACGACGAGCGTCGCGGCGCCGACGACCGGGCGAAGCGGTGCAATCGCCTCTGCAGCGACCTGCGGCTTGATCGCCAGCACGACCACCGCCGGCTCGCGTAGCGTGCGCAAATCCGGATTGAGCCGAAGGCCGGGGGCGTTGAGAGCCGAGAGATCGGGCGCCGGCGCCGGCTCGATCACCGCGACGTTGCGTCCGGCAAGCCCGAGCCGCAGCCAGCCTTCGAGCAGCGCCGACCCCATCTTGCCGGCGCCGACCAGGACCAGCGTGCCGGAAAAATCGCTTAAGGCCGGATCGTCTTTGCTCTCATTTGCTTGGCGCATCGCCATCAATCCCGTCAGTACCGCGTATGCGGGATGCTAGAGCAAAATGAGTTCAGATTGAACGCGGCTGAGTTGCGTCTCCTTCACCTTCCCCCGCTCCGGGAAGAGGGAGCCCGCCGCGCGGTCGTTATCTCAACGAACAGTTCAAGCCTCGCCCGAGGTCTCGAACATCACGGCATCCATGGCCTCACGCGCGGCTTTTCCGGCCCAGACGACGAACTGGAAGGCCGGATAGTAGCGCTCGCAGGAATCGAGCGCGCTGCCGAGCACCGCCTCGCATTGCCGGTCCGACGCGGCGACGCCGCCCGCCAGCACCAGCGCATGCCGGAACATCACCACGCCGTTCTGCAGCCACACGTCAAAATGCCCGATCCACATTTGCTCGTTGATCAGGGCGATCAGCGCCTGCACCTCGGCAAGCCGCGGCTCCGGCACCTTCATGTCGAAGGCGCAGGCCACGTGCAGCGCCTCGATGCCGCTCATCCAGGTGAAGGAAATCTGGTAATTGGTCCAGCGCCCGGTCACGTGGAGCGCGATCTCGTCCTCGCCGGCGCGCTCGAACGGCCAGTCATTCGACGCAGCCATGCGCTCGACCACTTCGAGGGGGCTGGTTTTGTCGTCGCGCGCGAGTTCGATGACGGGCATGACGCCTCCACGGCTTTGAGGGCTGGAAATGCGCACGCCACTGAACCTTGCCGACCCCGGGGCTGCGATTTGACGCAGGGACAAGTGCGGCCCGCAAGCTTGACCGGATGCCGCGAATCAGCCGGCCCGCCGACTATAGTCGTTCGGATTCCGCCCGCCAATTCGGCTCCCGCGTCCGCCCCGCGCAGCCGTTGTTTGTTTCATGAAGTGATTTGCCGGCACGGCACAATGCGCGCGGTGCGGCCGTCCACAATCAAACCTGCGACAAGTTGACTCGGGCCCTGAAGGGGCGAACGGCTCGGTTCCCCCACCCCTGCGGTCCGCATAAATCAAGAGTTAAGGAATAGTTAATGGTGAGTCGAACAGGCTCGACACCGATTCCTCGGCGGCGGTGCGGCTGATCGCTTCGCCGATCAGAGGCGCAATCGACAGGACGCGGATATTTTTCGCCTCGGCGACCGCCGGCGTTGGCTGGATCGAATCGGTGATGACGAGTTCCTTCAGCTGCGAGCCGCTGACGCTCGTCACCGCCCTGCCGGACAGCACGCCGTGGCTGGCATAGGCATAGACCGCGCTCGCGCCCTTCTCCAGGAGCGCTTCGGCGGCATTGATCAGCGTGCCGCCGGAATCGACGATGTCGTCGACCAGCACGCAAATGCCGCCGTCGACTCTGCCGATGACGTTGGCGACCTCGGACTCGCCCGGCCGTTCGCGCCTCTTGTCGATGATGGCCAGCGGCGCGTCGATGCGCTTGGCGAGGCCGCGGGCGCGCACCACGCCGCCCACGTCCGGGGACACGACGATGACCTTGCCGAGCTTGAAGCGCTCCTTGATGTCGCGCATCATCACCGGCGCGGCGAACAAATTGTCGGTCGGAATGTCGAAGAAGCCCTGAATTTGTCCGGCGTGCAGATCAAGCGTGAGCACGCGGTCGGCGCCGGCGGTGGCGATCAGGTTGGCGACGAGCTTGGCGGATATCGGCGTGCGCGGCCCGACTTTGCGATCCTGCCGGGCATAGCCGTAGTAGGGGATCACCGCCGTGATGCGCCGCGCCGAGGCGCGCCGCAGCGTGTCGATGATGATCAGCAACTCCATCAGATGGTCGTTGGCCGGGAACGACGTCGATTGGATCACGAAGGCGTCGGCGCCGCGGACGTTTTCCTGAATCTCGACGAAGATTTCCTTGTCGGCGAAGCGGCGCACCACCGCCTTGGTCAGCGGGATGCCGAGATATTGGCCGATCGCTCCTGCGAGCGCCGGGTTGGAATTGCCGGCGACGAGCTTCATCGTCCCGTTGTTGCCGGCATGAAGCTGCCTGCTGCCGGCCATGGCTTTCTCCCGCGCGCGCTTCGACTTCACGCGGCCCTGATACAAGCCGCCCGCCGGGCTGGCAATATGAATCCGGGCTTGTCCCCGCGCCTTTTTCCTTAACGCTTTCAATCAATTGCTGGCGACTTGCGGAGCAGCCCTAGGTGGCGAGTGGCGAGTGGCGAATAGCGAATGGCTAATAGACAAATGACTCGTGAAAGCTCCATTTGACTCGTGAAAGCTCCATTCGCTATTCGCCATTCGCCCCCTTGCCAAAGCTCCACTCGCTATTCGCCCGCTAACGCAATGGCGTTGACGTGCCGCCCGTAATCGGCTTCGCCCCGGTGCGTGGCGCGGCGGTAACTGAAAAACCGCTCCGGGTCCGCATAGGTGCACGCATCGAGGTCTTCGACGCGGTCCAATCCGGCGCGCCGCAGCCGCGCCGCGATGTAACCGGCGAGATCAAACAGGGCGTGACCGGGGCGCGGCGCCGGCGCGAAGAACGGCTTTGCCGCGGGGTCCGCGGCGGCGAAGCGCTCGATCAGGTCGGGCCCGACTTCGTAACTGCGCTGGCGGATCATCGGCCCGAGCGCGGCGCGGATTTCGGCGCGGGCGGCGCCGAGGCCCGCCATGGCCGCGACCGTGGCCTCGATGATCCCGGCGAGCGCGCCGCGCCAGCCGGCATGGGCCGCGCCGATCACGCCGGCCTGCGGCTCGGCGAACAGAACCGGGCCGCAATCGGCCGTGGTCACGCCGATGGCGAGCCCCCGAATGCGCGTGACGATGCCGTCAACCCGCGGCCGCGCCTCGTCCGGCCACGGCTCCGTGGCGACGACCACCTGCGGCGAATGAATCTGAAACGCGCTGACGAGGCGGCGCGGCTCGACGCCCAACGCTGCCGCCATGCGGGCGCGATTGGCGCCGACATTGGCGGCCGTATCGGCCGAACCGATGCCGCCGTTGAGGCTGGCATAGAGCCCGCTCGAGACGCCGCCCTGGCGGGTGAAGAAGGCGTGGCGGATGCCGGGAAGCGCGAGCGTTGGCGCCGTAAGCATCATCATGACGTCTCGAACCCGGAAAGCTCGCGCAGCTTCGGATCGGCGATGGCCATGACCTTGCACAGTTCGCCCATGCCGCGCGGCCCGCTCGCGGTGAGGCGCGACAGCGCCTGGTCGATTTCGGTGCTCTTGCCGTACGGCGCATGCGCCTTGAGCGCCGCGGCGCGCTGATCGATGCCGAGCCGCCGCAGCCAATCGCGTTGCGCGACCGGCCCGTGGCTGCGGCCGCCGATGCTTTCGGCGGCCTGCGCCAGCGCCTGAAAGTCGACGTGCGCGGTCAAATCGACCGCGCCGGGCGAGCGCAGCGGGTCAGCGAAGCTGTGCCCGGAAACCGCCTGCAAGGTTTCGCCCAAGCCATACCAGGCGTGGCCGTAGTCGATGATCAGCGCCGCGCCGTCTTCGCGGACGCGCCGGCTGATCTCGAGCGCCGCGATATCGGAGCGCCATTCGTAGATCGAGCCCTCGGGCGACGGACGCAGGCCGCGCGGCAACGTCGCCTCGAAATGCGGCAGCGGATCGCGCATCGTGCCGATCGCCAGCGCGCCGTCGGCGCCGACGATGATGCCGCGCTCGTGCCAGCCGTCGCTTTGCTTGACAGCCTGATGGATCGGCAGCGCGTCGATGAATTCGTTGGCGACGATCAGGCACGGCCCGGCCGGAACTTGCTCCAGCGCGGTGTGCCAAAGCACCGGCAGGCCCAGCGGTTCGAGCCGGCGCTCCTGGACTTTCTGCAAAGCCGGGCTGATCTCGACCAGATGCAGCACGACGGCGGCGTGAAAGCCCGCCACCGCCTTGGCCGCGCGCAGCGCGTCGATCAGCATGGTGCCGCGGCCCGGGCCGAGTTCGATCAATCTGATGTTCTCCGGCGCGCCGAGCGCTTTCCAGACCGAGGCAAGCCACAGCCCGATGATCTCGCCGAACATTTGGCTGATCTCGGGTGCGGTGATGAAATCGCCGCCGCTGCCGAGCGGATCGCGATTCATGTAATAGCCGTATTGCGGATGGGTGAGGCACAACCGCATGTACTGGGCGATCGGCATCGGCCCGGCGATGCCGATCAGCCGGCGGATTTCGCCTTCGAGCGGTGCGATATCGTCAGCCATTCTTTGGCTCGGGTTTGGGCTCGGGTTTTGGCTTGGGTTTGGGCTTGGGCTCGCAGGTCGCGGCATAGGCGAGGATCGCGACGCCGGCCAGCATCAGCGGAATACACAATAACATTCCCATGGTCAGGCCGCCCCAGAGGAATCCGAGCTGTGCGTCGGGCTCGCGAAAGAATTCGCAGGTGATGCGCGCCACGCCGTAGCCAAGGGCAAAGCAGCCGGTGACGATGCCCGGCCGCTTGAGCACGCCAAGCCGCACCAACAGGTTGAGCACCGCGAACAGCACGATGCCCTCGAGCGCGGCTTCATAGAGCTGGCTGGGGTGGCGCGGCACCGGACCGCCGTTCGGAAACACCATGGCCCACGGCACGTTGCTCGGCCGGCCCCACAATTCGCCGTTGATGAAATTGGCGATGCGGCCGAGAAACAGCCCGATCGGCGCCACCGCCGTGGTCACGTCGCCCAGCGCCAGGATCGGAATGCCGCGACTGAGCGCGAACAACACGATGGCGACGATGCAGCCCAGCACGCCGCCGTGAAACGACATGCCGCCGTTCCACAATTCCAGGATCTGCAACGGATGCGCGGCAAACAGCGGCAGATTGTAGAACAACACGTAGCCGATGCGGCCGCCGAGGATGATGCCGAGCGTGATCCAAATAACGAAGTCGTCGAAATCAAGGGTGCCGAACGGCGCCGGGCCGCCCCACAAGCGCGGCGACCGGATGATCGCCCGCGCATAAATCCAGCCGAGCAGAATGCCGACGATGTAGGCGAGCGCGTACCAGCGCACCGCCAGCGGGCCGAGGTGGATCAAAACCGGGTTGATGGCGGGATACGGCAAGACCGGTAAAACGAGCATCAGGTGGATTTCCCTGGCGGGCGCGAGACGCCCTCCTCAATTGATCGCCCCTGCGGAACCGCCCCTTGCGACGGCGGCGCACCATCGCCATTGTGTGCCCGTATGGCAAGCGGGCGTAGTGGCGCGCTTTCGGAGGCAACCATGGTGCAGACGACCAACCGGTTCTTCGATGACGTCGCGCGGCTCATGAACGATGCGGCCGGGGCGGCGCAGGGGGTGCGGCGCGAATTCGAGACGTTGTTTCGCAGCCAGGCGGAACGGGTCCTGCGCGAGCTCGACGTGGTACGGCGCGAGGATTTCGAGGCGGTGAAAGACATGGCCCGCATCGCGCGCGAGGAGAACGAAGCGCTGAAGGCGCGCGTCGCCGTGCTCGAAGCGGCGGTCGCCAGGTCCGCCAATCGAGGCATGGACCCGGGCACGGCCTGAAGCGGTCGAAACAGCAACATAAACGACTTTAACGACTTTTCTTGTTTTTCGCACGCCGCGCCGCTATAAGCGCGCCAACGCCGCTCCTCCCGTGACCGGGGCGAGCGGAATTCCCCTTTGCATCGATAGGGTTGAGCAAGGCAGGATAACGTTATGGCGACCGTCAATCTGATCAAGGCCGCGGCGCGGCCGCTGGCCCGCAAGGGAGCCGCCCGGGCCGAACGTCGGGCCGGCCGGGTGCCCGGAATCATTTACGGCGACGGCAAGCCGCCGCTGCCGATCTCCGTCGACTTTGTCGATTTGCACAAGCGCATCCTTGCCGGCCATTTCCTCACCACCATCCACGACGTGGAGATCGACGGTACCAGGCACCGCGTCATTCCCCGCGATTTCCAGCTCGATGCCGTGCGCGACCGGCCGCTGCATGTCGACTTCATGCGGCTGGGCGAAGGCGCCACGATCCGCGTCAACATCCCGGTCCAGGTCAAGAACGCCGATCAGTCGCCCGGCGTCAAACGCGGCGGCACTGTGAGCATCGTGACCCATACGGTCGAGGTGCGCTGCCGCGCCGACGCCATCCCCGCCGCGATCGAAGTCGACGTCACCGGACTGGAGATCAACTATTCGAAGCATTTGAGCGACATCACTTTGCCGGAAGGCGTGCGTTCGGTCTCCGGGCGGGACCTTACGCTGGTGACCGTGGTGCCG
>JASHPU010000231.1 GCA_030037885.1 Xanthobacteraceae bacterium | reverse complement strand
TAGCTTTTTGCTTCGCGGATAAAGCGCGCGGCGGCGCTCGGCCGCAGGAAGAAGCGCCCGTGCGGCGATTTCACCAGCGTGCCGAGCACGCCGCCGTAGCGCTTCGGATCGCCGCGCACCGCCCAGCGCAGGCAATCGTAGCCCTCTTCATTCTCACCGATCATCAACAAACAGCGGCCGAGATTGTGCCAGATGAGCGGGTCGGGCTTGACGCGCAGGCAGCGTCGATAACATGCGGCGGCCGCGCGGTATTCGCCGAGTTCCTGATGCGCCTTGGCCATGCCGAACAGCGCTTCGGGCGAATTCGGAGCAATACCGAGCGTTTGGGCGAAGGCGGCCTTGGCGTCGGCCCATTTGCGGCATTGCATGAACACGCCGCCAAGCTGCAGCGATAGCTGCATCGTCATCGGCGCCACGTCGAGACCGTGGCGAAACACGTCGATGGCTTCGTCGTAGCGCTCCAGGACGGCGAGCAGGCAGCCGAGCTCGTGAAAAGCCGGGGCGAATGGCGGCTGCCGTTTTGTGGCCCGCTTTAGTCGCGACACCGCATCGTCGACCCGACCGGCGTTGCGCAGCGCGGTCGCAAGCTTAAGGTCGATCTCCGGGTTGTGCTGGGTGCGCGCTGCGGCTTCGAGCGGCGCGATCGCCTCTTGGGCGCGGCCCTGCATCAAGCGCGCGCAGCCGACAACATGCAGCGCGCCGGCGTGGCGCGGATCGCGTTTGAGCACCGCGCCGGCGATCCGCTCCGCTTCGTCCGGACGTTTGTTGTTGAGGGCGAACACGGCCTGCTGCACGGCCTCGTCGAGGTTCGCCGTCCGCAAATGTCCAGATCCGTTCGCCATTTTTGCTGCTGGCGCTGCTTGGCCGGTCATTGCGGCCGGTTGACGAAAATCAGGCCGGCGGCCACCAGCACCACAGCTAGCGCAAAGGCCGGCGTCAAGGGTTCGTTCAGCACCGTATGACCCGCCGCCACGCCGCACAACGGCGCCAGGAACGTGAATGCCGACAGCCGGCCGGCGGAATAGCGCACGATCAGCGCGAACCAGACCGGAAAGGTCACGCTCGCGACCCAAAGCGTCTGATAGGCGAAGGCGCCGAGCGCCAGCGCCGACGGCATGGCATCGACGCGCTCGCCGAAGGCGGCGGCGCCGGCAGCGAGGAGCGGCGCCGATACCGCCAGTTGGTAAAGCAGGGTTTTTTCCGCGCTCACGCGATTGAGCGCGCTCACCTTGATGACCAATGTGGTCGCCGCCCACGCCGCGGCGGCGCCGACCAGCATCAAGTCGCCGAGCATTTGATGCGGATCGGCGGCCGGGGCCGGAACGCCGAAGGCGATAACGATGCCGGCAAACGACAGCACAAGGCCGAGCCATTGCGACAGATGAAAACGATCGCCCGGGATGAGCCAGCGCGATCCGATGACGACGAAGAACGGCGCCAGATAGAGAAACAGCGTGCCGCGCGTCACCGTCGTCCAGACCAAGCCGCGATAAATCAGCAGGAACTCAAGCGCAAACAGCACGCCGGCCACAATTCCGGCGGCGAGCGTGCCGTCGCGCCTGAACAGCGCGATACCGCGGGCCTGCGTCCAGGCCGTGACCAAAAGCGCGGCTATCGCCGAGCGCGCGGCCGACTGGATCAGCGGCGGAATGTCGTGGATCGCGAGCTTGATGGCGACGTTGTTAAAACCCCAGCTGACGCAGAGCCCGACCGTCACCGCTATGGCCAAAGCGTCGAGCGGTCGGGACGAGGGCGCGTTTTTCGACACGTGGGCTTTGGTGCGATCCGCGTTGCAGGATCAGCGCTGCCGGCAGTGCGAGCAGATGCCGACGATCTCGATCAGCGGGCTTTTGGGCGAAAATCCGGCCGCCCGCGACGACGCTTTGAGCGCTTGCGCTACGGCATCGCCCGGACTCTCGCCGACCGCGCCGCAGCGCTCGCAAATGAGGAACACGATGAGAGCATCGCCGCTGTGATTATGCACGCACGCCACGAAGGCGTTGCGGCTCTCGATGCGGTGCACGAGGCCGTTGTCGCGCAAAAAATCGAGCGCGCGGTAGACCGTGATCGGCGCCGGCCGGCCCTTCTTATCCGCCATCCGCTCGATGATCTCGTAGGCGCCCAGCGGATTGTGGCTGGCGAGCAGCGTCTCGAGCACGTGGCGGCGGATCGGTGTCAGCCGCTGCGCGCGCGCCGCGCAGCGGGCCTCCGCATGGGCGATCGCCGCGCTCGTGCACCGTCTGTGGTCGTGGTCGGGCGCCGGGAAAATTGCGCGCAGCATTGTCTTCACACCATGGTTTCGCCGAAATCTGAGGCGCGCCGATGATAGCGCGGCCGGGCCCCCTCGCGAAAACGTGACGGCACCGCCCCCTTTTATATTGCACTGCAGCAAGAAGCGCCGCAGAATCCCGCCTCTCACCTCTCTGGGCTCGCTGTCAGCGCCCACTTTGCCACGCCACACCGAGAATTGGGAATTGCCATGCTGAAAGGAAAGTCCGCGCTTGTCACCGGCTCGACCTCGGGCATCGGGCTCGCCATCGCCCGGGCACTCGCCGCCGAGGGCGCCAATGTCACCATCAACGGCTTCGGCGACAAGGCGGCGATCGAGAACGAACGCGCAGGCATCGAGAAACAATTCGACGTCAAAGCAGTCTATTCGCCCGCCGACATGTGCAAGCCCGCCGAGATTGCGGCGATGATCCGCAGCGCCGAGGAGGCGTTCGGCTCGCTCGACGTCCTCGTCAATAACGCGGGCATTCAGTACGTTGCCCCGATCGAGGAGTTCCCCATCGAAAAATGGGACGAGATGATCGCGATCGGTCTGTCGGCCGCATTCCACGCCATCCGCGCCGCCGTGCCGGGCATGAAAGCGCGCAAATGGGGCCGCATCATCAATACGGGTTCGGGGCATTCGCTGGTCGCTTCGCCGTTCAAGGTCGCTTACGTCTCCGCCAAGCACGGGCTTGCCGGCCTCACCAAGACGGTGGCGCTTGAAGTCGCGACATTCGGCATCACCGCCAACTGCATCTGCCCCGGCTATGTGTGGACGCCGCTCGTGGAAAAGCAGATTCCCGACACCATGAAGGCGCGCGGACTGACCGCCGAACAGGTCAAGCGCGACGTCATTTTGGCCGCGCAAGCCACCAGGAGATTCATCACCGTCGACGAGGTCGCCGCCCTTGCGGTTTATCTTTGCTCCGACGCGGCGAAATCGATCACCGGCGCCGACCTGTCGATCGACGGCGGCTGGACCGCGGCGTGAGCATGGAGGCACCGCGCAGCCGCGGCATGAAGGATTTTTTCGCATCGTTATTGCCCGGTCGTGCGCCGGACCCAAAGAACTTGCCGGTCACCAAGCGCATCAACCTGGCGCTACAGGGCGGCGGCGCCCATGGGGCGTTCACCTGGGGCGTGCTCGACTATCTGTTGGAGGATGAGCGGCTTGGCGTCGAGGGCGTTTCCGGCACCTCGGCCGGTGCCGTCAATGCCGTCATGCTGGCGGACGGGCTGGCGCGCGGCGGACGTGCCGAAGCGCAAAAGCGGCTCGCCGATTTCTGGCGCGCCGTCAGCAGCACCGGGCAGCTTCCCAGCCTGCAGCGCACGGTGATGGAGCGCCTCTTGTCGTTCACGCCGCTCGAAGGCACGCCGGTCCAGGCCTGGTTCGACGCGCTGTCGCATTACTTTTCGCCGTACGACGTCAACCCGCTGAACATCAATCCGCTCAAGGACTTGATCGAGCGGTTCGTGGATTTCGAAGCGTTGCGCGCCGCCTCGGATCTGCAGATCTTTATTTCCGCCACCAACGTGCAGACCGGCCGCGTGCGTATCTTTCCGCGCGACAAGATCACGGCCGATGCGGTGATGGCGTCGGCCTGCCTGCCGCTCCTGTTCCGCGCGGTGGAGATCGACGGCGTGCCCTACTGGGACGGCGGCTATCTGGGCAATCCCGTGATTTTTCCGTTTTTCCGCACCACCGGCACCGAGGACGTGCTGGTGGTGCAGATCAATCCGCTGGTGCGCCGCGAAACGCCGATGGCGTCGAGCGAGATCATGAACCGCATCAACGAGATCACTTTCAATTCCTCGCTGCTCGGCGAATACCGGGCCATCGATTTTGTCGCCCGCTTGATCGACCAGGGCCGGCTGCCGCGCGGCATCGGGCCGGGCGAATACCGCCGCATCAACGTGCATCGCATCGTGCTCGATCGCTTCGGCACGCATTTCGACGCCCACAGCAAGCTGTCGACCGACTACGATTTCTTCGAAATGCTGCGCGTGAGCGGACGGCGCGCCGCGCGCCGGTTCCTCGATCAGCATTTCGACGATATCGGCAAGAAAAGCACGGTCGATCTTCGTGCCGAGGCGCAAGCCGAATGGGCGTGATACATTGCGGCGATGACCAACCCCGCGCCGCTCGCCACCGCTGAGGTCGGCTCCGTCCGTCTCGAAGTCTGCGCTGCCGATATCACGACCCTGCAGGTCGACGCCATCGTCAATGCGGCGAACCAGACCTTGTTGGGCGGCGGTGGCGTTGACGGCGCGATCCATCGCGCTGCCGGTCCGGACTTGCTCGCGGAATGCGAGACGCTCGGCGGCTGCGCCACAGGCGCGGCGAAAATGACGCAGGGCTACCGGCTGCCGGCAAAGCATGTGATCCACGCCGTCGGCCCGGTGTGGAACGGTGGCCACCACCGCGAAGAGGAGCTGTTGGCCTCCTGCTACCGTTCGGCGCTCGACCTTGCGGCTGACAATCGATTGGGGTCAATCGCGTTTCCGGCAATCTCGACCGGCGTTTATCGCTTTCCGCCGGACCGCGCGGCCCGTATCGCGCTCCGGACGGTTGTCGCAGAACTCTCTGCCATGCCGCGCGGGATCGAGCGCGTCGTGTTCTGCTGTTTCAGCCCGGGCTCCGCGGATCACCACATCGCGGTCTTCCGGGAGGCCGCCCTTGTGCATCGCAGCATTGGCAACCTCCGCTGTTGACTTATAATAAGCATGCTTATATTTCCGTGGCAATCGGTAAGGTTCCATAGAAGCGGCGGGGCACGCCATGATACCGCGCTCCCTCAATCGTGAATTTGCTTTTACCCTCAATGACGTAGCGCGCATGCTGCGAACCTACGCGGACCACAAGGCGGCGCAATTCGGCATTACGCGCGCGCAGTGGGTTGTTCTGGTCCGGCTCGACCGGTCCGAAGGTTTGAAACAGTCGGAATTGGCGGAAGTCTTGGACCTCCAGCCGATCTCGCTGACCCGGCTGTTGGACAAGCTCTGCGAGTGCGGCCTGATCGAACGGCGGCCCGATCCGGTCGATCGCCGCGCCAAGCGACTGTTTCTGATGCCAGCCGCCCGGCCGCTGCTCGAAAAGCTCGGCGATCTCGGCGAGGAACTGATGGCGACAGCGCTGGCCGGGGTCGCGCGCGACAGCGTCGACCAGATGGTCGCGAAGCTCAGCATCGTCAAAGAAAACCTGCGGCAGGCCATTGCGCAGCGAACCGCCGCCGATGGCGCGGGAGAGCGGCGCTATGGCTGAAGCCCTGCGCAAACCGGCTCCGGCGCGCGACGAAGCGCCGGAGGCGCCGGTCACACGCCCCGCCGGGCCCGCGCCTGTTGATTTACGCCCCGACACGCCGGCGGCAGCCGAAAAGACGCGCGGGACAAGCCGCCGCTGGACCCGCTGGGGTCTGTTCCTGCTGCTGCCGCTCGTTCTTGCGGTGGGCTTTTATTGGTACGTCACCGGCGGCCAGATCATGTCGACCGACGATGCCTATGTCGAAGCCGACAAGGTCGGCATTTCCACTGACGTGGCGGGCATCGTCCAGGACGTCGACGTCCACGACAACCAACACGTCGCCGCCGGGCAGGTTCTCTACCGCCTCGATCCCCGCCAATTTCAGATCGCGCTCGACGATGCCAAGGCCAATCTGGCGCAGACCGCATTGAGCATCGAGGCGATGAAGCAGGATTATCAGCGCATGCTGAGCGACGTTGCCGCGCAGGAGGCGCAGTTCGGGCTCGATCAGACGAATTTCAACCGCGACAGCACGCTGTTGCGCAGCGGCACGGTTTCGCAGGCCGTTTATGATCAGATCAAATCCACGCTCGAGACCGACCAGAGCAAGCTCGCGTCGCTGCGCCAGCAGGCCCAGGTGCAGCTCGCCAAACTCGGCGGCGACGCCGACGTCGATGTCACGCAGCACCCGCAATATCTGCAGGCCAAAGCCAGGGTCGACGAAGCGCAGCGCCAGCTCGACGACACCGTCGTCCGCGCGCCGTTCGCCGGCATCGCGACCGACGTGCCGGCCATCGCGGCGGGCAAATATCTCGCCGCTTCGATGACCGCCTTTTATCTGGTGAATACCGATCATGTCTGGGTCGATGCCAATCCGAAAGAGACCGAGCTGACTTATGTGCGGCCGGGCCAACCGGTTACCGTGACGGTCGACACCTACCCGAACCAGGAGTGGCACGGCACGGTCGAAAGCATCAGTCCGGCCGCGGCGCAGGAATTCGCTCTTCTGCCGGCGCAGAATACCAGCGGCAATTGGGTCAAGGTCGTGCAGCGCGTGCCGATGCGCGTGCGCGTCGATACCAGCGATGAAAAGCAGCCGCCGCTGCGTGCCGGAATGAGCGCGGAGGTCGCGGTCGATACCGGCCACGCCCGCGGCCTGCCGCATTTTTGATCGGCATTTTGTTCGGCGAGGCGCCATGGCTGGTGAACAATCTGCGGAAATCGGCGGCCATCGCACCGCGATCACGCTGTGCGTGATCCTCGCCACCTTGATGCAAGCGCTCGACACCACGATCGCCAACGTGGCGCTGCCCTACATGCAGGGCACGATGTCGGCGAGCCAGGAGCAGATCGCCTGGGTGCTGACGTCCTACATCGTCGCCGCCGCGATCATGACGCCGCCGACCGGCTTTTTGGCCGGCAAGTTCGGCATCAAGCGCCTGTTCCTGGTTTCCATTGGCGGCTTCACCTTCGCGTCGATGCTGTGCGGGATGGCGCAGTCGCTCGACCAAATCGTGCTGTTTCGCGTCATGCAGGGCGCATTCGGCGCCGCCTTGGTGCCGCTGTCGCAATCGGTGCTGTTCGGCGCCTATCCGCGCGAGCGCCAGGGTTTTGCCATGGCGCTGTTCGGGGTCGGCGTCATGATCGGCCCGGTGTTGGGTCCGGTGCTGGGTGGTTGGTTGACCGAGAATTACAGCTGGCGCTACGTCTTCTACATCAATCTGCCGATCGGCATTATCGACTTTCTCGGTATTTTATTCTTCTTGCCGGAATCGCCGCGCAATCCGGTCGACAAACTCGATTGGTTCGGCTTCGGCACGCTGAGCATCGCGCTCGGCGCTCTGCAGATCATGCTCGACCGCGGCGAACAGAAGGACTGGTTCGGTTCCGGCGAAATCATCATCGAGGCGATCGTCGCCGCGTCCGCCTTCTATCTGTTCATCGTGCACACGTTCACGGCCGAGAAACCGTTCGTGCGGCCGTCGCTGTTCCGCGACCGCAATTTTTCGGCCGGCCTGCTGTTCATCGTCATCATCGGCCTGACCTATTACGCCTCGATGGCGCTGCAGCCGCCGTATCTGCAAGGTCTGATGGATTATCCGGTGGTGTCCTCCGGCCTCATCATGGGACCGCGCGGGGTCGGCACGATGATATCGATGCTGGTGGTCGGGCGCCTGGTCGGCCGCACCGACACGCGCATCCTGCTCGCGATCGGACTTTCCCTGACGGCGTGGCCGTTCTATGCGATGACCGGCTGGACCCCCGACGTGTCGGCGCAGTCGATCATCATGGTCACCATGGTGCAGGGTTTTGGGCTCGGCTTTTTGTTCGTGCCGCTGAGCGCGGCGACCTTGTCGACCCTACCGCTGGCCGAGCGCACCGAAGGCGCCGGGCTCTACAGCCTGTTCCGCAACATCGGCTCCAGCATCGGCATCTCGGTCGTCAACGCGCTGTTGATCCGCAACATCCAGGTCAATCATGCCGACATCGGGCAGCACGTCACGGCGGTCAACCGCGCGCTGGATAATCCCAACGTCGCGCATTTCTGGAGCCCGTTCACCGCCGCCGGCCGCGCCGCGCTCGATGCCGTGATCACCCAGCAGGCCCAGATCATCGCCTATATCGACGACTACAAGCTCCTGATGATCGCGACGCTCGCGGTGCTGCCGCTGCTCATGGTGTTCCGCCAGTCGCGGAGCGGGCAGGCGCAGCCCGTTCACGCCGGTGATTGAGATCGGCTCGCTAATTCCGCTCATTCCCGCGAAAGCGGGAATCCAGCGCTTGCGAAGAGCTGGGTCCCCGCTTTCGCGGGGACGAGCGGAGTGGAGTGGAGGCGCGATGCGTTACTCCGCCGCGCCGGCCGCTTCGCGCGGTGGCTCGCCCTCGGCCTTCTGCTTGGCTTCGAGGTCCTCGCCGGTCTCTTGATCGACGACCTTCATGGACAGCCGCACTTTGCCGCGTTCGTCGAAGCCAAGGAGCTTGACCTTGACCTTGTCGCCTTCCTTGACGACGTCGCTGGTCTTCTGCACGCGCCGCGGCGCCAGTTGGCTGATATGGACGAGGCCGTCCTTGGCGCCGAAGAAGTTCACGAAGGCGCCGAAGTCCATCACCTTGACGACGGTGCCCTCGTAGATGTGGCCGACTTCGGGCTCCGACGCGATCGACTTGATCCAGTTGATCGCCGCCTTGATGGCCTCGCCCTTGGCGGAGGCGACCTTCACCGTGCCGTCGTCCGAAATATCGATCTTGGCGCCGGTCTTTTCCACGATTTCGCGGATCACCTTGCCGCCGGAGCCGATCACCTCGCGGATTTTGTCGACCGGGATCGAGAGCACCTCGATGCGCGGGGCGTGCTCGCCGAGCTCGGCGCGGGCTTGCGTGATCGCCTTGCCCATCTCGCCGAGGATATGCATGCGGCCGTCCTTGGCCTGGCCGAGCGCGATGCGCATGATCTCTTCGGTGATGCCGGCGATCTTGATGTCCATCTGCAGCGAGGTGACGCCGCGCTCGGTGCCGGCGACCTTGAAATCCATGTCGCCGAGATGGTCCTCGTCGCCCAGGATGTCGGACAGCACCTTAAAGCGCTCGGCCTCCTTGATCAGGCCCATGGCGATGCCGGCGGTGGGCCGCTTGATCGGCACGCCGGCGTCCATCAGCGCCAGCGAGGTGCCGCACACCGTCGCCATCGAGGACGAGCCGTTCGACTCGGTGATCTCCGAGACCACGCGGATCGTATAGGGGAATTCATGGTGCGGCGGCAGCACCGGATGGATGGCGCGCCAGGCGAGCTTGCCGTGGCCGATCTCGCGGCGCCCTGGCGCGCCGAGGCGGCCGGTCTCGCCGACCGAATAAGGCGGGAAATTATAGTGCAGCAGGAACGTTTCCTTGTACGTGCCCTGCAGCGCGTCGACGTACTGCTCGTCTTCGCCGGTGCCGAGCGTCGCCACCACCAGCGCCTGGGTTTCGCCGCGCGTGAACAGCGCCGAGCCGTGGGTGCGCGGCAGCACGCCGACCTCGCAGACGATCGGTCGCACGCTTTTGACGTCGCGGCCGTCGATGCGGTGGCCGCTGTCCAAAATATTCCAGCGCACGATCTTGGCCTCGATGTCTTTGAACACGCCTGCGACCTGCAGCTTCGGATATTTGGGGTTCTCGACCTCGGCCGGGCAGAAATGCGTCATGACGCGCTCTTTGGCGGCGTCGACCGCGTTGTGCCGATCCTGCTTGTCGGCGATCGCATAGGCGGCACGCAGGTCCTGCTCGATCAGGCCGCGCATCTCCGTCTCGAGCGCAGCGTTGTCGGGCAGCGTGAGTTCGCGCGGCTCCTTGGCGGCTTTCTCGGCGAGCCGGATGATGGCGTCAATGACCGGCTGGAAGTGACGATGGCCGAACATCACCGCGCCGAGCATGATCTCTTCGGACAGCTCCTTGGCCTCCGATTCGACCATCAGCACCGCGTCCTTGGTGCCGGCGACGACGAGATCGAGCGCGCTCTCGGTCATCTCGTCGATCTGCGGATTGAGCACGTATTCGTTGTTGATGAAGCCGACGCGCGCGGCGCCGATCGGTCCCATGAACGGCGCGCCGGACAGCGTCAGCGCTGCCGAGGCGGCCACCATCGCCAGAATGTCGGGATCGTTCTCGAGGTCGTGCGACAGCACCGTGACGATGACCTGGGTGTCGCAGCGCCAGCCGTCGGCGAATAGCGGACGGACCGGTCGGTCGATCAGGCGGGAGACCAGCGTCTCTTTTTCGGTCGGCCGCGCTTCGCGCTTGAAATAGCCGCCCGGGATGCGGCCTGCGGCGTAGTATTTTTCCTGGTAGTTGCAGGTGAGCGGCAGGAAGTCGATGCCTTCCTTGGGCTCCTTGGCGGCGACCACGGTGGCGAGCACGGTGGTGTCGCCGTAGGAGGCGAATACCGCGCCGTCGGCTTGGCGCGCCAATCTGCCGGCTTCTAGCGTGAGCTTGCGGCCGCCCCAGTCAAGTTGCACACGATGGATATCGAACATTGCGTTTGTCTCTCATGGTTTTCGCGGGAAGTGCGAAAGCCATAAGCAAGACGGCGAGACGCTGTCGGCGCAGCGCGCAGGCTGCGAAGCCGGTCAGCGTCTGGCGATCCTGCCATGGCCCTCGAATCTTCCCTTAAGTTATGAACGGGCTATGGCCCGTTCCACAAATCGGCGGCATTTTTGCCGCCGGGCGGCAAGCGGGCGCCTGATGCGCTCGCTCCCTCTTCAACGGCGGATACCCAGCCGTTCGATCAACTCCCTGTAGCGCGTCTGATTGGTGCGGTTCAGGTAGTCGAGAATTTGCCGGCGCTGCGACACGAGCTTAAGCAGCCCGCGCCGCGAGTGGTTGTCCTTGATGTGGGTCTTGAAGTGTTCGGTCAGGTTGTTGATCCGCTCCGAGAGGAGCGCGACCTGGACTTCGGGAGAACCGGTGTCGCCGGATTTTTGAGCATACGATTTGATAAGTTCCGCCTTCTTGGCGGCCGTAATCGACATCGCTATCTAACCTTTCCGCCGGCTCGACCAACGATGCCGGTCAAATTGAATACGCGCTTGGGGACGATTTCGCCGCGGTCGACTTCGGCGATGGCAACGACTGCACCGCCAGAAGCAACAGCAA
>JASHPU010000230.1 GCA_030037885.1 Xanthobacteraceae bacterium | reverse complement strand
TCGACGAGAGCGTCTGGAGCGAGACCGGATGCACCTGCGTGCTCGTCACCAGCACCAAGGACCTCCTGTTATGATTATGAAGGATAGGCACGAGTGACTCTGCCAAGTCTCACCTCGGTTCCGGCCTGGATGTCCGATCGGTCGAAGAAAAGTTGCAGAAAATGTCCGAGTTGACTGCCACACAACCTCTTCTCTTGCTCATTGACTTTCAAGGGCGCACTCGTCGTCTGATACCAACGTCGGGACCAGCGTGACCCACAGTATATATCGGGCATTGACGTCGCATCGCTTTGAATTCTTGCCTGTCATCCGCCGATGTTGATCTAAGAGTCGAGCGCGGAGCGGACGGCGGTCGCGAGCTCGGCGGGACGAAACGGCTTGCGCAAAAGAGGCGCGCCGCCGACGGCCGCTTCGAGCGCAGCCGACTCCGCGTGGCCGCTGAGGAAGAGGATTTTCAAATCGGCGTTACGGGCTCGTGCCGCCGTAACCACTTCTGCACCATTCATGTTGGGCATCGCGAAGTCCACCAACAGCAAATCGGGGTTGAAGTCGGAAAGCGCGGCGAGCGCCTCTGAACCGCCGGCGGCCTCCCGCACGTCGTAACCGAGCTCGGCGAGCACGCGACAGACGATGTCGCGAACGTCGTCATCGTCATCCACGAGGAGCAGCTTCTCAGACTTGACCGACCGGGTCACCGCGGCGTCATGGCGCCGTTCCTTGACGATGCCATGCACGGCGAGCGGCAGACAAAGCGTCACTTTCGTACCCCGGCCGATCTTGCTATCGATCGTAACCTCGCCGCCGGCCTGACGAACCACGCCATAGACTTGCGACAGTCCCAGACCCGTTCCTTTGCCGGTCGGCTTGGTCGTGAAGAACGGGTCGAACGCGCGTGCCACCACTTCGGGTGACATGCCGGCGCCGGTGTCGGCAACCGATACAAGGAGCGACTTCGCATCACTCGAAAGCGCCGTCTTCACCGTCAGCGCGCCGCCGTCCGGCATCGCGTCGCGGGCGTTGAGGGCAAGATTGAGAACGGCGAGCTCCAGTTGGTTGGCATCGCCAACGGCCGGCGGCAGGCCGGGAGCCAGCTCGAAGGTGACTATTACGCCGGGGCCAAGCGACTGGTCGAGCAGTTCCCGCATGCCGCCAATGATGGCGTTCACGTCAACCGCGCCGGTGTCAAGCTTCTGGGTGCGCGAGAACGCGAGCAGCTGCGACGTAAGCTTCGAGCCTCGCTCGGCAGCCTTGAAAGCATTTTCCGCCCATTTGCGGACCTTGTCTTCCACGCTACGGGTGCGAATGAAATCGAGATTGCCGATGACGGCGGTCAACAGATTGTTGAAATCGTGGGCAAGGCCACCGGTGAGCTGGCCAATCGCTTCCATCTTCATGGATTGGCGCAGCGCAGCTTCGGCTTTCAGGCGCTGCGTCGTTTCCACCGCCTCGGGCACTATGCCGATAACTTTGCCCTTGTCGTTTTTCACCGGGCGCAGCGACATGTCGAAGGCGCGCTCGCCGTCGGGCAGATTAACCACGATGGATTGCTGAACGGTCTCGCCGGCGGCGGCGCGCTCGACGGCCTCGCGGATCGCCTCGGGCATTCCGGGTGTGGCGGTGAACCAGGGCGTCTCCCAGAACGGACGGCCGACGACGTCGCCGATTTGTGCCTGGATGCCTTCCAGAGAAGCGCGATTGGCGTCCAACAGCGTTCCGTCCGGGGCCATATAGCCCTGAAAGATGTAACTCGTCGACAACAAGGTCCGCATCCGCTCGGCGCTGGACTTGAGCGCATTGATGGCGCGGGCGAGCTCGGTGGTGCGCTCTTTGACCTGGGCATCGAGTGTGACGTTGAGGCTCCGCAGGATATCCTCGGCACGACGGATGCGCAGGAGCGCATTGACGGCGGCGGCAAGCTCCAGCGGCTCGGCGGGCTGGACGAGGTAGGAATCCGCCCCGGCATCGAGGCCCTGCGTTCGGCTTTCCGACGTGGTGAAGGTCGCCGACGTCATTAATACCATGACCTCGGGCCATTTGCTTTTTGTATAACGGCAAACGTCGTAGCCGCTGATGTCGGGAAGCTGCACGTCGAGCAGAACTACAGCAGGCTCGACATGCTCGATCAGACGCAACGCCTCGGCGCCGGTCGCGGCATCGATGACGTGAAAGCCGTTGGCCTCCAAATCGCGCCGCTTGATGTAGCGTGGGGTTTCCTCGTCGTCGACGTTCAGGATCGTCTCGTCGGGTGTCATGACGGAACGCCATGGCGGCCGGTGGCGTCGCGCAGGAACAGCGAAACATTCTCGCGCGAAATCAGGTTCTTCGAGATAACGCGCGTGCCCGCCGGCAATCGTGCTTTCAGCTCGGCGTTGACCGCGAGTGAGGTCGACACGATGATCGGGATGACGCTGGTGCGGCTGTCGGCGTTGAGTTCCTGGAGCACCGTGAAGCCGTCGACGTTGGGCATCTGCAGGTCGAGCACGATCACGTCAGGGTTGCCGTTGCGCGCCTGGCGCAGGCCGTCGGCGCCATCGGCAGCTTCGATCACCTCGTACCGCGGCTCGTTGCGCAGAATCTGTTTCATCACGTAGCGAAATGTCTCGTCATCGTCGATGACGAGCACGCGCTTGCGCGATTCATCGGACGTGACCGGTGCGGCAGCGACCTCGCCGAACGACGCCGGGATGGTCAGCGTGAAGACGGAACCTTGGCCGAGCGCACTCTCGACCTGAATGCCGCCGCCGATCAATTCTGCAAGAGAGCGTGAAAGCGGCAGTCCGAGGCCCGTGCCTTTCACCTTCTTTTGCAGCCGGTTATCGACCTGGGCGAATTCCGCGAAAATCCGTTCCTGATCCGCGGGCGCGATGCCGATGCCGGTGTCGCGCACCCTGAAAATTGCCCTGCCCATTTCGGCCTCGTAGCGGGCGGTGACGCGCACCTCGCCTTTTTCGGTGAACTTCAGCGCGTTGGAGATCAGATTGCGCAGGATCTGCGCCAGCTTCGCTTCGTCGGTCTGCAGTTCCGGCATATCGTCCGCCGCGTCGAAGATCAACTCGACCGAGGGCGAGGTGAGCAGCGGGCGCAACGCGCCGCGCAACGCACCGAATAGATTCTCGACGGTGAAGCGTGTCGGCTTGACGTCGATCTTGCCGGCCTCGACTTTGGACAGATCGAGCAGATCGTTGACCAGATCGAGAAGACCCTCGGCCGAGCGCCGGATGTATCCGATCTGCCGTTCTTGTTCGGTCGCCAGATCGCCGTCGATGCGATCGAGCAGGAGCCGCGAAAGCGCCAGGATCGAATTCAACGGCGTGCGGAACTCGTGGCTCATGTGCGACAGGAAGCGGGATTTCAGCTCGCTCGCATTGCGCAGTTGCTCCGCGCGTTCGTCCAGCTCGGCATAAAGCGCGACGACGCCGCGATTGGTGTCGCCCAGTTCCTGATTAAGCTGGCGGCTTTCTTCGTCGCGCCGCCGGATTTCGTCGAGGCTTTGCAGCAGTTCCCGGTTTTGATCACGCAGTATTTCGAGCGGATCGCTGGAGGCATCTTTGCCGAGCGTGGCGGCAAGGTCGGACAGCTTGCTCTGGGTGATGCGGGCGGCGCGTTTCGGAATCCGATGCTCAAGCTCCACGACCGTGCCTTTGCCGGGCACCGTGTCGATCTTGAAGTGATCCATCAGCCGCCGCGCGCCGACCAGCCCGAGCCCCATTCCGCTCTGTGACCGATACCGGCCGTCGAGGATACTCTGCAGGTCGGCGATGCCATCGCCCTTGTCGCTGATGCGAATGCGGAACAGCTGCTGCGGCCCGCTCGGATCGACCAGGAACTCAGCGCGACCGCCCTTGGCATAGCCGAAGGCGTTGCGCGCGATTTCCGATACGGCGGTGGCGATTCGAGTCTGGTCCTGCCGTTCGAAGCCAAGCAGCTCGGCAATGCGGCGGGCCCGCTGACGCACCGTGACGACGTCGCCTTCGGTCTCAATCGGGAGCGTGACGATGGCCCATGTCATACGACACTCACAAAACCCTTTGCGGCGGTCAGCCGACCCATTTTCCTACCAGCACGGTCGCATCGTCACGGCGGCGGCTGAAGTCGCGGTAGAGGATAGCCGCAATGAGCGCCGGATGGACAGATTGCACATTAGGGTAATGTCCGAGGGTCCAGTTTGTGCTGATTCCGTCGGAATTCAGCACGATGAGCCCGTGGTCGAAGGGGTAATCGAAAGCCTGTATTTTTCGGGCATTGTGACCGGCCGTTCCGGGCATGGACACCATGCGCTTGAGGTTGCCGTCGGCGGCAAGCGCGCCGGCCACGTTGCCAATGCCGGCGAAAGCGACACGCCGATCTGGCGGATCGAACCGGGCGATCGACACCGCGGCGCCGCGGGTCGTTCTTAGTCCGCCATGGACGTAATCGAGCAGCGTCGGCAGGCGGTGCCCATTGAAGCGATGAAACAACCGCACCGCTTCGACCGACGCCTCGGCCGCGTCCTGGCCGTGTCCGAGCCCATCGGCAAGAAACAGCATGACGTTGCCGTCGGCCAGCACGCTCCAGGAATCGCCGCACACCTCCTGACCCGGCATGGCGACCGAAACCGCGCCCCACCCCGAATGCGATGGCGCGCGCCGCGGCTTCGGCGCCCCCGGCTGTAACCGCGCCAGAACGGCGGTGCCGACGCCGGGCCATGAGGCGATGTCGACCACATGCGATTGGCGGATGACCGCGCCGAGGCCGTTGCCGCCGGTGCCGGCGCTCGAATAGCCGTCACGCAGGCACGCCTCGACATTGCCGATGCCCGGTCCGCGGTCGAGTGCAATCAGCTCGATGCCGCCGCCTCCGCCGTCCTCGAAGGCGCCGATCAGCATTTCGCCGCCGCGTCCGTGCTTGACCAGATTGGTGCCTAGCTCCGTGGCAACGAGGGCGACGCGACCCGTATCGGTCTCGCCGAAGCCGTTGCGGCCGGCGAGCGTGGCGGCCTGGCGCCGCGCTTCGGCGACTTGACTCGCCTCGTTGACGGCGACCGAGATCGTCATGCTTTCCAACGTGCAATGGTGACCTTGGTGCCGATGCCAAGTTTCGATTCGATCGAGAATTCGTTCGACAGCCGCTTGGCTCCGCCCAGCCCCAGCCCCAGCCCCGAACCGGTGGTGAAGCCGTCCCGCATCGCCTGCGCAAGGTCGGCGATGCCGGGGCCACGATCCTCGAACGTCAGCCGCAAGCCGCGCCGGCTGCCGTCATGGATCACCTCCAGGCATATTTCGCCGCCGCCGCCGTAATCCAGCGTGTTGCGCGCGAGTTCGCTGGCCGCGGTGATGATCTTGGTCTGATCGACCAGGCTCAGGCCAGCTTCGACCGCCATGGTCCGCGTCTGCTGCCGTACTTTCACGACGTCATCCGAGGAGCGAATATCGAGGCGGTCAGTCCTCGTCGTCGGCATTAAACTCCTCCAGACGACTTTGGATCAGCGCCATGCCGCGCTCGACGTTGAGCGCGGTCTTCACGCCCGACAGCGACAGGCCAAGCTCGACCAACGTGATGGCGACCGCCGGCCGCATGCCGACGACCACGGTCTCGGCATCGAGGATGCGGGACACCGCCGCGATATTGTCGAGCATGCGGCCCATGAAGCTGTCGACGATTTCGAGCGCCGAGATGTCGATCAGCACGCCTTTGGCGCCGACCGCGACGATTTTGGACGTCAAGTCCTCTTCCAGCGCGGTCGCCAGGCGATCGTGCATGTCGACCTGGATGGTGACGAGCAACGCATGCCCGAGCTTGAGGATCGGAATACGGTCCATTGTCACTCGCCCTTTTCGGCGCTGGCAACCTTGGCTTTGGCGTCTTCACCATTCGCGGATTTGACTTTTGTGACCGCGCGGTTGGTGCGACGCAACGCTACCGCGAACGCGTCCGCGAGCGTTGCCTTCGAGATCACGTTCAGTTCGACGCCGAGGTGTACGATAGTCTGCGCGATCTGCGGCCGAATACCGCTGATGATGCAATCGGCGCCCATCAGGCGAGCTGCTGAAACTGTTTTCAGGAGATGTTGAGCCGTAAGCGTGTCCACCGTCGGTACGCCGGTGATGTCGATAATTGCGATCTCGGCGCTGTCGTCGACCACGTGCTGAAGCAGGTTCTCCATAACGACTTGCGTACGCTCGCTGTCGAGCGTGCCGATAACCGGGAGCGCCAGGATGCCGTCCCACAGCTTGACCACCGGCGTGGAGAGCTCCGTTATCTCGCGCTGCTGGCGAAGAATGACCTCCTCGCGGCTCTTCTGAAACGATTCGAAGGTCAGCAGGCCGAGTTCGTCGAGCAGGATGCTGAATGCCCAAGTCGCTCTGGCGAGCTCGGCGGGGGCGAGTCTCCTGTCGCGATTGAGCGAGTTGAACAGCGGCTGCTTGAGCGAGAACACAAAGGTCGCGGTTTCGGTCGGGGAAAATCCCTGCAGGGCCCGCGAGCGAGACAGATTGCTGAGAAATTCCCGGGCCGGCGCGTAGGCAGAACTTGCAACCTCGCCGCCGCCCTGAGCGAGCCCGCTACGCAGCAGGTGCAAAAACTCGGCCGATTGCTGGGACAGTTCGGCTTCGGTGATGCGGCCGGTCTGCAGCGAGCCGGCCCTTTTTTGCAACTCCAGCCACTCCGGCAAAATCTCCTTTTCATTATCGCGGACCAGCTCGGCAAGGGCATTCGTCGTTTCGTTTGCGGCCATTGGAATCTCCGAACTCGTGACCTCGGGCAACTCTTTCGCGCAGCACAGTGGAGGCGACACCGCTCGCACCGTCAAGCCGGTCGGAGAGCCATAACCCGCTGGAAATACGCCGGAAACCACCTCAAGCGGTTCGCCAAGGCAGCATGCTGTGCCGGCCAGAATTTCGATCGAACGCCCGAGCGGAACAACCCTCCGGCGTCTAACTCCGCATATCGCCAAAAAGTTCCACAATATGTGCCGGGCCGTCGCCGCACGGCGCCGTCAGGTCTTTTAACGTCAAACTATCGTCGGAACGAATGAGCCGTCATCGGCCTTGTCCCTCGGACAGGGGCCGGGCTCTCTTCATGAAGTTCACGATCGAAGTCGTCCGTATCGCCGAGGACGGGCGTGAGGACGTGCTGTATCGCAGCGCGGTCGACGAGATCAGCCCACGGCGCGCCAAGACAAAAGCCGATCAGCTTGTTAAAATCTGGAGCCGCAGAGGAGCCACGTCGGTCCGCGTGCTCAATCATCTTCGCGAAGAACTTTATACTGCAAGATAGGCGAACGTCGCGCGTTGCCCCGCCACTCTCCGATGCTTGAGCAAACGAGGCGGGGAAGCACCGATATTCAGCCCGCGGCAGCTATGGTTGGCTCGTGTACCCGCTGCTTTTCCAGCCGGGCTATCGCCAGCCCATCCATTCCGGCCCACCGGGGCGAAACGGCTTCATGCGCGTCTTCGCCCGCTGCACGCTGGACGGCTTTGTTAAGTTCAAGCTCATATCTAAAGCAAACGGCGGACGAATGGTGACGGTCCAGCATGACCTGCCGGAGCTCTTGAACCGCATAGCGCAGGGCAACATCGACCCGTCCTTTGTCGTCACGCATCGCGGCGCGCTGGAGAACGGACCGGACCTCTACAAGAAATTCCGGGACAAGATAGACGGCTGCGTCAAGGTCGTCATGAAACCGCACTACGGGAGCAATGGCCATGGCTGCCAAAAATGAAAATGCAGGCAAACTTGCGGTCGCTCTAAAACCGATTTTGCTGTCTTTGACTACTGTCGCGGCTCGGCCGGAACGGCGGCTACACCTGCCGCTCGACCAGCACGCGCTTGATGTCGGCGATGGCCTTGGCGGGGTTGAGGTGTTTGGGGCAGGCCTTGGCGCAGTTCATGATGGTGTGGCAGCGGTACAGCCGGAATGGGTCTTCCAGATTGTCGAGCCGCTCGCCGGTCGCCTCGTCGCGCGAATCAAGGAGCCAGCGCTGCGCCTGCAAGAGCGCGGCCGGGCCGAGGAAGCGCTCGGAATTCCACCAATAGCTCGGGCACGCGGTCGAGCAGCAGGCGCACAGGATGCACTCGTAGAGCCCGTCGAGTTTTTGGCGGTCGTCGTGGCTCTGCCGCCATTCCTTCTGCGGCGTCGGCGAGGTGGTGCGCAGCCACGGCTCGATCGAGGCGTGCTGGGCGTAGAAATTGGTGAGGTCCGGCACCAAATCCTTGACCACCGCCATGTGCGGCAGCGGATAGATGCGCAGCGCCCCGTTCACGTCGCTCATCGCCTTGGTGCAGGCGAGCGTGTTGGTGCCGTCGATGTTCATCGCTCACGAGCCGCCGATGCCCTCGCGGCAGGAGCGGCGAAAGGTCAGCGTCGCGTCGACGTTGTTCTTGATCCAGATCAGGCCGTCGAGCACCATCGGCCCGCAATCGCCGGTATCGACGTAATAGGTGTCGATGCGCGGATTGCGGCCGTCTTCGGGATTCCAGCGATAGATGCGGTATTCGCGCGTCGCGCGCGCCTTGGCCGGGCGCG
>JASHPU010000229.1 GCA_030037885.1 Xanthobacteraceae bacterium | reverse complement strand
ATGGCACAACATCAGTCTCTCGCGCAACCGCGTCGTCATCGCCGCTCGCGTCGTCATCGACAGTCGGCCAGATTATTTGTTGCTGCACGATTGCCTCGAACCGCACCCGCGCGCTTGCAAGGTCGGGCAGAACGAGGCAGTGCACGCGCGCATGTTTCATGCCGCGACCGCCCTCGCCCTCGATCAGCATCCGCGGCCGCGTACGCTTAAGGTCGACCAGCTTACCGAGCTTGATGCCGAAAATGGTTTCCTCTTTCTTGCGCTTGACGCCAATCTTTTCCGACGCCGCGATGTAATCGTCGAATAGTTCATGCGTCGGCACTTCGGTTTTCCATTCCGAAAGCCGCCGCGTCGGCGCGCCGGCACTTAGTCGCGCAAACCACCACGACTCCACGCTATCGAACGAGTGAATTTTTTGCTCAAGCAGTGCGGCCGTATGCGGTATCCTATGCAGATCGATGCTATCGAGCGGGAAGCCGAGCAACGCGCCGAGCAAGTGCTCGAAGCCGCCGTCTGCCAGTTCGCGGTCGATCTCGGCAAAATAGGTGGTATTTTTTGCACACCGCGGATCGACGTCGAGCACGGCGAAACGCCGCTCGTCCTTGCCGGCCGGGACAACCCAATCCTCATTAGACGTCAAGATAAGCCGAACGTAATTCGGCAACCGGATCGGATCGATGCCCTTCGCCTCGATTTGCTGGATCGACGACGTGATGAGGCCCTTAAGCCGGCCCTCCGCCGCCTTGTCGCCGGCCCAAACCGCTTCATCCGCCTGCAGCAACAGGCACGTTGCCATGTGCGCGTTAAACTGTCCGGTGATATAGCGCGGATCATCGACCAAAAAATAGTGCGACGGCAACAGGCCGCCGAAAACTTCACCAACCTTGGTCTTGCCGACGCCCTGCTGGCCGCGGAGAACGAGAGCAACGCCGAGCCGCTCGCGCGGCCTTTGCACCATGTGAGCAAAAAACCCGAACACCCAACGGAACAGCGTCTGATCGCCGCCGGCGACGTTATTGAGCAGATGGTCGCGAAAGGTCTTGTAACGCATCGGGTCCGGCGTCGCCGCCGGCGTATATTTGAAGCCCGACCACAGATTGAGATAGCCGGGCACGGTGATAAGCTTGCCGTCGTTGTCCGGCGGCGCGAACTCGACCCCGCGATAGGAGCGCCGATCGCGCGATTGCAACCAGGCCCTCGCCCAAGTCACCGCCTTGATGCTGCCGTCCGCAGCGACGCGCTCGGTGAAGCGATTGGCAAACCAAGCGTTGAACGCTTCCAGCGACAAAACGCGTTTTTGATCTTCGATCGGCGCACCCAGCTGCTCCAAAAAAACGACGGCCTTTGAGCCAAGCAGCACGAGCGCATATTCGCGATTGATATCCTCGATCGAGAAACCAAACGCGCGCGGTCCCGGCGCCGACGGCGCCGCCGGAGCGCCGGAAACCTCCGCGTCGCCGTCACCAGGCGCAACGGCCGCCGGATCGGCTACATCGCCGCCCGACTTTTTGCTTTTGCGCCGCGGTTTCGACGGCCCATCTTTCTTGAACTCGTAATCCTTGTCCGTTTCCGCCGTCGCTCGTTTCGGAACGACAAGGCCGACGATCTTTTGCACTTCACCCGGCAAAAGCCGAAAGCCTCGCTCGCTGGGCGGCACGGGCGCCGACGCGTCGGGCGCCGGCGCCGCAGCCGCGATCGGCGCGGACCCGGCCTCGGCCGCCGCGGCGATCGGCGCCTCGACCGGCGCCGTAGGATCGGCGATCGGCACGGCCGCGTGGACCAGAGCGACGATGCCGGCGAAGTCGCCGGCGCGCGCCCGGTCATTGAAATCCTCGCCCGCCGGCGCCATGGCCACGTGCGCCGACACGCCGCGAGCCTCCAGCCGCTTGGAGCCGCAGTGCAGGGCGCACGCGGTGCGGAAGGGGTCGCTATCGCCATCGCCCAACAGCACGACCAGTCGCGTTCCTACGGGCACGGGAAAGGCTTTGGCGGCCGGATCAGGCTGCGGACCAGGCACGCGCAACGCGCGCTTGCCGCCGGCGTCCTTTTGGCTCGGATGCTTGACGCTTTCGGCCGAACGACCCGACAGGTTGCCAAGGCTGATCGTCGAGCGGAACCAGGCGCGCGACAAAACGGATATGCTTTCCGGCCTCGTCGACACCAGCGCGCTCCAAACCGACAGCACCGTTTCAATGCCCTCGCCGGCGTAGCCGGTAAGATCGGCCGGCTCGCCCGGCGCAAGCGCCAACACCTCAACGAGCGGAATGTAATTGCCGGCAACCGAGCCGTATGACTTTTTGGATTTGAGCAGCTCGCCGGTTTTCGGATCGCGAATAAGCGCCTTGCCCTTCGGCTGCGCCAAATCGATCCAAGTCACATGCACGCCGCGGAACACGCCGGCGTCGTCGACGATCGGCGCCAGCATGGCCGGCCCGCGATGCACCACGCGCGGCACCTTGCGCCCGGTTGTTTCGTCGGTTTCCTCGCCGTCGAAATAAGCCACGATCGGCGCATAGCGGAGCGCGCGCGGATGGAGCGGCGGCAGCACGGCAATCCCGCGCGCCTCGCGCAAATACGTTTCAACCGGCGTGCCCGGCCACGCTTGCGCGGCGTGCCAGATTTCAAAGGCGCGCCGGCGTTCCCGCTCGCGGTATTCGTTCGCTTCCTTCTCGCGCTGCGCGGCGCGGACAGCGCGTTCCTTTTCCAGTTCGGCCGCGCGTTCCGGCGACGGTTCGGTGACGCCGCCAAGCAAATCGACCGCGGCCAAAAAATCGGCGCGCGGATCGAGCCCGTGGTAGAGCGCCGCAAGCCTGATGACGTCCCCGCCATCCTGACACACCGCGCACACCCAACGTTCCGCATCGCACTCGAACGACGTCGAGTCATGGGCGGCGCGATCGCGCGAGTGCAGTGGGCACGGCCCGATGAACTTTTTACCCTTTTTGCGGAGCTTCACCCATTGCGCCGCCACGTCGCAGCACGGGTGACGCAATTTCAGTTCGGTGATTGCGGCGTCGGAGATTTTCATTTTTTGTTTGATCTCCGCCGCAAGTGCGCCCATACAGAGGCCCAAGCGTT
>JASHPU010000228.1 GCA_030037885.1 Xanthobacteraceae bacterium | reverse complement strand
CTTCAGTGCGTCCGTGCGATGCAGAAGTCGACGGTCTCGGCCAGCGCGGCTTTCATCGCCGAATCCGGAAACAGCGCCAGCGCGTCGCGCGCGATCGCGCCGTAATGCTGGGCGCGGCGCAGCGTATCTTCGAGCGCGCGGTGCTTGGCCATCAGGCCGATGGCGTGATCGAGATCGGCGTCGCCGGTCTCGCCGCGTTCGAGCGTGCGCCGCCAGAACGCGCGCTCGGCTTCGCCGCCGCGGCGGAACGCCAAAACCACCGGCAGCGTGATCTTGCCCTCGCGAAAATCGTCGCCGATGTTCTTGCCGAGTTTTTGCGCGGTGCCGCCGTAGTCGAGTACGTCGTCGACGAGTTGGAAGGTAATTCCGAGATTCATGCCGAACGAGCGGCACGCGGCCTGCTCGGCCTTGTCGCGCCCGGACAAAGCCGGGCCGACCTCGCAGGCCGCGGCGAACAGCTCGGCGGTCTTGGCGCGGATCACCGCGATGTATTCGTCCTCCGTGGTCGCGGTGTTCTTGGCGGCGGCGAGCTGCATGACTTCGCCTTCGGCGATCACCGCGGCGGCCGAGGACAGGATTTCGAGCGCCTTGAGGCTGCCGACCTCGACCATCATCTTGAACGCCTGGCCGAGCAGAAAATCGCCGACCAGCACGCTCGCCTCGTTGCCCCACAGCATGCGCGCGGCGAGCCGGCCGCGGCGCAGCTCGCTTTCGTCGACCACGTCGTCATGCAACAGCGTCGCCGTGTGCATGAACTCGACCGCGGCGGCGAGCTTGATGTGGCCGTCGCCGCCATAGCCGGTGAGCCGCGCCAGCGCCAAGGTCAGCATCGGCCGCAGCCGCTTGCCGCCGGAATTGATCAGGTGATTGGCGACCTCGGGAATCATCGCCACTTCCGAACCGGTGCGCGCCACAATCGCGCCGTTGACGCGCTCCATGTCGGCGGCAACCAGATCCACGAGGGGATCGATCGAGGGTTCGGCGCGGCTCTCGAACGAAAGGATGACGGCCACTGAAATTATCTCCAATTTTTTCGACGTAAATCCATTGGCAGTACAGGACGGCTCACCATAGAAACGCTATGGTGACGCGGCAACGATACCTTCGTCTCCAAGGCGGCGAAGCGTCATCGCGTCGAGCAGCGTTCGTCGCCATCGCGGCAGGTCGGCCGCGCACCCATGGACGTGGCGGTGAAGGGGAACAATGTCAAGCAGCCAGAGTCGCGTCGACGCTGCCGCCACGGACCGCTATGACGTTGCGGTCCTGGTGCCGTGCACCATGCGCCAGCGCCGTGAAGCGAAACTCATCGCCGACCTGGCGCTGCGTGCGCCGGGCGAGGAACGGCGGCGGAGCTGAAGCGATGCGCGAACTCGTCCGCACCAACGACGCGGTGTTGATCTCCGCGATCGAAGCGCTGCTGAAGGCGGCGCGCATCGGCCACGTCGTGGTCGATCAGAACATGAGCGTGCTGGAAGGCTCGATCGGCATTTTCCCGCGGCGCATCCTGGTCGACGCGGACCAGGCGGCAGCGGCGCGGCGGCTCTTGGCCGAGGCCGGCTACGGCCACGAGCTTCGCCCCGACAGGGGCTGAACAATTGTTCCGCGCCGCGAAGCCGACTAGAGCATGTTCCGCTGTAATCGAATCGAGTTCCTTCATTCGTCATTGCCGGGCGTGGGGTCCCCGCCGCGCTTGCGCGGCGGGGAACCCGTCCCGGGCATGACGAGAACGTGGTGCTATCTGAGCGAGATATGCTCTAAATCTCCGGCATGAAGACAGCCCGCAAGATCGCGTTGGCCAAAGCTCTGTACCGGGCAGTGAGCACGGCACGTAAAGCCGTCGGTGGGACCGACAAGGTCGTCACCACCAGGAAAGGTCTTCGCTATGAGCTTGATCTTCGCGAAGGAATTGACTTGGCGATCTATTTATTGGGCGCTTTTGAACCATCGACGTGTCGCGCCTTGGCTGCCCTCGTCAAGCCCGGCATGACGGTTTTGGACGTCGGCGCCAACATCGGCAGCCACACGCTTCATCTCGCGCGCTTGGTGGGACCCGCCGGGCGCGTCTATGCATTCGAGCCGACCGCGTTCGCGTACGCGAAATTATTGCGCAATTTGGCTCTCAATCCTGACCTCGCCACGCGCGTTGCAACGTATCAATGTTTTCTGATCCGAGAAGGGTCACAGGGTCTTCCGGACAATGTGTATTCAAGTTGGCCGCTTGCGGCGCGGCCCAAAGTCCATCCGAAACTTCTTGGTCAGCAGAAGAGCACCAGCGGCGCACGGGCGCAAACGCTTGATCGCATCATGATCGAGAACGGCGATCCTGCCGTTCATGTCGTCAAGCTCGATGTCGACGGCTTCGAGTGTGACGTTCTCTCCGGCGCCAGCGCGACGCTGTCGCGCCACAAACCAACTCTCGTTATGGAGTTGTCACCGTACATCCTCGCCGAAAGGGGATGCTCGGCTGAGCAGCTCATTTCGCTTTTGCAGTCGCGTGGCTATTGGTTATTTGATGAGAGAACAGAAAAGCGGCTGCGAACTGATCATGATTCCATTTCGCGGATGGTTCATGATGGAGAAAGCGTCAATGTCATTGCCAGAATTCCTCAGTAGGTGTGGATTTGCCAGGCCATGAAATTCGGCGTTCAATCGAATTGCGATGGGGCGGTCGCTGCAGAGCTTTGCTGCGACTGTGGCCGCGGCGGACAGAATGGCGGCCAGCCGAGCCGGCGATAGAAGATCAGGTAGCCCTCGTTGCACAGCACCTGCGGGCCGTCGCTGCGCAGGGCGTGCTTGATCGGCTCGGCCTGGCTGACGACGATGTGGGCGACGACGAGGGCGATGCCGACCGGATAGGTCCAGCGACGCTGCTGCAGGTCCGTAAGTCCGGCGATCAGGAGCGCGGCGGCGATGATCGTCAGCGGGTCGGTGAACAAAAAATAACCCTCCTGCAGGCGGCGGCCCATGTCGAGCAGATCGACACCCCAGTCGGTGAGCATCAGCGCCGCGACGCAGGCGACGAGCTGCCATTGCCGGCGTCGCGCGGCGATGAATGTCGCGGCGATGACGAACCATTCGAGAAAGATCGTCGGCCGCGGCGACGAATGCAGAATGAAGGTGCGGCGCGCGATCACGCCGGCGATCGCGTGCATCAGGAACTGAATGCGGGCCGGGTCGAACAGCGAATGACCCGCCGTCAGCCGCGGATCGGATGCCGACGCCCAGGACAGCATCGTCTCCAGCGGATGGAACACGACGATGGCGTTGTCGGGCTGCAAGCGCGCGTACAGCGCCAGGAGCCCGATCATGCAGCCGGCGACGGCCGCCAAGGCGGCCACGAGCCCTTCGAGCGCGGCAACGCGCCACATCAAACAATACGCGGCCATGCCGAACGCGAGCCAAGCGGCGAGCAACGACCAGTATGTTGCGGCGCTGACGCGCAGCGGCAGCAGTCCGACATCGGCGTGGTCCGTGGGCGCAAAGCCGAGGCTGAGCAGATCCTTCGCGAGATACACGGCAACGGCCGTCGCCAGCGCCGCCGCGGCGACCGCCGCCCATGCTTTGCGCGCGTGCCAGAAACCGGCTTGCACATTTGCTTTAGCTGTCGCGTCGGGACCGAATGGCAGCAGCAGGATCGGCAAGAAACAGATCAGAAAAAACACTTGCACCTTGCTCTGCATTCCAAGCGTGATGAGCAGGCTCGCAATTCCGACGACGGCCGGCCGCCACGGCCGCTCGCCGCGCTTGGCCGCGATCAGCAGCATGAGCAGTGCAATCATGAACAGCCCGGCGGCCAGAAGCTCGGGGCGCATGGCGCGCATCTCCATCGCCATGCCGCCGGAAAACGCCAACAGAAAGCCGCCGAAGCCGGCAATGCGCCAGTCGCGCACCAGAGCGCGCAGCAGATACATGAACGCGGCGACGATGGCCATCGCGGTGATGAGCGAGAGCACGCGGCCGGCCTGCGTCGCCGGCGTCCACGCGGCCGCAAACGCGCCCTGGTTGCCGATCGGCGGCACGCCGTCGAACGAATCGATGGGGATGAGCCCGATGGCGTGCAGCGCGCGCAGCCAATAACTCAGCAGCAGGATCGGCAGGTAGGCCGGATGGGCGACGTATTCCTGCGGCAGATGCGCATTGAGCAGCAATGCGTTATAAACGACGAACATGTCCATATCGGCGATGCGCCAATACGGAAACCAGAGGCCGGCGATCAGAAACGAAACCAGCATGCCGGCGAAAATGACGATGAATTGGCCCGGCCAATTGAACCTGACCAGGCGATCGAACGGCTGCTTGGTGTCGCGGATGCGGATCGCCTGCATCAGGCGCGCGGCGCCGGCCATGGACTGACGGATTCCTTTGCGGGGACGAAACGGACAAGCGACGGTTCGAGCTTAGCGAACCAGCGAACGCCTAGGCAACGATTGCGGCAAATCTTTATGGTCGCGCCACATTCGCTTTACGGAACCAGCGAAGATGCCGTCCTCGGCGGCCGTCTCGTTTTGCGCCAGCCGTTGCGCGGCCATCGCGTCGGTCATGACGCGATCCTGCTGGCGGCGGCGACGGCCGCAGATCCGGGCGACCATGCCGTGGATCTCGGCGCCGGCGTCGGCGCAGCCGGGTTGGCGCTGGCAAAACGGATCGCGGGCGTCACAGTCACGCTGGTCGATATCGATCCGGCGCTGGTGGCGCTCGCGGAGGAAAATGCGGCGCGCAACGGCATGGACGACCGCGTACGCGCGATATGTCTCGACGTTGGCGCGCCGCTCGAAGCATTCGCGGCAGCCGGCCTGACGGCAGGCTCGGCCGATGGCGTGCTGATGAATCCGCCGTTCAACGTCTTGCAACATCCGTCGCCCGAGCCGCAGCGCCGCGCCGCCTATACGGCGACGAAGGGCACGCTCGACACATGGCTCCTCACCGCGTCGCGGCTGTTGCGCCCTTCCGGCATGCTGACGCTGATCTGGCGCCCCGACGGCCTTACCGACGTGCTGGCCGGCCTCGCGGCCGATTTCGGCGCCGTGACGGTCTTGCCGATTTATCCGAAGCCGGGCGCTCCGGCGATTCGCATCCTGGCGCGGGCGATCAAAGCAAGCCGCGCACCGCTTGCGTTGCTTCCCGGTCTTCTGCTCGCCGATGCCGCGGGCAAGCCGACGATGCAAGTCGAAGCCGTGTTGCGCGGCGGCGCCGGCTTGGCGCTGACCGACCGCTAATTCAGCGGCTGCTCATTCGTTGGGCATAGGCCGGCACCGAATCGGGCGCCGCCGGATCGCGCGGTTCCGTTCGTCGTCGGGCCGGAACATAGGAAAAGCCGACGAACACGGCGATGAGCATCAACAGCATGTAGATTTTCATGGGCAGCTCATTAGCTCGTCGATCCGGCTTTATTATGGTAAGCAAGAAGCATTCCATGCGTTAACGTGCGGTTACTTGAGCCGTTGCGCGCCGCGTCCTATGTAAATCGCATGACAGATTTGTGGTCGACGGAGCGCTTCAAGGATTTTTCGAGGCGGGCCATGGCGCCATTGCGGCCGCTCGTGCCGCGGCGCTGGCGCGGCGACGCGCCGCTCGTGCCGGTGGTGCGGCTCGCCGGCGTGATCGGCATTTCGGCGCCGCTCCGCCCGGGCCTGTCGCTAGCCGGCACCGCGCGCATGCTCGATCGCGCCTTTGCGCCGCGTCGCGCCGCCGCGGTCGCGCTCGTCATCAACTCGCCGGGCGGTTCAGCGGCGCAATCGCATCTGATCTTTCAGCGCATTCGCGAATTGGCGTCGGAAAAGAATCGCCGCGTCATCGCCTTCGTCGAGGACGCCGCCGCGTCCGGCGGCTACATGATCGCCTGTGCGGCCGACGAGATCGTCGCCGATGCCAATTCGATCGTCGGCTCGATCGGGGTGGTCGGCGGCTCCTTCGGCTTCGACAAGGCGATCGCCAAGCTCGGCGTCGAGCGGCGGCTCTACACATCGGGCGAGCACAAGGCGATGCTCGATCCGTTCCTGCCGGAGGATGCCGGCGACGTCGAGCGGCTGAAAAATCTGCAGCGGCAGATCCACGACGATTTCATCGCGCTGGTCAAATCGCGCCGCGCCGGCAAGCTCGACGAAGCGGACGGCGAATTATTCTCCGGCGCCTATTGGACCGGCCGCCGCGCGCTCGAACTCGGCCTCGTCGACGCGCTCGGCGATCTGCGCGGCGTGCTGCGCGAACGATTCGGCGACAAGGTGGTTACGCCGTTGGTGACGACCGAGCGCGGCTGGCTCGGGCGGCGGATTCCGGGCGTCGGCGGCGCGATCGGCGGCGGCAATGAATTGCTGCAAGGCGGCCTCGCTGCGGATATCATATCGGCGCTCGAGGCGCGCGCGCTGTGGGCGCGCTACGGGCTCTGACGGAGGTCAAAAAGATGCCGCCGGCCTTTGTCCTGGCGCTGGGCTTGATGGGAGCGGCGGCGCTGGTGCGCTGGTGCGTGAAGGAAGCCCATCGCGTCAACGCCGAGCTTGACGATGTTCGCGACAGCGCCGCCGTCGAACCGGTCGATCGCGGCACGCTCAAGCGCGACCCGCAAACCGGCGAATACCGGCCGGGCTAGAGCCTATCTCGCTCAGATAGCACCACGTTCTCGTCATGCCCGGGACGGGTTCCCCGCGACGCTTGCGTCGCGGGGGCCCCGTTGACCCGGGCATCCATGCGGCTTCAACGCAGCATGGATTGCCGGGTCAGGGGCACCCCGCCGCGCAAGCGCGGCGGGGACCCCACGCCCGGCAATGACGAATGAAGGAGCTCGATTCGATTACAGCGGAACGTGCTCTAGATTTTTTTGGACGCGCTGACGGTTTAGCTTGCGCTCGTCGCCGCGAAAGCGGCGACCCAGTCTGGATTCCCACTTTCGGAGGAATGAGCGGAGTTTATCGAGCCGGCGATTACGGCGTCTCCTTGATGCCGTGCGCGCGCACGACGCGGCCCCATTTCTCGTATTCGGCTTTCATGAAGGTGCCGAGCTGCTCGGGCGTGCCGCCGACCGGCACCGCGCCGGATTTGATCAGCTTGTTGCGAACCACCGGATCCGCGATCGCCGCGTTGACCGCCGTGTTGAGCTTGGCGATCACCGCCGGCGGCGTCTTGGCCGGCGCCAGCAGCGCATACCAGTTCGACGCGTCGGTATTGGGATAGCCCTGTTCGGCGAGCGTAGCGACGTTCGGCAAGATGGCGTTGCGCTTGTCGGCGGCGGCGCCGATCGGCACGATGGCGCCGGCCTGGATTTGCGCGATCACCGCCGGCACGTCGGCGGCAAAGACCTGCACTTGGCCGCCGAGCAGATCGGTCAGCGCCGGCGCCGCGCCGCGATAGGGCACGTGCAGGAATTTGACGCCCGCCGCATCGGCGAACAGAATTTGCGCCAGATGCGGCGGCGAGCCGATGCCGGTCGAAGCGAACGTGACGGCGCCGGGTTTTTGCTTGGCGAGCGCCACCAGCGCCTTGGCATCCTTGATGCCGAGCTGCGGCCGCACCACCAGCACTTCGGTGTTGGTGACGACCTCGGCGACCGGGGCGAAGTCGCGCAGCGCGTCATACGGAATTTCCGGCATGATGTGGGGCGAGACCGTCATGGCACCGGCGGTGGTGAGAAACAGCGAATAGCCGTCCGGCGGCGACTGCGCCACATTGGCGCCGCCGACGGTGCCGTTGGCGCCGGGCCGGTTCTCGATGAACACCTTCTGGCCGAGCGTAGCGCTCATCTTGCCGGCGATCAGGCGGCCGACGAAATCGGTCGGGCCGCCGGGCGGGAACGCCACCACGATGCGCACCGGCCGGGTCGGAAAATCCTGCGCCTGGGCAAGGGACGCGGCGCCAAGCGACACCAGTGCCGCACACGCGGCCGTGAGCACGCGTCCAATCATTTGCACCATTTCCTCCGTCCAGCCGTATCGCCCGCGCCGGCAGCATAGCGGCCGCATCGCTTCCCGCCATCGAATTTATACGGATCGTCATTCCGGATCGCCGCGAAGCGGCGAGTCCGGAATCCATAACCCCTGCGCCAGGCTTATGGATTCCGGGCTCCTCGCTTCGCTCGGCCCCGGAATGACGAATCACTCTCGCGGGCTTGACCTCGGCAACCTGTTCCACCAACAACGTACCTCATGAGCGCATTGCGCCTTGACGATCTGCCGCCCCATATGCGCCCGGAACGCTCGTTCCAGGGTTTGATCCTGGCGCTGCAGCGCTACTGGGCGGATTGGGGCTGCGTCATTCTGCAGCCCTACGACATGGAGGTGGGCGCCGGTACGTTTCATCCGGCGACCACGCTCCGTGCGCTCGGTCCAAAGCCGTGGAGCGCCGCCTTTGTGCAGCCGTCGCGCCGGCCCAAGGACGGCCGCTACGGCGAGAATCCCAACCGCCTGCAGCATTATTATCAGCTACAGGTGATCCTCAAACCATCGCCGGACGATCTGCAGGAGCTTTATCTGCGATCGCTCTACGCCATCGGCATCGATCCGAAAATCCACGACATCCGCTTCGTCGAGGACGATTGGGAAAGCCCGACGCTCGGCGCCTGGGGGCTCGGCTGGGAGTGCTGGTGCGACGGCATGGAAGTGTCGCAATTCACTTATTTTCAGCAGGTCGCCGACTTCGAATGCGCGCCGGTCTCCGGCGAACTGACCTACGGGCTGGAGCGGCTCGCCATGTACGTGCAGGGCGTCGAGAACGTGTTCGATCTCAACTTCAACGGCCGCGACGGCGCCGCGCGCGTGCGCTACAGCGATATTTTCCTGCAAGCCGAGCAGGAATATTCCCGGCACAATTTCGAATACGCCGACACCGACATGCTGTTCGAGCAATTCCGCATGGCGGAGGCGGCGTGCAAAAAATATCTGGAGGCGGGCTGGCAGTCCCCGCAGTCCGGGGACGGAATATCAAATAATATTCCTCCCAAAGCCCGCGGCCGCCACCTGATGGCGCTGCCGGCCTACGACCAGTGCATCAAGGCGAGCCACGTGTTCAATCTGCTCGACGCCCGCGGCGTGATTTCCGTGACCGAGCGGCAAAGCTATATCTTGAGGGTGCGCGATCTCGCCAAGGCCTGCGGCGAGGCGTGGCTGGCAACCGAAGGCGGAGGGAGAAGCGCATGAGCGACGCGGCGACGACGGCCACCGGCGACATGCCGGAAATCGGCGGACAGCGGCCGATCGTGATCGAGGTGGAGGCCGGCGAGAGTTACTGGTGGTGCGCCTGCGGGCGCTCCAAAACGCAGCCGTTCTGCGACGGCTCGCACAAGCCCACGGCGTTCCGGCCGATCGAATTCAAGGCCGACAAATCCGAGCAGGTCTGGTTCTGCGCCTGCAAGCGCAGCGGCAAAAAGCCGATGTGCGACGGCAGTCATAAGAAACTTGCGACGTGAGGGTCGAAACGCGGAGGTGACGGCGCTCTTCACCCTCCCCTGGAGGGGGAGGGTCGGCTCGCATCGCAGATGCGAGCCGGGGTGGGGTGACGGCGGTGAAGGCAGCTATGAGTAACGGCTTTCCGATCGATCGTTTCCGCCGTGCGACTGCTCGCCGCCTGCGCGAGAAATCAACGGAAACTGAAGTCCTCCTGTGGAAGCGGCTTCGTGCGATTGAAATGGACGGTACGCATTTCCGGCGTCAAGTTCCTATCGGTCCTTATGTTGCCGATTTTGCCTGTTTGGCAGCGCGTCTCGTGATCGAGCTTGACGGTTCGCAGCACAATGCCGAAGAGCAAAAAGACAAGGACGCGCGGCGCACTCGTTGGTTCGAACGTGAAGGTTTTCGCGTCATCCGCTTCTGGAACAATGATCTTAGTCAAAACATCGATGGCGTCATGGAGACGGTTTACGCCGCCGTCTATGGGTCGCGCGATAACGATGCACAGCCGTTAAAGCATCGAAGGTGGCACCGCCGGCACCCCACCCCGGCGCGCGCCGCGCGCCGCGCGCCGACCCTCCCCCTCCAGGGGAGGGTGAAGAGGCGCGTGGCGTTTCATGCACATCTGCTTCCCACGAACTACGGCCATGCAAGGCCACGATGACATCATTATTGCGATAGCCTAAGTAGCCGCCTGAGCCATGCCCGACCTTTTGCTCGAACTGTTCTCCGAGGAAATTCCCGCCCGCATGCAGGGGCGGGCGGCCGAGGATTTGCGCAAAATCGTGACCGGCCGGCTGGTCGAGGCCGGGCTTGTCCATGACGGCGCCAAGGCGTTCGTGACGCCGCGGCGGCTGGCGCTCTCGGTGCACGGCGTGCCGGCGCGCCAGCCCGACCTGCGCGAGGAGAAGAAGGGTCCGCGCGTCGGCGCGCCGGACAACGCGCTCGCCGGATTCCTCCGCGCCGCCGGGCTCAAGTCGATCGACGAAGCCAAGGTGCAGCCCGACAAGAAGGGTGATTTCTACGTCGCGGTGATCGATAAGCCGGGCCGCCCGGCCATCGACGTGATCGGCGAAATCCTGCCCGACGTGATCAAAAATTTTCCGTGGCCGAAATCGATGCGCTGGGGCGTGCAGTCGGAAAAACCCGGCGCGCTCGGCTGGGTGCGCCCGCTGCATGCGATCGTCGCCACGTTCGGCCCGGAGACCGAGGACCCCGAAATCGTGCCGTTCGCGGTCGACGGCATCGCCGCCGGCAATGTGACGCGCGGCCATCGCTTCCTGGCGCCGCAGCCGTTCGCGGTGCGCCGGCTCGCCGACTACATGGCGAAGCTCGAGCGCGCCAAGGTCGTGCTCGACGCGGAGCGCCGGCGCGACATTATTCTGACCGAAGCGAAGCAGCTCGCCTTCGCCCAGGGCCTCGAACTGGTCGAGGACGACGGCCTGTTGGCCGAAACCGCAGGCCTCGTCGAATGGCCGGTGGTGCTGATGGGCGCGTTCGACGAAAAGTTCTTGCACATCCCCGAGGAAGTGATCCGCGCCACCATCCGCAACAACCAGAAATGCTTCGTGCTGCGCGACGCCGCCCACGCCAAACTGGTCGACAAATTCATTCTGGTTGCCAACATGGAGGCGGCCGATGGCGGCGCCGCCATCGTCGCCGGCAACGCGCGCGTCATCCGCGCCCGGCTGTCGGATGCCAAGTTCTTCTACGAAACCGATTTAAGGACGCGTTTGGAAGAGCGCCTGCCAAAGTTCAAGGACATCATCTTTCACGAGAAGCTCGGCACCCAGGCCGAGCGCATTGAAAGGATTGAACGATTGGCCGCCGAGCTGGCACCGCTGGTCGGCGCCGACGTGGCGAAAGCGAGACGCGCAGCGCGGCTGTGCAAGGCCGATTTGCTCACCGAAGTCGTCGGCGAATTCCCCGAGCTGCAAGGCGTTATGGGGAAATACTACGCCGAGACCCAGGGCGAGGATGAGGCCGTCGCCCATGCGATCGAGGATCATTACCGGCCGAAGGGGCCTGATGATCTGGTGCCGAGCGATCCGGTGTCGGTCGCAGTAGGGTTGGCGGACAAGATCGATACGTTGGTTGGATTTTGGGCGGTTGATGAGAAGCCGACAGGCAGCAAAGACCCTTACGCGTTGCGTAGAGCGGCGCTCGGTGTGATTCGATTGGTCCTGGACAATAGAATTCGTGCGCCACTTAAAATAATTTTCGAGATAGTGACTGATGGTTGGAAGAATCGAAATATGCAAAGGGTATTGGATCGCTACGAGGACAGGGTTTCTCGCCTCGAAGACGCTTTAGCAGTTGAGAAACAGAAACAAAAAGGAGCTGTCGTAATTGATACGCCATTCCCCGGGCTTTTTGGATTTGGCCTTGAGGAAGATCTTCTGGCCTTCTTCGCCGACCGCCTAAAAGTGCAGCTCCGCGAGCAAGGCGCGCGGCATGATCTGGTCGATGCGGTGTTCGCGCTCGAAGGGCAGGACGATCTCCTGCTCATCGTCCGCCGCGTCGAGGCGTTGGGAAAATTCCTCGATACTGATGACGGCAAGAACCTGCTCGCCGGCTATAAGCGCGCGACCAACATCATCCGCATCGAGGAGCGCAAGGACAAGCGCGAGTATACCGGCGCGCCCGATCCCAAGTTCTACCAGCAGGACGAAGAGAAGGCGCTGGCGCAGGCGGTCGGCACCGCGAAGGCCGATGCCGAGCGCGCCGTCGCTGCCGAGGATTTCGAAGGCGCGATGCGCGCCATGGCCAAGCTGCGGCCCACCGTCGATGCCTTCTTCGACAAGGTGACCGTCAACGTCGACGACCAGGCGCTGCGCGAGAACCGGCTGAAACTGCTCAACGAAATCCGCGCCGCAACACGCGCGGTCGCGGATTTTTCCAAGATCGAGGGCTGAGCTAATTAGGTTGCTAATTTCCGCTCATTCCCGCGAAAGCGGGAATCCAGACGGCTCGCGTCCGGTGTTGCGATAGCCAACTGGGTCCCCGCTTTCGCGGGGACGAGCGGAATGTGTAATGTATTCCGCTCATTCCCGCGAAAGCGGGAATCCAGACGGCTCGCGTCCGGTGTTGCGGTAGCCAACTGGGTCCCCGCTTTCGCGGGGACGAGCGGACTGAAAGCGATCGACCTGGATTTGCGTGATCCGGCTTTCAGCGCGCCGGCCGCTGCGTTAAATTATCAGCATGGGCATCGTCGACATCGTGCTCGGCGTCATCGTCGCCGCAATCGTCGGCGGGCTCGTCGGCCGCAACCGCGACCTGCATGGCAGTCCACGGCCGTGCGCAGGCCGTGCCGCGCCCGGCGCCGCTTGCGGAACTGCGTCCTGGGGTGGCGTTGTGGGCGGCGTGGTGCTGGCGTTCTTGCTGATCCTGTTCGGCGGGCGGCTCGATGATGTATCGGAGCGGTGGAGGCGCAATGGGTCCGGCGGACCCGACGAATGAATGGTTTCCAGCCACCCCCGCCATGCCAGAACCGAAATGCGCCCGGCGCGTTGATATGCTATCCCTGCCGACCTGCCGCGTTCCTTCCGCATAATCCAACCCAAGGCAAATTCATGACCCTCACGGATCCCAACATTTCGCCGCTTGTTGCCTTGATCGCCGGAATTTTGATTCTGATCCTGCCGCGCTTGCTCAACTACATCGTCGCGATCTATCTCATCATCATCGGCGTCGAGGGCCTCAACCACATCCACCATTTCTTCCGCTGATGACGCATCCATGGCCAAATCGCGCTCCAAAACCTCCCGTCAACCGGTGAAGACATCGGCCGTCCGCGCGCGCCGCAACGGCGCCAATAAGTCGCGCGTCTCCGCAGCCAAGCCGGAGCGCGCTCCGGCCCAAAAAGCCGCGAAAAAGGGCAAGTGGGTCTATGGCTTCGGCGGCGGCAAGGCGGAAGGCCGCGCCGCGATGCGCAATCTGCTCGGCGGCAAGGGCGCCGGCCTTGCCGAGATGGCGCATCTCGGCCTGCCGGTGCCGCCCGGCTTCACCATCACCACCGAAGTCTGCACCTATTTCTACCAACACGACAAATCCTACCCGAAGCATCTGCAGC
>JASHPU010000227.1 GCA_030037885.1 Xanthobacteraceae bacterium | reverse complement strand
CCTAGAGCAGATCTCGCTCATGTAGCGCCACTTCCCCGTCATGCGCGGGCTTGACCCGCGCATCCATGCGGCCCCAACGCAGCATGGATTGCCGGGTCAAGCCCGGCAATGACGAACCGAGGAGTCGCGATTCGATCGGAGCGGAACATGCTCTAGGAAGAAAGTGTGGGCCTCGAAGGCTGTGCAGGCGAACTCCTTCTCCCCGCTTGCGGGGAGAGGCAGCAGTGCGCGTCATCTCTCATCCAAGGCGGGTCGGTCAACGGCCGGTCCCCACCTCGCAATGACGGTTTATTGAATCGGGCGTCTACTCCGCGTGATCGCCGCGCAAAATGCCTGCGGCGTTGAGCAACGTCGTCACCTCGTAGAGCGGCGCCTCGATTTCGCGCAACAGCGCGAGCGCCTGATCGGTATCACCCGCCTTGACGCAAGCCGCTGCCGCGCGCGCCGCGGCCTGCAAATGCTCGACGATGCGGCGCACCAGGTCCGCCGCCGCGGCCGGGGCTGGCGGATCGCTCATTCGCGCGCCATCGCCTCGAGCAGAATGACGATGCAATGGCGCTCCTGTGCATCGCGGATGTTCATCAACGCCCTGGTCAAAGCCTGCCCGTCGGCGGTCGCCAGGAAATCCGACAGCTCCGATGACGACGGCGCCTGCGTTCCCTCAGGCGCGGCAAAATCCTCGAAAAAGAAGCTGACCGGCACCTGGAGGATTTCGGCGAACTGCTGCAATCGACCCGCGCCGATGCGGTTGTGGCCTTTCTCGTATTTCTGCACCTGCTGAAACGTCACGCCGAGTCCCGCGGCGAGCTGTTCCTGAGACATATCGAGCGTCAGTCGCCGCATCCGCAGCCGGACACCGATTCGTCTGTCGATCTCGGTGGGCGCTTTGTTCGCCATGCTCAGTCGAGCGCGATGAAGTTAGGTTGATCCACTCGCTCGTCATTGCGAGGAGCCAACGGGTCCGGCCCGAAGTGGCCGGCCCGATGACAAGCTCCGCGACGAAGCAATCCAGTGCGGCGGCGCCGTTCTGGATTGCTTCGCTTCGCTCGCAATGACGAGCGAGTGGATCGACCTGAAATCATCCGGAAAACTGCCATCAAGCTTGCCAAGCCCTTTGCTCGACCACGGCGCCGGATTCCCCGCCTCGCGGCGCCCAGGCCACGACGCGGTCGGAGTTGGCAAGGCCATGGCTGGCGATGATCGCGCGCGCCAACGTCGCGGCCTCGGTTGCGCCGCTCGCGAACGATGCCGCCACGATGCCGGTTTGGAAGAGCCCATCGATCGGCACGTCGTCGACCGCCGCAAAGCCTCTGCCGGTCAACTCCCGCATCAGTGCCAGCGGCATCGCGCTCAGGAACGGCCGCATGCTGCGTCTGACCCGCGGCGGCCGCCAAAAAATATCGACGCGCACGCCGCCGCGCTCGCTGCGCACGCGACACACCACGCCGTGACGCGCGACGGCGCGTTTGAGCGTGACAATTTGGTACGCCGCATCCGGCATGATCGACTCACGCTCTTTTTTGTTTGCAAAATTCACGTGCGTAATCTATGATAGTGGCTGCTTTTTTGCATTGCGGGCACCTCGCAAATTCATTGCGATGGAGGTTAACGCATGAGCGACATCGAGACCCGGTTGTTCCGCTCTTTCGTGGCGGTCGCCGAGGAGCAGCATTTCGCCCGCGCCGCCGAGCGGCTCGGCATCACGCCGCCGACGCTCACCCATCAGATCCAGAGACTTGAAAGCGATCTCGGCACCAAGCTGCTGCGGCGAAGAATCGGCAGGAAAGTCGTCGTCACTGCGGCAGGCCAGCGCTTTCTCGCCGGCGCGCGCGAAGTGCTGCGCCAAGCCGAAGAAACGGTGGCGGTTGCCCGGCAGGCCGGACGCGGCGAACTGGGTCGTCTTCAACTCGGCTTCGTGATCTCGATGTCCAGTGCGGGCTTGTTAGGAAACTGGGTCGGCGCGTTCCGGCAAGCCCATCCGGCGATCGAGATCGCGATCCACAACCTTAAGTCGACGGCGCAGATTGCCGGCATCTTACACAACGAGCTTGATGCCGGGTTCACGCGCATGCCGCACAAATATCCGTCGGGCGTCCGCGGTTTCGAAGTCTATCGCCAGCCCACGGTGCTGGCGCTGCCGAGCGAGCATCCCCTCGCGCGGCACAAGACCATCAGTCCCGCGATGCTTGCGCCCGAAGCGTTCGTCAGTACTACACCCGAGCTTGACCTGGGGTTCTCCGGCCATACCGAAGCCATTGCCAGCATCGGCCATTTCATACCGCGCGTGGTCATGCGCGACAGCGATTTCATTGCGGTGCTGTCATACGTCGGTCTCGGCTACGGCATCGCGGTCGTGCCGGCGCTTTTGAAAACGACGAACGTTTCCAACGTCGTCTTCCGCGACATCGCAGCCGATCCGGCGCCCCGGACATCGATTGCTTTCGTCTATGGCAGCGCCCCGTCGCCGTCGGCCAAATTGCTGATCCGGCACATGCAGCGTCACGCGCTCCGCAATCACGGCAAGGGCGCCGCTCCGCCTCGTAATCATGATCGCATCATCATACCAAGCGCACTCAACCTTGACCCTCATCCTGAGGTGCGAGCGAAGCGAGCCTCGAAGGATGTAGGCCGAGGCACCCCGGCCTGCACCCTTCGAGGCTCGGCGCTGCGCGCCGAGCACCTCAGGGTGAGGAAATGAATCAGCGATAAGAGTGGCCGGCATGAATCTCGTTCGCCGCAAGTTTTTGTTGCTTTCGATCGGCGCCGCCGCATCGCCGCTCGTTCCGCGTTCTGCAACGGCGGATTCGTCCCCTCCGCGGCCCGTCCACATCCTGGTGGGTTTTCCGCCAGGGAGCGTAGGCGACATTGCCGCGCGGCTGATCGCGCAGCCGCTGCAGCAAAGTTTGGGTCAATCGGTCGTCGTCGACAACCGCCCGGGCGCCGGTGGCAGTCTCGCCGCCGAAGCCGTGATCAAGGCGCAGCCCGACGGCTGCACGCTGATCCTGGCGGGTGCAAATAATGCGATCGATGCGACGCTCTACAAGAATTTGCCGTTCGATTTCATCCGCGACATCGCCATGGTGGCCGGCATCATGCAAGGCCCGCTCGTGATGGTGACCAATCGATCGTTCGCGGTTAAAAGCGTCGCGGAATTGATCAGCTATGCCAAGGCCAATCCCGGCAAGATCAATATGGCATCCTCCGGAAGCGGCACGAGCCCGCATCTCGCCGGCGAGCTGTTCCAGATGATGGCCGGCGTGTCGATGGTGCACGTGCCTTACCGCGGCAGTGAGCCAGCGTTAGCTGACCTGGTAGCGGGCCGCGTCCAGCTCATGTTCGTCCCCGTAATTGGGGCTATCGGCTTTATCCGAGCCGGGCGGCTGCGGGCGCTTGCAGTGACCAGCCTGAAGGCATCGCCGGCCTTGCCGGGAGTTCCGCCGCTAGCGGCCGTCGTCCCCGGCTACGAGGTGACCTCGTGGTTGGGCCTCGGCACAACAAAAGCAACGCCGGCAGAAACGGTCGCGCTCCTCAACAAAACTGTGAACGCGAGCCTTGCCGAGCCCGCCATCGCGGACCGCATTCGCGCGCTGGGCGGCGAGCCGATGATCATGAGCCCGAGCGAGCTTGACGCCTTCGTCGCGGCCGATACGGCAAAGTGGGCCAAGGCCGTCAAATTCTCCGGCGCGAAGGTCGATTGATGCGGAATTCGGATGATTCGTCCCTCGTCATTCCGGATCGCCGCGGAGCGGCGAGTCCGGATCCATGGCGCGGTTTGAGTGACGCGGAAGCGTGTCGCGCGAAGGCGCAAGCGAAGCAATCCAGGCCCCCTCCCTTCCCTCCCCCGCAAGCGGGCGAGGGTTAGGGTGGGGGATTGCTCCGTCGCCGCTTCGGGGCGCCTCGCAATGACGCCGCTGATGCAGTCCGATCGGGACATGCTCTAGCTCGTCCCTGCGTTGGAGGAGCTTGCCGTCGATCCGGCGCTGCGGGTTGCCCAACGCGATCGCCGCTTCGATCGCTCAGAAGTGCGGCTCAAGCGCTCGACGCGGCTTTGGCGGCCGCATCCGGACCGCCGCCTGCCGACGTTAAGGTTCCATTAACCATAGTCACAATAGCAATCGAACTGAAAACAATGCGGCGGGGCTGGAGTGAGGGACGGCGTTCCGAGCTCCCGCGGAAAGACGCCAATGGCGGAGGACGACGGCTTTTCGTGGACGCTGAACGCGCGGCGGCAGACGCTGACGGCACAAGCGCTCCGCGCCGCGGCGGCAGACAAGCGGGTCGCCGAGTTGGAGTATGAACTGGATCAGGCCTGCGAACAGCTCACGCATCAACAGAACGAAGCGGCCTCGCTGGCGACGTCCTTTGCGCTGAAGACCGACGAAAATTCCCGCTTGTCGGACCGCGTTACCGAGCTCTCTGCCGATCTTGACTTCAAGCGTGACGAGCTCGAAAGCGCCCGTCTTGCGTTGGCCGCAGTGGAGGCGGAGCGAATTGCGCTGCAAAAGTCCGTCGCGCTCAAGGCCGACGAAAATTCACGTTTGGCGCACCGCGTCACCGAGCTCGCTGCCGACCTTAAGCTCAAGCACGATCAGCTCGAACGCGCTCGCGTTGCGTTGGCCGCGGCGGATGCGGAGCGAATTTCACTGGAAAAGTCCTTTGCTCCAAAAGCCGACGAAAACGCGCGCTTGACGCACCGCGTTACGGAACTCTCCGCCGATCTGCAGATCAAGCATGACCAGCTCGAACGCGCCCGTCTGGCGTCGGCCGCATTGGAAGCGGAGCGGATAAAGGCGGACGAGCAGAACCAGGCAGACGTATCTGCCCGCGAGCACCGGCTTGCGCTTGTTTCAGCGCGCGCCGAGCGCGCCGAGAAACTGCTTGAAGACATGCAGCAGCGGCTGCGCGCGAGCGAGCGCGAAATCGAGCACCTGAAAAAGGCACAAGCGGAATCGGTCGCCGAATTGGCGAGGCGGGCTACCGCCTTGGCCGGCGCCGAACACACCATAACGGCGCTCGGCAATCTGTTCTGGCAGCTCGAATCGGCGGTGCAGCGGCAATGGCAGGAACGCCAAAGATCCGATGCGACGACGCCAAGCATCGCTGCCGAGTGCCGCGGCGGCGGCGCCATCAGTTCCGGAATCTTGGAGCGCGACCTGGGCAAGGACGCCTGGTTGTTCGAAAGGGCGCGGAATGGTGGGGCTTGATCGACTCGGCGCTTCGCCCACGCGCGTCGGCCGCAGCTTGCAGGGATGCCGAGCGAAGCGGCCCATGCGTCGTTGGCAGCGAATCTGCAGCGTGGGCACGGCGCTTTCACGCCTTTGTCCCACGCGATTTCCCACCGGCGACGGGCGGCGCGGGGAGCGACTTCGCGGCGCATGGGCTTTGCCGCGATTTTGCCGCCGTTGGCGGGCCTAATGCCGGGCGGTCCTTGCGAGGGCCCGGCAAAAGGGTCATTGTCGCGCGCGATTTCGGCGCGTGATTCCGATCCGCCAATCAATGCGATCGATGGAGCTTCCGTGATTTATTCGCTGCTGTACCGGCATGCCGCCGTCATCGGCGCTGTCGTGATGTTGACCATGCCCGCCGCGTCCGCCGCCCGCGCCGCTCAGGCGCCGGGCCAGGAGGACGTTCTATCTGATAATGCCGCCGGCAATTATCTGGCGGCCCGTCATGCCGGCATCGAGCGCGACGCCGCGGCGGCGGCGACCTACTACCTCAATGTGCTCAAGAGCGATCCGCATAATCCCGATCTGCTCAGCCAGGCCTTTCTCTCGGTGCTGACCGAAGGCGACGTCGACCAGGCCGCCAAGCTTGCCGACAAGCTGTTGCAGGTCGACCACAGCGACCGCATCGCGCGCCTGGTGCTCGGCGTGCGCGCCCTCAAGCAGCGGCAATACGGTCTCGCCCGGCAGGATTTTTCCCAGTCGGTGCACGGGCCGGTCACCGACTTGACCGCCGCGCTTTTGTCGGCATGGGCGACCTACGGCAGCGGCGACGCCCGCGGCGCGGTCGACGAGATGGACCGCCTCACCGGGCCGGACTGGTACGGCATTTTCAAGGATCTGCATGCCGGGTTGATCTACGATCTTGCCAACCGCAAGAAGGACGCCGGTAAGCGCTACGAAAGCGCTTACAAAGCCGACTCCACCGCGCTACGCACCGTGCAGGCGTATGGCCGTTATCTGTCGCGCAACGGCGGCAAGGATGCGGCGCTGAAGGTCTATGGCGACTTCGACGCCCAGTTGCCGGATCACCCGCTGATCCAGCAGGAGATCAAACAGGTTTCGGAAGGTGCGAAGCTGCCGCCGCTCGTCGAATCGGCGCCAGGAGGCGCCGCCGAAGCGCTTTACGGCATCGGCGCCTCGATCGGTCGGCGCGGCGGCGAGGATTTGGCGCTGGTTTATCTGCAATTGGCGCTCTATCTGGAACCCACGCACGGCATGGCGCTGCTGTCGCTCGCCGACCTTTTCGAGACGCTGAAAAAGCCGGATCTGGCCATCAAGGTCTACGAGCGCGTTCCCGCAAGCTCGCCGCTTGCACGCAGCGCGCAAATCCAGTCCGCCATCGATCTCGATGCGCTCGACCGCACCGACGAGGCCAAGAAGCGGCTCGACCATGTCATCGCCGAACATCCGAAGGACACCGAAGCGCTGATGGCGCTCGGCAATGTCGAGCGCAGCCGCAAGGATTTCACCGGCTGCACCGACGCTTACGGCAAGGCCATCGCGACGATTGCGCAGCCGACGAAATCGAACTGGGTGATGTTCTATTTCCGCGGCATCTGTTACGAGCGCGCCAATCAATGGCCGAGCGCCGAGGCCGACATGAAAAAGGCGCTGGAGCTGTTCCCCGATCAGCCGCTGGTGCTCAATTACCTCGGCTATTCGTGGGTCGATAAGGGCATGCACCTCGACGAGGGCATGGACATGATCCGCAAAGCCGTCGAGCAGCGGCCGGACGACGGCTACATCGTCGATTCGCTGGGCTGGGCCTATTTCCGCACCGGCAATTACGACGAGGCGGTGAAGAATCTCGAGCGCGCCGTGCTGCTCAAGCCCGACGATCCGACCATCAATGATCATCTCGGCGACGCCTATTGGCGGGTCGGACGCACGCTCGAGGCACATTTCCAGTGGGCGCAAGCCAAGGACTTCAACCCCGACCCGGACGAACTCGCTACGCTTGAGAAAAAGCTCAAGGACGGGCTGCCGGCCGAGGCCTCGCCTTCTTCCGCCGATGCGGTCAAGAGCAAGAAGGTCGGCAACGGCGGGTGACGTTGACCTTGGCCTCGCCGGGACGGTTCGTCGAAAGCGCGCCTGCCAAGGTCAACCTGACGCTGCGGGTGGTTGGCCGCCGCGCCGACGGTTACCACGACCTGGAAAGCCTGGTGGCATTCGCCGACGTCAGCGACGAAGTGAGCTTCGCGCCGTTCGGCGCGTTGGCGTTGACCGTCAGCGGGCCGGGTGCCGTGCAGGCCGGCGACGGCGCCGACAATCTGGTGGTCAAGGCGGCCGCTGCGCTCGCCGCGCGCGTTGCCGGGCTGCGCCTTGGGACCTTCCATCTCGACAAGCGGTTGCCGGTCGCCGCCGGCCTCGGCGGCGGCTCGGCCGATGCGGCGGCGGCCTTGCGCCTGTTGGCGCGCCTCAACGATCTTGCCGCCGATGATGGCCGGCTGCTCGATGCCGCCCGCGCGACCGGCGCCGACGTGCCGGTCTGTCTCGATCCGCGCCCGCGGCTGATGCGCGGCATCGGCGACATCTTGTCGGCGCCGCTGCGGCTGCCGCCGCTGCCCGCCGTGCTGGTCAATCCCGGCGTGGCACTGGCGACCAAGGCGGTCTTCGCCGGCTGGATTGCGGCGGGAGAGCCTGCCGCATTCGACGCCAGCAGGCTGACGATGACGGCAAGCCGCGACGAATGTCTGCAGCTTCTCGCCTTGCAGGCCAACGATCTGGAGCCTGCGGCCATGGCGCTCGCGCCGGCGATTGCCGAGGTGCTCGTGGCCTTGCGGGCGCTGCCGGGCTGCCGGCTGGCGCGGATGTCCGGCTCGGGCGCGACGTCCTTCGGCCTGTTTTCAGCCGCCGCCGCCGCAATCGAAGGCGCAAAGACGCTCGCCCGACGGCACCCGCAATGGTGGGTGCGCGCCACCGCGCTCGGCGGCCGTTAACGCCGGCGGCTAGAGTATGTTCCGCTGTAATCGAATCGAGTTCCTTCATTCGTCATTGCCGGGCGTGGGGTCCCCGCCGCGCTTGCGCGGCGGGGAACCCGTCCCGGGCATGACAAGAACGTGGTGCTATCTGAGCGAGATATGCTCTAATCCTTCAGTGCGTCCGTGCGATGCAGAAGTCGACGGTCTCGGCCAGCGCGGCTTTCATCGCCGAATCCGGAAACAGCGCCAGCGCGTCGCGCGCGATCGCGCCGTAATGCTGGGCGCGGCGCAGCGTATCTTCGAGCGCGCGGTGCTTGGCCATCAGGCCGATGGCGTGATCGAGATCGGCGTCGCCGGTCTCGCCGCG
>JASHPU010000226.1 GCA_030037885.1 Xanthobacteraceae bacterium | reverse complement strand
TAGCACCACGTTCTCGTCATGCCCGGGACGGGTTCCGCGACGCTTGCGTCGCGGGGACCCCGTTGACCCGGGCATCCATGCGGCCTCAACGCAGCATGGATTGCCGGGTCAAGCCCGGCAATGACGAATGAAGGAACTCGATTCGATGACAGCGGAACATGCTCTAAAACGCTCGATCAGGTCTTGGCCGATCGCGGCAGTCGCTTTAAAGCCGATTCATGCGATGGATCCGACCCCTTCGTACCATAAGAGAAAATTCGTACCATAAGAGAGAACAAGGCGCTCAGCTCTCCAAGCGCAGCCGCTTTCGCTTCGGTTGCGGGTCCAAGTGGTCCATGTCCGCAAGCTCAGGCATGATTGCCGGCCCCTTGACGTGCTCCCGCGCTTTGAGCCGAAGCCGCATCATCCGGCTGGCCCGCTCGTCATTCCGATGGGCCGTATATTCAGATTCATAGGGCAAAACAAAGCGCTTGGAGGGCCGCGACATGGCCGCCTCTGCTGTCATCGCCCTCCCCCAGCCTGTCCCGCCCGGAAATGACGCCTCATCAACATAAAATATTGCTTCACTTGGTCGGTTCCATGGCAATTTCGCTTAACTTTTCGTAATCGAAATCGGCAGTGCGCGCCGAAGCCGCCCGGCCGCGGAGCGCGAAACGTCGTCAATGCCGGGCGAAATGCTTCTCGACCTTGACGATCGCCTTCACCGCGTCGCGCGCCTCGCGCTCGCCGTAGCGCTCGTTGAGATAGAGATTGAACGAGCGGTTGCAGACGTCGTGCGCGTTCGGCACGGCGAAATCGTCGGCGAGGTAGGGCCGAATATAGGGCCAGTCCGACACCACGAAGCGATAATGCGGATTGAGATCGATGCCCTCGGCGCGCACCGCCTCGGCGAACTCGATCTTGCTGCAGGTGATGGCGCTGCAATCGACCATGACCGGATAGAAGAACGGCGAGTCGGTCGGCGAAAACGGGTAAGGCGTGCAGGCGTCCGAGGTGTCGACCAGGCGCGCAACGAAATCCGACACGAAGGCAAGCCGGCCGATGATCGTGCTGCGCAGGCGGGCGAGCGAGGCGAGCCCGATCGCGCAGGATATTTCGTCGGTGTTATGGTTGAGCGCCGGAAACAGATAGGTCGATGGGTCGCGGTCGCTGAAATCGTCGCGCCAGCGCGGCTTGCCGCGGTCGGCGTGCGCCACAGCGCGGCGGTGTAGTTCGAGGTCCTTGGTGAAGACCACGCCGCCCGATGGTCCCGTCATATGCGCCTTGCGGTACATGGTGGAGAACGCCGCAATGTCGCCGAAGGCGCCGACGCGCTTGGCCCGCAACAGGGCGCCATGGGCCTGCGCGCAATCCTCGATGACCTTGATGCCGCGCGCGTGCGCGATCTCGACGATCTTGTCGATCTCGGCCGCCTGGCCGGCGGCATGCACCACCATCGCGGCGCTGACGTTCGGCGTGATGCGCTCGGCGAATTGCTCGGGCCCGACATTATAGCTGCCGGGCTTCGAATCCATCAGCCGCGGCCTGAGCCCGTTGAGCACGATTGCCGCCAGGCTGCCAGGATCGGTGATCGGCGAGACCAGCACCTCGCTACCCTTGGGCAGATCGAGCGCCGCAACCGCGACATAAAGCGACGAGGTGCCGGTGGCGACCGCGTCGGCGTAGCCACCGCCCATCATGTCGGCAAAGGCGCGGCAATACATTTTCTCGAAATGGCCTTCGTAGCCGGGATCGACATCGCGCTCGCGGTAATAGTCCAGCACCGCCATGACCATCTTGCGCTCGGCGTCGCCCAGCGCGAGGCGCGGCGGCATCGGCGCCTTGCGCACCTTGTCGCCGCCATGAATGGCGAGCGCGGCATTGGCCGCGGGACGCGGCTGTGTCACGTCGGCTCTGCTACCGGCATTGGACGCAAGGTCGTTCATCAGGCCCCTACCCGCTCGGCGATAGCGCCGACTTCCAAGCCATGGGCGGCCAAAAGATCGTCGTGACCGCCGTAATTGTGAATGAAGGCGTCCTGCAGCGTGAAAGTATCGAGCCGGCAACGCGCCTGCATGTCCCAGGCAATCTGTTTGGTGCGTGGCGCCAGCCCGCCCTGCGGGGCGTGCTCCTCGATGACGATGACATGACGGTGCCGTCGTAGCGCGTCACGAATGCCGTCGCCGTCGAGCGGCTTCAAGGTGTGGCAGGACACGACCGAAACCGATTGTCCTTTGGCCTCGAACCGTGCGGCAAGCTGCATCGCCTTGGCCATGATGACGCCGTAGCTCAGGATGCAGACGTCGGTGCCGCGCTTGATGTAGCGCAGCTTGCCAAACGCCCAGGGCTCGATCGCCTTGTCGGTGAAGTTCGGCTCGCCGGCCTTGCCGAGCCGCAGATAGACCGGGCCGTTCTTCTGAGTCGCGCAATACGCGGTGGCCTCGGTGCATTCCGCCGGATCGCACGGCGCGATGATCTGCATGTTGGGCAGCGCCCCGGCGATGGCAATGTCTTCCTGGGTGTGATGGGTGCCGCCGAGCGTCGAATAGATCACGCCGGCGCCCATGCCGACCACCGTCACCGGCAGATTCTGATAGCAGAGGTCGTCGCGCACCATTTCGAACGGGCGGTACAGCGAGAACGTGGCGATGGTGTAGGCGAAGGGCTGACAGCCTTTGAGTGCGAGCCCGGCGCAGATGCCGATCATGCTTTGCTCGGCGACGCCGACATTGATGAAGCGATCCGGATATTGATCGCGGAATTTCGCCATGCTGCCGGCCGGCGAAATGTCGGCGACCACGATGTAAATGTCGGGATTGGTCGTGGCCGCCTTGTACAGCGCCTCCGAAAACGTGTTCCTCATGGCGCCATCCCTGCCGCCGCGGCTTCCAGTTCCCGCTTGCCCTGCTCGTATTCCTGCCGGCTCGGCGAGCGATAATGCCAGATCGGCACGTTCTCCATGTAGCTGATGCCTTTGCCCTTCGTGGTCTTGCCGACCAGCATGAAGGGCCGTCCGCCCTCCCTTCCGCTTACGGCGGCGAACACCGCAGCGGCGGCGTGACCGTCGACCTCGGCGCATTCCCAGCCGAAGGCCTGGAATTTTTCGACGAGTGGATAAAACGTCGGGTGGGTCTCCGAAGTACGGCCCAGGCTCTGGAAGTCGTTGTTGTCCACGAAGGCGACGAGATTGGTCAGGCCGAGCGAGGAAGCCATGAGCACGGCCTCCCAGGTCGAGCCTTCCTGCACCTCGCCGTCGCTCAGCACGGTGTAGATGACGCCGCCGGTCTTGCGGCCGCGTTCGGCGAGCGCCATACCGACCGCCATCGACAGCCCGTGACCGAGCGAGCCGGTCGAGGCTTCGATGCCAGGATTGCCGTAGTCGGGGTGGCAGCCGAGACGGCCGTTCGGCTTGCAGTAAAGATCGAGGTCGTCGCGGCCGAGCACGCCGAGATCTTCCAGGATGACGTAGAGGATCATGCAGCCGTGGCCTTTCGACATCAGGAAGGTATCGGGCGAGGTGCCATCCGGATTACGACGCATCAGGCCGTGATAGATGGTGTCCACCATCTCGGTGCACGAATAGGCCGAGCCGATGTGCAGCGCCTGCACCTGCTGGGAGATGTCCAGGATGCGCTGGCGATATTGCAAGCAGCGCGCCCGCGCGGCCGCGACGTCGAAGAAATTACGGCGGGTCACGTCGTGCATCATACGGACTCCCTGAACGGGCTCTATCGGATGGCGCAAGGAGCTTGCCGCAGCGGCGGCAAATGCCGGAAAACTCCTGTCAAGTCAGCAGCTTCGGCCCCTCACGCGCTCCGCCGGCAAGCGCGGCCGGGCAGTTTTAGGCCGTTACTCGATGATGGTCCAGTAATAATCGCCCGTATAGCCGGCCTCCTTGAACAGACTGATCCAGCCGTCCGGGTAATCATGGAATTTGGCGGTCAGGACCCATTCCTCGAACACCGCCTTCTGCTCCAGCGTGCGGTAGGAATCGACCTGCACGAAGCCGCGGCCGGGGGCCAGCCGTTCGATCTCGCGGAGCGCCGTGACCAATTCGGGCCGCTCGAGATTGTGCACGGTGTTGAGCGAGATCACGGCCTGAAAACTGTTGTCGGGGAACGGCAGCTTGGTGGCGTTGCCCAAGTGCAGGCGGCCGACCACTTCGGGCTCGCATGTCATCAGGGCATATTCCGAAATATCGAGGCCGAACGCTTCGAGGCCCGGACAGATCTTGAGCAAATCTTTGACCAAGAAGCCCTTGGCGCAGCCCACGTCGAGAATGCGGTCCCCCGGCTTGAGCCCAAAGTGCTTGACCATGTCCGCGGCGACCGGAATCCAGCGGCCATCGTAGCGATAGCCGCCGTAGCCGTAGGTACGCGGACCGTCGAAGTAGAGTTCGCCGTATTCCCGGGAGATGGCCACGATCTCCGCAGTCTTGGCTTCGGCGCGCGCGCAGACATTGCGTTTGCCGCGGGGTAGCTTTGCCAGCAGGTTCACTTCTCTCATTGCGGCACTCCTGCCGATTCACGCGCGGCGCGTTCGAGACCCTCGCGCAGCGGCGTGTAACGAAATTGCGGAAACGCTTTGAGGCATTCGGTGATGTCGAAATGCCGGTGCGTGATCGGATTCTGTCGTGGCGTGCCGCGGATCCCGGCGGATTTGCCGGACAATTTTACCGCCAGTTCGGCAACCTCGCGAAACGAGACAGATCGTCCGGTGGCGACGTTGAGTTCGCCCCGGCTGCGATGCGCCAGGACAAGCGATACAAGCCGAGCAACGTCGTCAATGAAAACATGATCACGCTGCTCTTCGCCCTCGCCGAACAGCGTAATCGGCTCGCCCTTGGCGGCGAGGCGGCGAAAACGGTTGGGCCCATAGCCGTTGTGCGGATCGCGCGCGCCGTAGAGGAGGCTTGGGCGCAGAATGGCGAGGGGAGCCTTCGATTCAGTCTTGAGCATCAATTCGCGCGCGGCATGCATCATGCCGTGCATCGTGGACGGCTGCCGGCATGAGCGCTCGGTCACCGGATTGGCCGCGTCGGCATAGACTGCATCGGAACTGATGTAGACGAGATGCGCGACCGGCCGCGTCGCCAATGCAGCGATGAGTTGCCCGGCCATGACCAGATTTTGCATCAGCGCCGCCGCATTGCGCGCCGGCGCGATCGCGGACACGAACACGACGGCATCATCGGCACGCAAGAGTCCGGCGAGCTTTTTGCTCACGCCGTCCTGCAGCAGATCGACGTCGCGCCGCGTCAGGCCGAGCACCGGCACGTTGTCGTTTTTCAGCTGTCGCGCAATGGCGCCGCCGACGAAGCCGCCGGCGCCGACGACGACGGCGCGGCTCGGCCGCTGCGGCGAATGCGTTTGATGTTCGAGCATGCTCAAAGGTCCTTTGCGCTGCGAAACAACGGCGCACCGAGCGTAAAATAGGAAAAGCCCGCGGCGCGCGGTGCCGCCGGCGCAAGCACGCGGAACGGATCGACGATCACGCGTCCGCGCATTGCAGCGGCCAAATCGGCGGACGAAAGCGTGCGAAATTCCGGCCATGGCGTCATGATCAGGAGCGCGTCGCTGCCGCGCGCCGCCTCGATCGCGCTGGGCGCGGCGGTGACCGCCGGATGCTGGACGACAGCGATCGGCACCACCGGATCGTAAACGCGGATCGGCCAGTTCTGCAGATCCGCGATCAACCCCAGCGACGGCGAATTCTTCGTCGAATGGGTGTTTTCTTTGTAGGCCAGACCCAAAATGCCGAATGTCGGGTCTGCTTTGTGCGGCAGGACCTCGCGATGAATCAGCCGCAATACCCAGTCACGCCGAACGCGGCTGTTCTCGACAAACGCGGCGATCACTGCGGCTTCGCTTCCTGTAGCCTCGGCGAGCCGCAGCACGGTCGCGAGATCGCGTTCGAGGTTGCCACCCGCGATGCCCAATCCGGGGTCAAGATAGCTGTGCGGGCCGATGCGGCGGTCGAGGCGCAACGCCGGCGCGATTTCATGCCAATCGGCACCGATGCGCTCGGATAGATCGGCCAGCGTATTGGCGACGCTGACCGACGCGACGAGACAGCAATTGATGGCGATCTTGGCGAGTTCGGCGCTTTCGTAGCGCATCGGCACAATGGGGCAGTCGAATGCGCCGAGGACGGCCGCATAGGCGGCCGCCAACGGTCGCGCCGGCTCGGCGCAGCCGATGATGAAGCGCTCGGGTTTTGTGGCTCGCTCGACGGCGCGGCCAAACACGAGCGTCTCGACCTGATAGTAGAGCCGCGCCGGGTCGAGCGGCAGCTTGCGGGTGAAGCCCGGCGGCACCTGGCACAGCACGCACAGGAGCGCGCCCGGCCCGAGCGCCGCAATCACCACTTCGCTCAGCGACGAGATGTCTGACAGGTCGCTCCGTCCACAATCGTCGGTCGGAACGTCGGTGGCAATGTAAACGAGATCGCAGGCCCCCAAATCGCCGACACGGTCGGTATAGGACAGTTGCGCGCCAAAGCGGCCCGCCAGATCGGCGAGGCCGGGCTCCAGCACCGGCAGGCGGCCTTCCGCAATGTCGCGCACCCGGCTTTGATCGGGATCGTAGCCGACCACGCGAAAGCCCTTGGCTGCCGTGGCGACTGCCGATACCAGACCCAGGTGCGTGAGGCCGGCAAATCCGACGATAGGCACGCTCATGCCTTAAGCTCCTTGATCGCAGCCTCGCCCAGCCGCCGGAGCGTGCGGTTGAGCCAGAGATCGTCGGCCAGATCGCCGACGCGGCGCTCGGCGCACAGCCGCTTGAAGTGCTCGTATTCGATGACCCAGGTCGGATCGTCCTGCACCAACGTGATGGTTTCCTCCGGTGGCCGCCCGCTCGGCAGCACGCGCGTGCGCAGCGTGAACGAGGACGGCCCCCACTTGCACAGCGAGCTGATATGGGCCGAGCCGTTCTCGGCAAGGACATCGCAGGTGAAATGGTTGCGCCAGCTCAACAATGTCATTTCCAGCTCGAGCTGCGGTGTCGTGCCGCGCGAGCCAAGCACGACATGGTCGGGCGCGCGGTTCTCGAAACGGCGGCTGGAAATGATCGCGAAATCGTCGCCGATGTCGCCGAACCAGAACCGCGCAGTGTCGAGCAGATGCGAGCCGAGATCGGGCAGCACGCCGGCGCCCTGATCGCGCCATTGCGAATCGCGAACGAGCCGCGCCGTGCCGTTGCCGTAGAACATGCGGCAGCGGTAAATGGCGCCGAGCCGACCCGACTTGACGACGTCGCGCATACGCACGAAATGCGGCTCGAAGCGGTGGTTATAGGCGGTGTAGCAGACGACGCCGTTCTGCTTCGCCAATCCCGCGAGCCGCGCAATTTCGGCGTCAGCGGCGGCCCACAACGGCTTTTCGACCAGAACATGCTTGCCGCGGCTTAGCAGGTAATCGAGCACCGTGACCTTCGGCTCGTCGGGGACACAGGCCAGCACCGCGTCGTAGCTGGCCAGCGGCACGTCTTCGATGCGACGGTATTGCGCTTCGCTATTGACCGGGTCGACCGCGGCGACGAAATCGGCGCCTGCTGCGCGCCGGCGCTTGTGCCCCTGCACACCAAGGCCGGCGACGACGACGCGCATCACCTCAAGTCCGCTCGGCTAGACGAACCGGGCACGTTTTTCGAGACCCAGGAGCTTGTGCAGCACGTCGTCCGGGCCGATCGGCACGTTGCCCTCGGCCTCGCATTCGAGCGCGGCCGACAGCGAGCCAAGGACGGAGGCAGCGACTTCCGAGGGATCGACAAGCAGCGACAGCGTGGCGTAGGCAAGCAGCGCATCGCCGGCGCCGACCGCGTCGATCACACGCTCGACGAAACTGTCGACAACAAAGAACGTGCGCGGATCGCGCTCCCGTCCGGCGCGGCAGGTCAGCACGCCACGATCGCCGAGCTTGAGGATGACGGTCTTGGACTGCGCCTCCTCGTGCAGCTTGGCGACAAGCGGACGCACGCCGGTATCCTGGTCGGCCAGCGCGAAGCGCGCCTCGCGCTCGTTGGGGGTGAGCAGATCAAAGCCTTTGAACTCGAGGATATTGCCCCAGCGGCTCGCCACCTGGCTGTCGGCGATGCGAAACACCCCGCGCGGAATCGCGCCGGTCAGGCCGGGAATCGTGCGGCGATTGAAAATGCCATGGCGGAAATCGCTGAACACGACCGCGCGGCCGGGCGCCCGCGCTACGTTGCTGCCGATCTGCTCCATCTGCGCATCGGTGATGCTGCGGTTGTCGAGCGTATCGACTTTAAGCAGCCGATAATCGTCGCACACATAGGCATTCTTGTGCGTCGTCGGCCGCGCATGATCGATGATCGGCATCACCTTGACGCCGGCCGTCGCCAAATCCTCCAGCACGAAATCCTTCAGCGCGTCATCGCCGAGCACCGTGGACAAAGTGACCTCGGCGCCGGCGGCGCGCAGGTGCTTGGCGACGACCGCGGCGCCGCCGACGTAATCGGCGCGGCTGTCGAAGCGCACGCTCGGCGTCGGCGTCTTGGTCATGCCGCCGATCATCGTCGTGTAGGTCAGGCTGTCGACGATGGTGTCGCCGACGACGTGCACTTCCAATCCCTCGAACCGATCGAGAATGCGGCGCAGGTGGTCGAAATCGAGCGCTTCGGCCTCCATCAGCGCCAAGAGCTTCTCCACCGCGATGTCCGGCGGGCCGGTCTCGATCAGGTGCGACGAGGAGTAGACGATGTCGCCCGGCGTAAACAGGATCTCGCCGCCATAGCTCGACAGCGCCTCGATCTCCTGCTCCGTTTTCGGATTGATGCCGCCGTCCTGGTATTCATAGCCCTTGGCGAAGTAATCGGGCTGCAGCCGCGCGATATTTTCGATCGGCGTCGGATTGGGGTCGATGATCACGTAATCGACCATTTCGAGCGCCGCGAGGTTGAGCGCCCGCAGGTCTTCGGGCACGAACGGCCGATAATTGGCCTTGGTGATATGCGCGTCGGCCGTCAAGCTCGCGACCAGGACATCGGCCTTTTCCTTGGCATAGACCAAGTGCCGGATATGTCCCGGATGCACCAGATCAAATACGCCGTGGCACATGACCATGGTCCGTTGCCGCGGCCGCGGGCCGAGCACCGAGCAGAGTTCGTCGACGCTCTTGATCTTGCGACGATAGCCGCCGCCCAGGCGTGTCTCCATCGGTCACTCCACAGCGAGCGCCTCGAACCAGGTTCGGGTGGCTTGCTTGATCGAATCGGGATCCCACAGCGGCGCATCACGCCAATTGTCGATCTCCGCCATCATCGCCGCAACCCCTTCCTGGAAACCGACCCGCGGCTGCCAGCCGAGATCACGCTTGATCTTGGAGATATCCGCCCAGGTCACGTCCGGCTCGCCCGGCCGCTTCGGGATATGAACAACCGAGCCGCCGATTAATTCCACCAGCCGATTGACCGATTGCGGATTGCCGGCGCCCAGATTCCAGATTTCTCCGGACTTCTTCGTCTCGGCCGCCAACAAAAAGGCCGACGCCACGTCGGTCGCATAGAGAAAATCGCGCTTCTGCGTGCCGTCGCCGACCACGGTGAACGGTTTGCCGGCGAGCTTCTGCTTGAAAAACACGCCAAACACCGCGCCGTAGGCGCCGGTGGTGCGCACCCGCGTGCCGTAGGCATTGAAGATGCGGATCGAATTGACCGGGAGGCGATACACCCGATGCCAATGAAACGCGGCCTGCTCGCCCTGATATTTGGACAAGGCATAGGGATATTGCGGGGCGATCGGATGCTGCTCGGTGGTGGGCACCGCAGCGATGCCATAGCATGACGACGACGCCGCATAGACGAATTTGCGCGCCGCGGCGTGGCGGGCGCATTCCAACACCCGGACCGTGCCCTGCACGTTGGTGTCCATGTATTCGATCGGCTGCTCGATCGACGGCACGATGTCGCCGATGCCGGCAAAATGGAACACACAGGCGACGTCGGCAAACAAGGCGTCGTCAGGCTCCAAGTCGCGGATGTCCGCTTCCTCGAACGACAAGTCCGCATTGCCGCGATGCTCGGCCAGGTTGGCGATGCGGCCGCCGCGCAGATTGTCGATAACCCGAACCCGATAGCCGCGCTCGAGCAGATGATCCACCATGTGGCTGCCGATGAAGCCGGCACCGCCGGTGACGACCGCGATGTGCCGCGCCGCGCTCATTGCACTCCGAGCTTCTTCATGGTCCGCACGTTATAGTACCAATCGTCGTCGAAGCTGTCCGGCAGCAGGTAATTGCGGAATGCGTGCGTCAGATCGCGCACGGCGTCCTCGACGCTGCGCCTCGGCGCAAAACCGAGCACGCGTTTTACCTTGTCGGAATTGACATGATAGGAGCGCATGTCGTTGGTCGGTGTCGTGACGATCTTGATGTCGCCCTTTTCCGGCATCTCTTCCTCGACCACGCGTTTCACCATGCCGGCGATCTCGGCGATCGAATAATTCTGAAAACCGATGTTGAAAATCTCGCCGTGAATTTTTTCGTGCGGCGCCTCCAGCATCAGCTGATAGGCATCGACCATGTCTTCGACGTGCAGGTTCGGGCGCATCTGATTGCCGCCGAACACGGTGATGACGCCCTTGTTCACCGCGTGATTGGTCAGGATGTTGACGGAAAGATCGAGCCGCGTGCGCGGGCTATAGCCACAGATCGTCGCCGGCCGCACCACCACGCAGGTGAAATCATCGGCCTTGTGCTTCCACAACAGCGGCTCGCACAGGCCCTTGAACTTGTTGTAGAGGGTCAATGGCACCAACGGGTGCTCTTCGGTGACGTCCGGAGAGTCGGAGACGCCGTACACCGAACTCGACGAGCAGTAGACGAAGCGTTGCAGGCCCGCCCGCTTTGCGGCGACCACCACGGGCTCGAAGCAGTCGTAATTGATGGTCTGCGACAACCTCTCGTCGAGCTCGAAACTGGCGTCGTTCGAGATGCAGGCCAAATGCAGGATGGCGTCCTGGCCGGCCAGCGCCGCGCCAAGCTTGGCAGCATCGCGGACATCGCCCCTGATCACGCGGAGCTTGGGATCATTGGGCAAATGGCAGCCGAAAAAAAGCGCGTCATAGACCGTAACGTTGTAACCGGCGGACAATAGCCGCGGCGTCAAAACGTGCCCTACATAACCCGCACCACCGGTGATCAAAATATTCGTTATGGTCATTTATGCTCCCTGCTCACCACCCTGAACTGGTGCAGCGCCGCAATCGCTGCCCGCTAGCAGCAGACGCCAGCCGGCGTGCCTTTTCATGACTTGCTTACCGTACCAAGCCAAGCGCCTGCATCAAGCCACAGCGCGCACGCTTGAGGCCTCAACCGTATCGGCGATCTCGAAACCGGCGGCAACGGCATCGCGTCGGAACATCTTGACGGTTTCGAGCGAATAGTCGTCCAGATCCTTACCGACCAGGCCGAGCTTCGCCAGGACGTCTTTGGTGGCGGTAATGATGTGGCAGCCGACAGCGTCCGCCTGGAAGATGTTGAGAAGCTCGCGGGGGCTAGCCCACAGCAGCTCTGCCTTGGGGCGCTGCCGCAGGATTTTGACCGCTTCCGCCATCATCGGCACGGGATCGACCCCGGTATCGGCAATCCGTCCCGCGAACACCGAGACGATTGCCGGAGCGTCAGGCGAAAGATGGTCAGCCACGCGCCGCACCTGATTAACGGTGGTTATGGCAGTGACGTTCACAATTATGCCTTCGGCGGACAATCGCCTGATGACCTCGCCGGAAAACTCTCTGTTGGTGTTGGTGACCGGTATTTTGACGTTGACGTTTTTGCCCCAGCTCGCGATCGCGCGCGCCTGGCGGGTCATTCCGGCAAAATCGTCGGCGAAGACTTCGAGCGACACCGGGCGGTCCGGAACGGCGGCGAGCACCTTACGACCGAACTCCTCGTAGTTCCGCACGCCCGCATTGCGCGCCAGCGTCGGGTTGGTGGTGAAGCCGCGAATAATCGGATTGGCGGAGAGCGCGACGATGCTGTCGAAATCGGCGCCATCGGCGAACAACTTGACGCGTAGCTGTTGTACCCGCTCCATTACTGCCCCTCTTGCCCCATCCCGATCGGACGGCCCCGAACCGTATCATCGGGAACCGCATCTGCTGCGAGTGCCGGCGCTAGATTATGGCAGATGCCTGCCGGCGGCCGCGAGGAACAGTCGAAAATCGGCGCTGGCTCAAGCGCAATTTGCCAGCATTTTCTCGGCTTTTCTCTGCCG
>JASHPU010000225.1 GCA_030037885.1 Xanthobacteraceae bacterium | reverse complement strand
GCGAACGTCGGCACGTAATCGGTCCAGGCGCGGTTGACCGCGCGCGCGATCGGGTCCTCGGGATGCAGCCGCGGCGGCACCGTTTCGTCCAGGTATTCGGCAATCGCGTTCGATTCGAACAGCGACACCGTGTCGTCGATGCGCAGCACCGGCACTTTCTTGTGCGGCGAGATGGCGAGGAACCAGTCGGGACGATTGTCCGGCTCGATATGGCGAAACTCGAAGGGCGCGTTCTTCTCGCGCAGCACGATCGCCGCGCGCTGCACCCACGGGCACGTCTTGAAGCTGACCAGAAGATACTTTGCCATGATGGACCCTGGACCTTGCGGGGAGTTGCACCGTTCGCCATGCAATCTATTGCACCCCGGGCGGCAGGGGAATGCCCTGCCGCGGCGATCCGCCAAGCGCCCAGCGCCGCCGCATAGCAGGCCCGCCGATCCTCGATTTTGCCGCTATTCCCGCCCGGCGATGCTTTGACTATATTGGAATAAAATCATTCGGATTCTGCGCCTTATGGAGGACGCCATGGCGGTCGCCACCGCAAAAAAATCGAACGGCAAGCCCGGCCCGGGCCCGAAGCACAATATCGAAGCCGTGCGCGAGGATTATTACCGGCGCATCGACAAGCACGGCATGGCGCCGTTGTGGAAGGTGATGAACTCGGTGGTCACCGAGGAACCGGTGACGCGCTGCGTTCCGGTGGTCTGGCACTTCGACGACGTCAAATCGCTGGTCGTGGAATCCGGCGGCCTGATCACCACCGAGGAGGCCAAGCGCCGCGTCCTCATTCTGGAAAACCCGGCCATGCGCGGTGAATCCAAGGCCACCAACACGCTGTTCGCCGGCATTCAGATGATCCTGCCCGGCGAGATTGCCCCGGCGCACCGCCACGTCGCGGCCGCCATCCGCTTCGTACTCGACGGCGAGGGCGCCTACACCGCGGTCGACGGCGAGAAGGCGTTCATGTCGCCCGGCGATTTCGTCATCACCGCGAACTGGGCGCCGCACGATCACGGCAACACGTCGAAGAAGCCGATGCTATGGCTCGACGTGCTCGATTTCCCCGCGGTCAATTTCTTCGAAGCGTCGTTCGCGCAAAGTTTCGACGAGCCGACCCTGGAGACGACGCGCCAAGACGGCGAATCGCTCAGCCGCTATGGCTCCGGCGTGCTGCCCGAGGGCAAATGGGACAAGAGCTACACCCCGGTCATCAACTACACCTATAAACGTACCCGGCCGATCGTCGAGCGCATGCTGGCCGCTGGCGACATCGACAAAAGTCACGGCGCGCGGGTGCGCTACGCCAATCCGGTTACCGGCGGCCCGGTACTGCCGACCATGAGCGCTTGGCTCGCCATGCTGCCGAAAGGATTCAGGGGCGAGCCGTACCGCGCGACCGACGGCACCATTTTCGTCTGCGTCGAAGGCGAAGGCAAAACCGAGGTCGACGGCGAGGTGCTCGAATGGGGCCCGAACGATGTGTTCGTCGTGCCGCCGTGGAAGCGCTATCACCACAGCGCGCCGAAGGAGTCGGTGCTGTTCTCGATCTCCGACCGGCCGGCCCAGGAAGCGCTCGGCATCTGGCGCGAGGGGAAGTAAACCCCCGTCATTCCGGGGCGCGCGAAGCGCGAGCCCGGAATCCATAACCACTATCCTGAAGGGTTCGAATTGGGAGCTTGAACTGCTCCGGTGGGTGGTTATGGATTCCGGGTCAGCGGGCTTCGCCCGCGCCCCGGAATGACGCCCATGAATCTCGCCTTCACCCATGACATTTCGCCGCAGCGTGTGGTGTTCGCCGCCGGCGCGATTTCGCGCACGGCTGAGGAAGCCGATCGGCTGAATTTTTCCCATGCGCTCATCGTGGCGACGCCGGGCAGCGGCGCGCGGCTCGGCCAAAAAATCGTCGACCTGCTCGGCGCGCGCGCGGCCGGCCTGCACGCCCAAGCCGTGGTCCACGTGCCGAAGGCCGTTGCGGCAGTGGGGCTTGAAGCCGCGCGCGCGAAGAGCGCGGACGGCCTCGTTGCGGTCGGCGGCGGCGCGGCGATCGGGCTCGCCAAGGCGATCGCGCGCGACACCGGGCTCAAAATCCTCGCGGTGCCGACCACCTATTCGGGCTCCGAAGCCACTCCGATCTTCGGCCTGACCGACGGCGAGCGCAAAATCACCGGCCGCGATGCAAAAGTGCTGCCGCGCACCATCATCTACGATCCGGACCTGACGCTTAAGTTGCCGCTGGCGGTGAGCGCCGCGAGCGGCATGAATGCCATTGCCCATTGCGTCGAGGCGTTTTGGGTCGACGGCCGCACGCCGGTGACTTTGGCGCTGGCGAGCGAGGCGATGCGGCGCTTTGCCAAGAATCTACCGGCTGTCATCGCCAGCGGCGCGGATGCCGCGGCGCGCGCCGAATGCCTCGTCGGCGCGTGGCTCGCCGGCACCGTGCTCGCCGCCGGCACCGCGCTGCACCACAAGCTCGCCCATGTGCTCGGCGGTCTCGGGCTGCCGCACGCCGAGACCCACGCGATCATCCTGCCGCACGTGATGCGCTTTAATCTTGCCGCGGCGCCGGAAGCGAAAGCGCGGCTTTCTGAAGCGCTCGGCGGCAACGATCCGGCGAACGCCATTGCGGCCATGCTGGAGAAATTTCCGATTCCACAGCGGCTGCGCGAAATCGGCTTCGATCGCGGCAAGATCGATTTCGTCGCCGGCGAGATTGCCGCCGCATCGATCAAGATGCCGCGTCCGGCAAGCGCGGACGACGTACGCGCGCTGCTGGCCAAGGCGTACTGAGCGCCAGCTTCCGCCGGCTCAGATGTTGTCGTCGTGGTCGACGCGCACCGCATGGGCAAACGACCAGGCATAGAGATTCTTGCCGATCTCGCGGATGAAGTTGCCGTCCGGTCCGAACTCCCACAATTGCGCGGCGGTGTTGGCGAAGGCCGGGCCGCGGCTTGAGCCGCCGCGATGAAAAACGAACACGTGGCCGTTGGAGTTGACTGCGACGCCCGCGGCCTCGCCCATATAGAGATCAGGGGGAAGCTTCAGCGCGTCGGGCACGGAATCGTAGGCAATGAGGGGCGCGGATTGCTGCGCCAGCGCCGGCGAGCCGAGCAGCGCGAACAGGACAGCGGCGACGACGCCTTTCATGAGTTCCTCCTTGACCCCTCGCGCATAGTATATATTGCAGGCGGCACCGGCGGAAATTTTTCAGGCGGCGCAATAGTGATGGATGCACCGGCGAAGAAATCGAAGCTGCTCAAGGGCGCGACCGGCGACTGGGAGGTCGTCATCGGCATGGAGGTGCATGCCCAGGTGGCGTCGCGCGCCAAATTGTTCTCCGGCGCTGCAACTGCGTTCGGCGGCGGGCCGAATTCTCAGGTGTCGCTGATCGATGCCGCCATGCCGGGCATGCTGCCGGTGATCAATGCGGAGTGCGTGTGCCAAGCCGTGCGCACCGGGCTCGGGCTCAAGGCCAAAATCAATCGAAAATCGGTGTTCGACCGCAAGAATTACTTCTATCCGGATCTGCCGCAGGGCTACCAGATCAGCCAGTACAAATCGCCGATCGTCGGCGCGGGCGAAGTTTTGGTCGACATGCCGGACGGCGAGACGATGCATGTCGGCATCGAGCGGCTGCATCTTGAACAGGACGCCGGCAAATCGCTGCATGAAGAGCACCCGCAGCTCACCTTGGTCGATCTCAACCGCTCCGGCGTGGCGCTGATGGAGATCGTGACCAAGCCGGACCTGCGCTC
>JASHPU010000224.1 GCA_030037885.1 Xanthobacteraceae bacterium | reverse complement strand
GGCCGCAGCGTTGCCGTTCGTCGGCGCAGACGCAACGCCATTGCCCAGCGCAGACCGCGCGCTTCTTGCGATCTGCAGGCCGGCCATAAAGCCTTCGAGATAGCGCTTTTGTTCAGGTTCGAAATCGCCCGGCATTCCTTCCGCTCCGCTTGCGGGCACCTCCGCTGTTCGCAACACCGATCGCGCAACACTGTTCGGCAAAACTCGTGCCATCCGGCCGACGGCGTTCTTTGGCGGAATCTCAGGGGCTTAAGAGGGATCGCGGGCGTGCGGACATCGCCGCGCCGCCTGTTTTGCCAGCACTTCGTCCAAAATTTGTGCGCTGCACAAATCGACGCCGCGTCGCCTGCTTAGCGCGCACGCGACGCGCATGGCGGCGACGAAACGGCTGGTTTTTCAATGCCGCGAGATTGGCACATCGCTTGCGTGAGCGAAGCGCGAAGGGCGTTCGGCCCTAACAACCAGGACGGATCGACAAGGACAGACCGATGGCCATGCGCGAAACGTGGATTGCAGACTGGAATCCCGACGATGAGAAATTTTGGCAGGCCAAAGGGAAGTTTATCGCCAGACGCAATCTGATCTGGTCCATCGTCGCCGAGCACATTGGCTTCTCGGTTTGGCTGATCTGGAGCATCGTCGCGACCAAACTGCCGCAGGCCGGCTTCCACTACACGACGGCGCAGTTGTTTCAGCTCGTGGCGCTGCCGGGACTCGTCGGCGCCCTGATGCGGTTTCCTTACACCTTTGCGGTCACCACGTTCGGCGGGCGCAACTGGACGATTTTCAGCGCGTCGGTTCTCTTCATCCCGACGATCGCGTTGGGCTATTTTGTCACCAAGCCCGACACGCCCTATTCGATCATGCTGGCGGTCGCGGCGCTTGCCGGACTGGGTGGCGGCAATTTCGCCTCCAGCATGACCAATATTTCGTTTTTCTATCCGGACCGGATGAAGGGCTGGGCGCTGGGCCTGAACGCCGCCGGCGGCAATATCGGGGTGAGCAGCGTGCAATTGTTGACGCCGGTGCTGCTCGGGCTCGGCATCGTCAACCTCTATCAGGGAACGCCCGGCCCCGGCGGCTTCTATATCCAGAATGCCGGGCTGATGTGGCTCGCGCCGCTCGCGGTCGCGGTGCTCGGCGCCGTCCTCTTCATGAACAACCTGACCACGGCGCGTTCCACGTTCAAAGACCAACTCGCGATCGTGCGGCGCAAGCACACCTGGATCATGTCGTTCATCTATATCGGCACGTTCGGCTCATTCCTTGGTTACTCGGCCGCCTTCCCGCTCTTGATAAAGACGCAGTTCCCGGCGGTAACGGTCAGCATCGCCTTCTTGGGACCGCTGGTCGGCTCGCTGGCGCGTCCGCTGGGCGGATTGCTTGCCGACAAGATCGGCGGCGCCATCGTCACGCTGTGGAACTTCGTCGCCATGGGCGCCGCGACCGTCGGCGTCCTCTACTTCACCGGCGTCGAGGACTTTACCGGCTTTCTGGTGATGTTTCTCATCCTCTTCGTCGCCACCGGAATCGGCAACGGCTCGACCTATCGGATGATCCCTTCGATCTTCCGCGAGGATAATTTGCAGAGGGCGGCAGCCGCCGGCGAAACCGGCCGCGCGGCGGCGCTCAAGGCGGCAAGCATCGAAAGCGCCGCCGCGCTCGGCTTCGTCGGGGCGGTCGGCGCGGTCGGCGGATATTTCATTCCCCGCGGCTTCGGCGCTTCGGTCGCAGCAACGGGCGGGCCGCAATTGGCGCTCGAAGTCTATCTCGGATTCTATGCCGTCTGCCTGGCGCTGACCTGGTGGTTCTATTTGCGCCGCAGTCCGCTCGCGTCGAGCGCGCCGAGCCTTGCCCAGGCACGCGTGTGAGGCGAAAACCGTGAGCAGCGGCGGGCGCGCCCGGCTTGTCGTCGTCGGTAACGGAATGGCGGGGATGCGGACGGTCGAGGAGCTGCTGGCGCGCGCGCCCGATCGGTTCGACATCGTCGTCATCGGCGCCGAACCGCACCCGAATTACAATCGTATCCTTTTGTCCGCGGTTCTGGCCGGCGACAAGACGCTCGGCGAAATTGTCGTCAACCCGCGAAGCTGGTACGAGGAGCGGGCCATCCGTCTCGTCGCCGGGACTGCGGCGGCCGCGATCGATCGTCGTGCGCGGCGCGTCACGCTCGCCGACGGCAGCGCTGTTGCCTACGACAAATTATTGCTCGCGACCGGCTCAAAGCCGCTGGCGCCGGCCATTCCCGGCGTCGGCTTTGCCAACGTGCGGGCCTTTCGCGACATTGCCGATGTCGAGGCCCTGATCGCAGCCGCGCACGGCGATGCGCGCGCGGTGGTCATCGGCGGCGGCCTGCTCGGGCTCGAGGCAGCGTGGGGATTGAAGCGGCGCGGCCTGTCGGTTGCGCTCGTGCATCTGATGCCGACGCTGATGGAGCGCCAGCTCGACGCCGCTGCCGGCGTGCTGCTGCTGCACAGCCTCGATGACCGCGGCATCGAATTCTTCGTCAACAGTCAGGCCGAGGAAATCGTCGGCACCAGCTGCGCCGAGGCAGTCGTGCTTGCGGATGGCCGCCGGCTCCCAGCCGACCTGGTCGTGCTGGCGATCGGAATCCGGCCCAATGTCGAACTGGCGCGGACCGCCGCACTCGACGTCAATCGCGGTATTCTGGTCGGCGACGACATGGCGACCAGCGATCCCGACATCTACGCCGTCGGCGAATGCATCGAACACAATGGCACGGTGTTCGGCCTGGTCGCACCGATCTGGGACCAGGCCAGAGTGTGCGGCGCGCGGCTCGCCGGCGATGAGGCCGAGGTCTACGTTCCGCCCCCGGTCTTTACCAGCCTGAAGATAACCGGCATCGACGTATTCTCGGCCGGAACGCTCGCCGCCGCCGACGGGGCCGACGAAGAGATCACGCTGCATGACGCGAGCGGCGGCCTCTACAAAAAGCTCATCCTACGCAACGACCGCGTGGTCGGCAGCGTGTTGTTCGGCAGCATTGCCGACGGCCCGTGGTACGTGCAGTTGATGCGCGACCGGACCGACGTGTCGTCGTTCCGCGACCGGATCGTCTTCGGCCGGCCGCTTGCCGAACAGGCTTGCGCGGACGCCGAACCAGGCGATGCAACGCCGGTCGTCGCGAGCGCGGCCGGCGCGGCGGTCGTGGGGCTGCGATGGCAGGCAGCGTGATCCGCACCACCTGTCCCTATTGCGGCGTCGGCTGCGGGCTGCGTGTCGCGGCGGACGGCACCGTGTCGGGAGATCAAGATCATCCCGCCAACGCCGGCCGGCTTTGCTCCAAGGGCGCCGCTCTCGGCGAAACGCTGGCGACCGACGGCCGATTGCTGTACCCGCTGATCGGCGGGCGCAGCGCCAGCTGGGACGACGCGCTCGACCGCATCGCCGCGCAATTTTCGCAGACCATACGGCAGCACGGGCCGGACGCGGTGGCGCTCTATGTCTCCGGCCAATTCCTGACCGAGGACTATTACGTCGCCAACAAGCTGATGAAAGGCTTCATCGGCAGCGCCAATATCGACACCAACTCGCGGCTCTGCATGGCGTCTTCGGTCGCCGGTCATGTTCGCGCGTTCGGTGAGGACATCGTGCCCGGCTGCTACGCCGATATCGAGGCAGCCGATCTCGTCGTGCTGGTCGGCAGCAACACCGCGTGGTGTCACCCGGTGTTCTATCAGCGTCTCGCCGCCGCCCGGCAGGCGCGCAACACAAAAGTGGTGGTTGTCGACCCGCGACGCACGCCCACATGCGAGGTCGCCGACATTCATCTTGCAATACGTCCCGGCACCGACGTGGCCGTCTTCACCGGCCTCCTGGTGCATCTCGCGGAGAACGGCGTCTGCGATGAAGCGTGGACGCGATATTTCGCCAGCGATTTTGCCGCCGCGGCCGAAGCGGCACGGCTATCGACACCGAGCCTCGGCGATGCCGCGGCGATTTGCGGCGTCGCCGCCGCCGACCTGGCGCGCTTCTACGCACTGTTCGCGGCGACCGTGCACACGGTGACCGTCTACTCGCAAGGGGTCAATCAGTCCTCGGCTGGCACCGACAAGGTCAACGCCATCATCAATTGCCATCTGGCAACCGGCCGGCTCGGCAAGCCCGGCACGGGGCCGTTCTCGCTGACCGGGCAGCCTAACGCCATGGGCGGCCGCGAGGTCGGCGGGCTGGCCAACCAGCTCGCCGCGCACATGAGCTTCACGCCCGCCGATATCGCGCGCGTGCGCCGGTTCTGGCGAGCGCCGCGCGTCGCCGCGAAAGGCGGCCTCAAGGCTGTCGATCTGTTCGAGGCGGCGCTGGGCGGCAAGGTCAAGGCGCTGTGGATTCTCAACACCAATCCGGCGGCGAGCATGCCGCGCGCGGGGCGGGTGCGCGCCGCGCTCGGCGCCTGTCCGTTTGTCGCCGTCAGCGATTGCTGGGCCACCGATACCACGCGCTTCGCCGACGTCGTCCTGCCGGCGGCGGCGTGGGGCGAGAAGGACGGCACCGTCACCAACTCGGAACGCTGCATCTCGCGGCAGCGCGCGTTCCGTGCCGCACCGGGCGCGGCGCGACCGGATTGGTGGGCGTTGAGCGAGGTGGCGCGCCGCATGGGATTTGCCGCGGCGTTCAGCTACCAAAGTCCGGCGCAGATCTTCCGCGAGCATGCCGCGCTGTCGGCGTTCGAGAATGAAGGGCATGGGCGCCGCATCTTCGATATCGGCGCGCTCGCGGCCTTGAGCGACGAGGAGTATGACGCTCTGGCGCCGGTTCATTGGCCGCTGCCGCGCGGCACGGCGGCGGTCTGGTCGAACGCCAAGCGCCTGTTCGCAGAGGGCAGGGGATTTGCCACCGCGGATGGGCGCGCGCATTTCGTGCCGACGCCGTACCGGCCGCCGGCGGCGGCGACCGACGCCCGCCGGCCGTTTCTCCTCAATACCGGACGCGTGCGCGACCAATGGCACACGATGACGTGCACCGGGCGCGTGCTCCGGCTGATGGCGCATCAGCGCGAGCCGGCGCTCGACATTCATCCCGCCGATGCGGTGCGGAACGGTCTCGACGACGGCGACCTCGCGTGGATCGAAAGCGAGCACGGCGCCACGGTTTTGCCGGTCCGGCTCTCAGGCGACGTGCGCGAGGGCGAGCTCTTTGCGGCGATGCACTGGACCGATCAATTCACGTCTGCCGGGCCGATCGACGCGCTTGTCGGCGCGGCGGCGGATCCTGTTTCAGGACAGCCGGAGCTCAAGGCGACGCCGGTCCGCGTCGCGGCGCTGGCAGCGCGGTGGAACGGCGTGCTGTTGCGCGGATCGGACCAGGTGCTGCACGGCCCGTATTATTGGGGGCGCGTCCCGCTTGAGCGCGGCCATGCCTTCACGCTGACCGGCTGGGAGCCGCTGCCCCGCGATCGCGGCAGCGAGCTTTGGATTGCCGCGCTCCTCGATGCGCCGGCCGCCGCGGAACTCGTGATCTATGCCGACCCGGCGCGCGGCACGTTTCGCTATGCCAGCTTGGTCGGGCGGCGGCTCGACGCCTGTCTCTTCATTGCCGCCACAAAGGCGGCGCTGCCGTCGCGCGACGCGCTTGCAGCGCTCCTTGGCAAGCGGATCGAGCCGCAAGCGCGCACGCTGGTGCTCGCCGGCGCCGCCGGCGCGGCGGCGCCGCAGGCCGACGGTCAGACCATCTGTGCCTGCTTCGGCGTCGGGCTTAAGGCGCTGCACCGCGCGATTGCGGACCGCCGGCTGACCAGCGTCGCCGAGATCGGCGCGCAGTTGCGCGCAGGAACCAATTGCGGCTCGTGCATCCCGGAACTGCGGGCGATCTTGAGCCGCGCGCAAAGCGAAAGCGCGGCGACCGCGTAACGCCGCTACGGCGCGCAACTGCCTTATGTCGTGGCGACCGGCGCAATCGCCTTTTCCGCCTGCCAGTCCTTGCCCAGCCCGGCGCTGGTCGGAAAGATCAACGACTTGATCACCACCGGCACCGCGCCCGAAGTGTCGAGGATGGCGCCGATGTCGATGTAGTCGAATTCTTTCAGCTCGAGCCCGTCGATCGAAACGATCGGGCAGTCGAGTTTCATCTCTTCGCAATAGTGAATGCCGATCAGGCCGCCGACGTCGCCGTCGCCGGCGAGCACGATCGGCTGGCCGCGCGCGATCAGCGCCTCGAGGCCGTCGGCCACGCCCTTGCAGAAATCGTCGAGCCGGCGGTAGGTCGCCGAGCCGCGCCACGGCACGAAGATCGCCACCGGGCTGTCGCCGCCGCCGAGATCGAGGCGCCTGAGCGCGCTCTTGATCGCGGCCGACACCGCGGCCACATCGATCGTCTCCTCGCCGAGCGAAAAATTCGGCGCGATCACCGGCACGTTGCGCAGCGGCAGCGTTTGCAGCGGCCAGACGAAGATCGTGCTGCCGGAGACCTGCATCGTATATTGCGAGGCGCCGATCACGGTGGCGCGGATGCGCGCCTGCGGCCGCGCCAATTGCACGCCCCACGCCGCAAGCCGGCCGCGCACCTCGGCGGCGAGTTGCGGACCGATATCGCCGAACGCCTTGGCTTCGCCGCCGTAGATGTATTCCGATACGCCGCCGGAAAAACTGACATCCGACAGCGCGCCGCGAAAGCTTAAGCGATCGAGCCGTATGAGCGCGGCGCCGCCGGCCTGCGGCGCGCCGCCCTTCATGGCTTCGAACAATTTGTCCGCCATGCGCGCCGCCAGCGCGCGCGCCTGCTCGTCGGGCAGCACGCTGCCGATGTCGAGCTTGAGGCCAAGATCGGCGCCGAAGCGGCGGCCGGCTTCTTCGAGACGGACGATGCGGCTGTCGGCATCGAGCACGACGAGCCGCGCGCCGATGTCGGCTGCGGTGACGTCGATCACCTTGCCGTCGTCGCACACCGCGATTTTCGAGGTGCCGCCGCCGATATCGACGTTCATCACCGGCGCGCCGTTGCGGATCGAGCGCGCCGCCGCGCCCGAGCCGTAGGCCGCCATCACGGTTTCGAGCGAGTCGCCGGCGCTCACCGCCACCATTTTTCCGGCTTGCGCCGCGAACAATTCGCCGATGCGCCTTGCGTTGCGCCGCCGTACCGCGACGCCGGTCAGGATCAGCGCGCCGGTATCGATCTCATCCGGGTCGATTTTCGCGTCTTTATACTGACGTTCGATAAAAGCGCCGAGCGCGTCGGCGTCGATGGTCTCTTCGGCCGAATAGGGCGTCAGCAGAATGTCGGATTGATAAAAGCTTTCCCGCTCGGTGACGACGTAGCGGCTGTCGAGCCGCTCCAGCACGATGCGCGAGAACACCAGGTGCGAGGTCGACGACCCGATGTCGACGCCGACCGAGAGCACGCACAACTCATCCTCCTCGCCGAACGTGCGTCCGGTCGAGGAGAAAAAAACCCGGCCGCCCTGGGCTTCGTCGTTCATGCGCGCATTGCTCCAAACAAAACTACCTCGTCATTGCCGGGCTTGACCCGGCAATCCATGGTGCGTCGCCGCTGCATGGATGCGCGGGTCAAGCCCGCGCATGACGATGTGAAAAACCTCGGACTCATTCCTGCGGCAACAGCCCGCGGTAGTCGCGCTCGTAATATTCGGCGCGCATGCGGTTCTCGGCGCCCTCGCGC
>JASHPU010000223.1 GCA_030037885.1 Xanthobacteraceae bacterium | reverse complement strand
CGCGCGGACTGCGCATCGGCTGCGGCATAACGGCTCTGCTGCGCCGCCTGCTGCGCGACCAGGAAGTCGCGAATGAGGTCGTGCTCGTCGCGCACGAGCCGGATCATCTCGGGCGATGCCGGCGCCGCAGCCGGCACGCCGCCTGCGAGCAGCGCCGGCGGGGTGAAGTGATAATGGGCCAGCAGCATGGCGCCGATCATGCTCGCCAGCGACGCCGGCAGCACTTCGAGCACCAGCTTGCTCACGAGCCGCAGCACAAACGGCGGGGCTTTGGCCGCGGCTGGGGCCAAGGCTTGGGGCAGAGCTTGGGGCAGGGCTTGGGGTAAGGCTTGGGGTAAGGCTGCGCTTCTCTCGATGGCTCCACAGCTTTGCATCGCCCGTCCCTCCGGCGCCCAGTTTTTCAAACGACTGATTGAATTTCAAACACGCGTTATAGGCAAGGCGTGGCCGGAAACAAGGAAATTTTGCGGCCGTCCTCGGGTTTTCCGAAGGAACTTGGCGGTCAGGCGGCGCCGAGGCCGCGCAAGGTCCACCCGCTCAACAGCCGCGCCAGCCAATCGACCGCCGAATCGTCGAACGCGAGCGCCACCGGCGGGCCGGCCAGTTGCTCGCGATTGCGCACGAATATGCTGCATTGGCCGAGCAGCCAAATGGCCGCGACCATCAGGCTGCGCTGGTCGGCATCGGGCAAAAAGCGCCGCACCAGTTCGACCGTCAGCCCCATGAAAGGCGCCGCCTCTTCGCTCATCAACTTGCGGAAAACCGGCGTCGGCCGCACCGTTTCCCAGTTGAAAATGCGCATGTGCCGGCTCGCTTCGTCGCGCGCGGCAAGCGGGCGCAACTGGCGGCGGACGAAGGCGGCGAGCGCCTGTTCGCGCGGCAGCCCGGCGGCGTCGCCGGCATGCGCGAGCTGGTCCTCGGTCAGGCCGCGGAACGCCGCGCGCAGCACCTCGCGATAAAGCCCCTCCTTGCCGTCGAAATGATAATTGATCGCCGCCTGGTTGACCCGCGCCCGCGCCACGATGGCGCGGATGCTGGTGGCGTCGTAGCCGCGCTCGGCGAACAGCCGCTCGGCGGCCTTGAGAATGCGGTCGCGCGTAATCTCCGAGGGTCGCGTCATCGGCGCTCCGTTTTCAAACCTGCGTTTGAAAACGTATAGGCCGGCGGCACCGCGAGCGCAACCGGCGCCAACGCCGCGGCCGCCGGCGGCCGGGCTATTGCAGCACGCAACCGTAGGGTGGGCTGAGCGCAGCGAAGCCCACGCGGTTTTGCGCGCGGCCTATGAAAGGCGTGGGCACGGCGCAAAGCTTGTCATCGGGCCGCGCTTCGCGCGGACCCGTTGGCGCCTTTGCCCACCCTACGGCGGCTATGTTCGGGACCGTAATTAAACTGGCCCATTACCCATCGGCCCGAGCCCGCCACGGAGGTGTTTCACTGACCCTACTCTGCCAGGCGCTTGGGAGGCTTCTCCTTGTGCTTGGCAAGGACGAGATCGACGCCCTGCCGCATGAGGGCATCCATAGTCGTGTCCGTCACGGCCGCCAAAATTTTCAGTTCGCGCCATTTATCCGCCGGCAGATAGAGCGTGACGCTCTTCTTGCCAGCGCGACTGGGCGACAGTTTGGCCGATTTCCGAGCCATATGACCCCGTTACGGTCTTAGCGGATTGAATGCAAGATGTCTTCTCCTCTTGCGTACTTGCGTTTATGCGTGTATGCGTTAATAACCGCAACGCGACCGCGAAAAGGGTCTCGTCAACGCGACCGAGCATGAGGTTCACGATCCAATATTTTCGCAAGGGCAAGCGGCCAAAAGCGCTGCGATTCGACCTTTCATCGTTCGAAGAGGCGCGCCAGGTGGCGCGGATCGTCGGCGAGTTCCCGGAAGCAGCGGTCCATTCCTTCACGATCACGTCCGCAGGTGGCAGGACCGAAACCTGGTCTTATCGCGGCGGCACGTGGCGGCGGGAACGCCGATGAGCAATGGCGACGAGCGACATTACGAAAGCGCCGAACGCCAGCAGATCCTCGATGCGGCAACGGTCCTCATGGCATCCGGCCCCAAGGCCGGCGCCGACGCCCTGCATCACGCCTTCGTCAGCGAGCTCGCCAGCGACAGCATCGCCGCGCAATTCTGGATCGAGGTTTACCGCGTCATCCTCGCGCGGAAGCCGTAGGATGGGTTGAGCCCTTGCGAAACCCATCATCAAACCGCGATGCCGCATGATGGGTTTCGCTCCGCTCAACCCATCCTACGCTGCTGCGCAATGTCCGCGATCATCGTCCGCTCCATACGCGGCGAGTATGACAGCAAGCGTAGCCCGGATGAGCGAAGCGATATCCGGGAGCTGTCTGGCAGTCTGAATCCCGCATATCGCTACGCTTATGCGGGCTACGTGCTGCGCCTTTTCGAGCGCCCAGATCGATGCAAAATGTAGCTAAGCGATTGTTTCTGCTTAGAGATTCGTCTTGAATCGTCAAAAATTGCGCGGCGAAGCGGTTGCGGGCCTCGCCGCTGAAGCAAAAAGCGCCGCAGAATCAATGCTTAGCGACAGCGCTTGACAAAACTGCGCCGGCGCATAGAAGCCGGCGCCGCTTCGCTCATCAAGGGGCGTCAACCGGTGACAGCCGAGTGATGGAGCGGGTGCGGTTCCTGCGGGCGGGGCTTGTCACCCCGCTCCCGGGCGGTCCGGGTATCGACCCCCTCGACACTACGGTCGGGGTGCCAGGTGCTTGGCTTAGGCGTCAACGATGGCCGGGTAACGCCCGGCCCTCCCGTTGGCGTGACGCGCGGCCTGGACCGAATCGCGTGCAGCCTTAAAGCCGCGCGAGGAAAGCCGCGACGGAGCGCCGAGAGGCGAGCGCGCCCGCAGCGGGCGTTCCGGGTAACCGGATCGTTCGTGGCGCGCGCCGCGCCCGGAGCATCGGCAGGCGGTAACGTCTGCGGGTGTGGCGTGGCTCCTGACGACGCGCCTGTCGGCGCTCCGCCCCCCTTTTTGTTTGTTCGGGGCGGCTTTCGTGCAGTGGCTTGGCAAAGCTCGGGCGCGAACAAAAACGCACCGCGAGAACGATGCAGCATGCTCTGTTCACCTCATCCTGAGGCGCGAGCGCAGCGAGCCTCGAAGGATGCAGGCCCCGGCGCCTCGGCCTGCATCCTTCGAGGCTCGGCGCTACGCGCCGAGCACCTCAGGATGAGGAATACGGTGTTGCGCCTCGACCTGCATCCTTCGAGGGCCGCTTCGCGGCCACCTCAGGATGAGGGGAACAGGGTGAGCATTGCGATCGGAGAAGAACAACACCATGCCGCAGGCAAAGGCCAAGAAACCGAAAGCGCCGCGCGATTATCCCGGCCGCTTGACGCGCGACGACTATCACGCGCTGCCCTCGGCGCAGCGCTGGCTGTTGGCGATGCCGTTCAATCCATTGCTGGCGCCGCCGAAGCAGAAAAGACGAGATGCATAAAACGCGCGTTTATTCCCCGCAGTGCCGGCATTTTATTTCTCCGCGCGCCTTGCCGCCGCTTTACCGTCATTCGGCCGCTGTATTATCTTGGTCGATCACGTCGTTTCGCGCGATCAACGGGAGGATACATATGAACATGCACCGGCTGCCAACGGACGTCATCGGATTATCCAAGGTCATGCCGCCGCTGTCGCGACGCGGTTTCATGTCGAGTTCGGCCGCGGCCGCGGCCGGCTACACGCTCGCCACCGGGCCGGTACGCGCCGCGGCGATTCAAACCGACACCAAAGGTCTCGACGCCGGCATGACCAAGATCAAGGTCGCCGACGGCGAGATGCCCGCCTATTATGCGCGGCCACAGGGCGTGCAAAACCCGCCGATCATCCTGGTCGCCATGGAGATTTTCGGCCTGCACGAATGGATCAAGGACGTGACGCGCCGGCTCGGCCATCTCGGCGCGCTAGCGGTCGCGCCCAATTATTATTTCCGCGACGAGACCAACGGCGTCGATCTGACCAAGATCACGGACGTCCCCAAACTGCTGCCGATCGTCAACACCAAGAAGGATACCGAGCTGTTCTCCGATCTCGACGCCAGCGTGGCCTGGGCGAAGTCGCAAGGCGGCGACGGCAATCGGCTCGGCGTCATGGGCTTCTGCCGCGGCGGCCGCACCGTGTGGCATTATTCGACGCACAATCCGGACCTGAAAGCCGGCGTCGCCTTCTACGGCACGCTGATCGACAAGAACGACGCGGCGCCGAAGAACTCGATCGAGCTGGCGCCCGACGTGAAAGAGCCGATGCTCGGCCTCTACGGCGCCGACGACGCCGGCATCAAGCTCGACCAAATCGCGCAGATGGAAGAAGCGCTCAAAGCCGCAAACAAGACTTTCGAGTTTGTCGTCTATTCGGGCGCACCGCACGGTTTCGTTGCCGATTACCGCGCCAGTTACCGCAAGGACGCCGCGCAAGATGCCTGGAACCAGTTGATCCGCTGGTTCAAAAAGTATGGCGTGCTAAGCTGACGCCAAGCGCTATCGCAATTCAATCCGGGCGCGGCGCTTGGAACAGAGCGCCGCGCCCTCGCCTTTCAGGTCCGCCATGCCGGCTTTCATCTGCGTCACCTGCGGCACGCAATTTGCGCCCTCGCAAGCGGAGCCGCCGCGCTGCCCGATCTGCGACGAGCCGCGGCAGTTCGTGCCGACTTCGGGCCAGGCCTGGACGACGCTCGAGGCGCTGACGCGCCGGCATTGCAACAGCTTCCGCCAGCACGAGCCCGGCCTGATCGGCATCGGCACAGTGCCGGACTTCGCCATCGGCCAGCGCGCGCTTCTGCTCATGACCGAAGAGGGCAACGTGCTGTGGGACTGCATCTCGCTCCTCGACGCGGCCACCATCGCGCTCGTCAAAGGGCTGGGCGGGCTCGTCGGCATCGCCATCTCGCATCCGCATTATTACGCGTCGATGGTCGAATGGGCGCATGCCTTCGACGCGCCGATCCATCTGCATGCCGGCGACCGCGAATGGGTGATGCGCCGCGATCCGGCGATCAAATTCTGGGACGGCGATACGCGCTCGCTCATACGCGGCGTCACGCTGATCCGCTGCGGCGGTCATTTTGCCGGCGGCGCCGTGCTGCATTGGGCGAACGGCGCGGACGGCCGCGGCGCGCTGCTCTGCGGCGACATCGTGCAGGTGATCCCCGACCGCAAGTTCGTCACCTTCATGCGCAGCTATCCGAACCTGATCCCGCTGTCGGCGCCGGCGGTCGAGCGCATCGGCGCGATGCTGGAGCCTTACGCCTTCGACGCGATCCACGGCGCCTGGTTCAATCGCACCATTCCGCATGGCGGTAACGACATCGTCAGGCGCTCGGTCGCGCGCTACGTCGCCGCGGTACGCGGCGACGGTGCCGCGGAATTACGCTGAAAGAGAGGACTGCCGAATGGCCCGCATTGCCGAGATCAAGCGCGAGCAATTGAGCCCACGACAGCAGCTCAGTCGACCATGCCGACGACGTAAAGAATGACGCCGGCGAGCAGCAAGGCGTATTGCGGCAGCATCGCCGTTTTGAGCCGCGCACTGCGTTTGCCGAACAAGAAAAAAACCGGCGCCACGTCGAAGTTCGATTGGCCGGGCCGGCGCGCCTCCTCAACGAGTGGGACCAGCGCCAAAGTGCCGGCGCCGAACACGACCGACAGCGTCAGGCAAGCCATTGCGCCAAAGCGCAAGGCATCGCTCGAGAAATCAACCCCGGAAGCGACCCAGGCGAGCAGCGCGATGGTGGCGATCAGCGTAAACAGGCTCGCGTGGTGGACGAATTCCAAGGCCCTGGTTTGCGCGTCGGCGGTCATGTTCATGTCAGGCTGGCTCGCCGCGCTCCCGCATGCGCGGCGCGACATTACGGCGGGCGCCGGCCATGCGCAAATGACTTGGCCGCTTGGGCCCGCTATCGTCGCGCCATGATCGGGCCGCGCCGCGTCGAAGGCTATGTCATCGTTTCGAGCGACGGCATGATCGCCGACGTCAATGGCGTTATGCCGCCCTCAATCCAAAATGATGCCGACCAGAAAGTCTTTCAGGACGCGCTCGACCGCGTCGCCGTGGTGGTGCATGGCCGGCATTCGCACGAAGGCGGCCCGCGCGCCGCGCGCCGCAAACGTCTCGTAGTGACGCGGCAGATCGCCGCGATTGCGCCAGACCCGGCGCATCCCCATTCGCTGTTGTGGAATCCGGCCGGCGCCACGATCGAGCAGGCGATCGCCGCGCTCGGCGCGCCCGCCGGCGCCATCGCGCCGATCGGCGGCACTGAAGTGTTCAGCATGTTTCTGCCGGTTTACGATACCTTTCATCTGTCGCGCGCCGCGCACGCCAAGATCCCCGGTGGCCGCCCGGTTTTCGCCGGCGCCGGCCCGGATGCGACGCCCGAGGACGTGCTGGCGCGGCATGGATTGAAGCCTGGGCCGCGCCGCGCGCTCGATGCGGCGGCCGGGGTCACGCTGGTCATATGGGAGCGTTCGCCATGAGCCGGAGCATGGGCCTGAGCATAAGCCTGAGCCGGCGCCTGCCCGGCGGGCCCTCGCGCACCGCGCCGGTCGCCGCGCTCGATTACGAGATCGCCCAGGAACGGGCCAGCGCGCTTGGCCGACTCGGTCGGGCGCTGGAAGCCGCGCTCGCCGCGCTGTCCGATTATGACACCATCAGCGGCGGCCGCGATACCCGCGCACGACTGGTCCAGGATGCGAGCGACGCGCTGTGGTTTTTCATGGTGCAGCGTGAAGCCTGCGGGCTGCGCGATCCGCGGCCGGTGCTGCGCGATTACGGCGTGCCGGCCGAAGTCTATGCCCGGATGGGCGCGTTCAGCCGGCGCTGATCAGGTGCTTCGTCACCATCCGTTAACGGCCTTAAGCGCGCCGAAGCGGCGCCGCAGGCAAGGGTTTGTTCACCGTTCCGGCGGCATTGTCTTTGCAAGTTCAATGGCGTGCGGCATCCGGAAGGCGAATGCGTACCCTGCCTCTGCTCGACGAACTCGAGGCCGCGCTCAGCGGCGGCAGCAATACGCGCCGCATCGAAATGCTCACCCGCGTCACCGACCTGTTCGTCGGCGGTGCGCCGCGTTATTCCGAGACACAGATCGGACTATTCGACGACGTGATGGTGCGGCTCGTCCAAACCATCGAGGCCAAGGCGCGTGCCCGGCTGGCGCATCGGCTGGCGCCGATCGCCAGCGCTCCGGCCAGCGTCATCACCATGCTGGCGTTCGACGACGATATCGACGTCGCCTACCCGGTGCTCAGCCAATCGGAACGCCTCGGCGAGCGCGAACTCCTCGCCAATGCCGCGAGCAAGAGCCAGCAGCATTTGGCGGCCATCGCTCAGCGCAAATCGCTGAGCGAGGCGGTGACCGACGTGCTGGTCGAACGCGGCGACCGCGACGTGGTGCATTCGGTGGTCAAGAACGCCGGCGCCCGGTTTTCCGACGCCGGCTTCCGCATGCTGGTCAAGCGTTCGACCGGCGACGACGCGCTGGCGACCGAAGTCGGCCGCCGCGGCGACATTCCGCGGCCGCACTTTCTGATGCTGTTGGAGAAGGCTTCGAACGCGGTGCGGGCGCGGCTCGCCGCAGAAAACCCGCAGGCCGGCGCCGCGGTCGAGGGCGTGGTGGCCGAGGTCGCGGGCGGCATCCGCAGCGAAATCCGCAATGCCTCGCCGGATTTTGCCGCCGCGCAGGCCGATGTGGAGCGGCAGAACCGCATCCGCCGCATCGGCGAGGCAGAAATCTACCAATACGCCCGCGACCGCAAATTCGAAGAGACCGCGATCGCGCTGTCGCTGCTATGCGACACGCCGATCGACGTGGTGGAGCGGGCCCTGCTCGATCCGGGCGCCGAGATCGTGCTGATCCTCGCCAAGGTCGCGGGCCTGTCCTCGACCACGACCAAGGCCATTCTGCTGCTTCGCGCCGCCGACCGTGGCTTGTCGGCCAACGACCTCGAGCTGGCGCTGGCGAGCTTCAACCGGCTGCAGGACGAGACCGCGCGGCGCGTGCTCGGCTTCTTCCGTACACGCGTGAAAAAGCCGGCGGAGCCGATGGTCGCGCCGGCGGTCGCCGTCAACGGTTGATCGCGTCGCCTTCGAGCGACCGCGCCCGCGCGATCTCAGTAGCCGCAGTAGCTCGGATAGAGCGGCTGCGACCAGGCACCGTTCGGATAACGGTAGTAGCAGGCGCCGCGCCACCAATAATAGCCGTTGGGCCGCGCCTGCGCTTCGGCAGCTATGACGGCGCCCGTGGTGCCGCCGAGGATAGCGCCGGCAGCAGCGCCGCGACCACCGCCTAACGCTCCGCCGACGATGCCGCCAAGCACGCCGCCGACGATGGCGCCGCCCACCGGAGCCGCCGGATCCGGCGGTGGCGGCGGATACTGCGCCGCGGCCTGCTCCGGCACCAACGCCGTCAGTGCAACCAAACTCGCCCCAACCAAGCCCGCAGCAAAGGATCGCTTCATATCGGTTCTCCCTTCCCTCGCCTCCGCGCGCCGGGCAGCCGCGGAGCCGTGCCTTGCCGTGAACGCCTTACCAGCCGGAATGTCCGAACCGAATGATGAATGCAAGCGGTGGCCAAAATGTGAAGCGGCACGGGCATTGTGGCCGAAGCGAGCCTTCAGCCGGCGAGACGCGGCAACAGCCGCAGCGCATTTTCGGAGTTGATCGCGGCGCGTTCGGCGACGTTGAACCGGTAGGCGTCAAGCCCGTCGGCGGCCGCCTTGGCGTCGCGGAACGGAAAATCCGAGCCGAACATGATCTGCGAAACCGGCACGAGCGCGAGCAGGGCCGCGAACTGGCCCGGCTCGTTGCCCTGCGCGATCTCGTAAAAGTACTTGCGCACGACCGGCTCGACGCCATCCGGCATGCGCGGATCCTTCCTGACCAGCTGCTCGCGGATGAAACGGCCGATCAGGAACGGCAGGGTGCCGCCGCTGTGCGACCAGATGAATCTGACGTCCGGGCAGCGGAACGCGGTGCCGGCCTTGCCGAAGATGAGGTCGGCGATGGTGCGCGTGGTGTCGGTGGCGAACTCGATCGAACTCGGCCCGACGCCATCGGCGAGATGGCTGCAGCAGGCCGGATTGAGCGGGTGCGTGTAGACCACGGCGTGGCGGCGGCTGAGCTCCTCGAATACCGGCACGAAGGCCGCGTCGCCGAGATATTTGTCGCCGTAGCTGGTGAACAGGCCGATGCCGTCGGCCTTGAGCACGTCGAGCGCATATTCGATCTCGCGCAGGCTGCCGTCGGCGTCCGGCAGCGGAATAGCGGCGAACAGGCCGAAGCGGCCGGGATTGTCGCCGCGCAATTGCGCGCCGGCCTCGTTGCAGGCGCGCGCCAGCGCGCGATCCGCGGCGACGTCGCCGAACCAGACGCCGGGCGGCACCAGCGACAGCACGGCTTTGGTCACACCGGCTTGGGCCATGTCGGCGAACGAGGCTTGCACCGTCCAGGCCGGCACCCGGCCGCCGCGCTTGACCACAGCGTCAGCTTGGACCTTCGGAACGTAGTGGTGATGCACGTCGATCCGTGCCGCCGGCGCCGCCGTCTGGGCGCGCGCCGGCTTCGCCAACGCGGCGGCCGAGCCGCCGAGGCCGAGCGCAGCGAGGCCGCCGGCGAGAAACTTGCGCCGTGCCGGCTGCCGCGGCAGCGCCGCCGGCCGGCAGCAGGCGCAGGCGCGGAAAAGCCGATGCTGTGCGGACTTCTGACGTGCCGCGGTCGTCGCTCCTGACGTCGCGCTCATCCCTCTCCTCGCTTTTCTATTTGACCTTCGCCTGGCCGAGAGCTTAGCGGCGAGCCGCCGCAGAGCAAGCGTCACGCCGTCAAGCGCTCGTCCGCGCGCCGATGCGCCGCGATCTGCGGTCACCAAAAAATGTGGAACGACAGCAAGCTTTAATTGTTTTTGTGCAGAATCTGCTTGACTCCCCGCACTCAGCATTTATGTGGGGACCTTGCCGCTGTTGATCAGTCCACGTGGACCAGATCGTGGCGGCTTTGCTTTCCGCGGTGCCGGCTTGCCGGCACCTCAGGTTCTCATCTCTGGTTGGGGAGGACGGCATGAGCCAACGCGCCCTCTTGCGATCGGTGAAGGGCTTGGGGATTCCAAGCACCGCCCGAAAGGAAGATAGGAAGGCCAAGCTGAAAGTTGCGGCACCGCTGCCGGCGGCGCCTGCAGAACAGCCCAGCGACCATTTCGCGGTCCGCAACGGCGTGCGTTGCGCCGGCGTGCATCTGATCGTCGATCTGTGCGGCGCCGAGCGGCTTGACGACATCGACCACATCGAGGCGACTTTGCGCCGCTGCGTCGCCGCGGCCCGTGCCACGCTCTTGCATATCCACCTGCACCACTTCCAGCCGAGCGGCGTCTCGGGCGTCGCGGTGCTGGCGGAGAGCCACATCTCGATCCACACTTGGCCGGAGGCCGGCTACGCGGCGCTCGACGTGTTCATGTGCGGCTCGGCCGATCCGGACGCCTGCATTCCGGTGCTGCGCGAGGCGTTCTCGGCCAAAGAGGTGGTCGTCGACGAGTTGTTGCGCGGCAAACAGGCCTGACCGGCCGCGGCATCGAGAATTGACGAAACAAGCGGCCGGGACCAGTCCCGGCCGCTTGTCTATGGGAGAAACGGGAGGGTGTCATGGCGGAAGAGCGCTGGATTGCGGAGACGCTGTTCGACCGTCTCGGCTTCCGCATGACCTTCAAGGTCAAGAAGGTGCTCTACGAGGTGCAGACCGAGCACCAGCACCTGGTGCTGTTCGAGCACCCGTTCTTCGGCAAGATGCTGATGCTCGACGGCGCAACCCAGATCACCAAGAAGGACGAGTTCATCTACCAGGAGATGATGTCGCACGTGCCGCTGTTCGCCCACGGCAAGGCGCGCGACGTCCTGATCGTCGGCGGCGGCGACTGCGGCATCGCCGAGGAGGTGCTCAAGCACAAGACGGTGCGGCACCTCACCCAGGTGGAGATCGATCCCGCGGTGATCGAATTCTCCAAGGAGCATTTTCCCGAATTCACCAAGCCGGTGTTCGCCGACGAACGCTTCGAGAGCGTGATCGACGACGGCATGAAATACGTCGCCCGCACCGACCGGCGCTTCGACGTCATCATCGTCGATTCCACCGATCCGCAGGGGCCCGGCAAGGTGCTGTTCAGCGCCAAGTTCTATGCCGGCTGCAAGCGCTGCCTGAACCAGGGCGGCGTGCTGGTCACGCAGAACGGCGTGCCGATCTTCCAGCCGTCCGAGCTTACGTCCAGCGTCGGCAAATTTCGCGCGCTGTTCGCCGACGGCGCCTGCTACGTCGCGGCGATCCCGACCTATGTGGGCGGCCACATGGCGATGGGCTGGGCCAGCGACAATAAGAACCTGCGCCGCACGCCAGTGAAGACGATCGCGGCGCGTTACCGCAGCGCCGGCGGTTTTGCGACCCGCTACTGGTCGCCCGAGATGCACGTCGCCGCCTTCGCGCTGCCGCGGTTCATCGCCGAGGCGGTGGCGAAGGCGGGTTGACGCGGGCCGAACGACCGCGGGACGGCGCAAGCCGGAGGTGGTAGGCTCGCCCCCCGGAGACGAATTGGGGTCTGTCATGAGTTTCTTTCCAGCCAAAGATCCGGTCCCCGGCGATGCTCAGTCGTGCGCCGCCGTCGCGGACGTGATCGTGCCGCGTTCGGTCGATCTCGGCGAATTCCAGGTGCATCGGGCGCTGCCATCGGCGCAAAGCCGCATGGTCGGGCCGTTCATCTTCTTCGATCATTTCGGCCCGGCGGTGTTCAGCGCCGGCAACGGCGTCGACGTGCGGCCGCATCCGCATATCGGGCTCGCCACCGTCACCTATCTGTTCGACGGCGAGATCGTGCACCGCGACAGCCTCGGCACCGCGATGCCGATCCGTCCCGGCGCGGTGAACTGGATGACCGCCGGAAGCGGCATTGTGCACTCGGAGCGCACCGCCGCGGCGCGCCGCGGCGGCGGCGAGCCGCTGCACGGGCTGCAATTGTGGGTCGCTCTTGCGGCAAAGGACGAAGAGACGGCGGCGGCTTTCGCCCACACGGCGGCGAAAGACATTCCGGAGCTGCGCGACAACGGCCTGACCCTGCGCGTCGTTGCCGGCGCGTGCCATGGCCTGCGCTCGCCGGTCGCGACCTTGTGGGACACGCTGTTCGTCGAAGCCCGGCTCAAAGCCGGCACCACGCTGCCACTGGACCCATCGCACGAAGAGCGCGCGCTTTACGTGATCACGGGCGAGATCGACGTCGGCGGCGTCGCCTTCGGCCCGGAAAAGCTGTTGGTGCTGCGGCCCGGCGACCGCATCGCGGTGCGCGCCACCAGCGATGCACATGTCATCGCCGTCGGCGGCGCTGCCATGGATGGGCCGCGCCACATCTGGTGGAATTTCGTGTCCTCGCGCCAGGACCGCATCGAGGCCGCCAAGGCCGATTGGCAGGCCGGCCGCTTCCCGCTCGTGCCCGGCGACACCACCGAATTCATTCCACTGCCGGAGCGGTAAGCGGCTGTAGCATTCCCGCCCCGCCGCCTGTCAACAAGGCGACAAAGACATTGGCGAGCGTCGGCGCGGTGGTCGGTGGCAAAGTGGAGATCGCCTGCTGCAAAATGCCGTCGGTTGTCTCAAAGCCGAGCGCTCGATAGCTTTCGAACTGCGATTCCGTGAACCACTGGTCGGCTGTCGGCTGATGTGGAAAGTCAGGATTCGCCAGGGCATAACCACGCAGCCCCGCGCTTTCGACGCCGTGATATCCTGCCTTTATGTAGAGGACGATCCCGTTGTTTTTAGCACCGTCCGCAGCCTGGTAGTCGATCTCGGCTATCGCATGATAAGGGTGACCCGGGCCGATATCGGTGCCGTCCTTGGGTCGTGGTTTGAGATTTTCCAAATTCCGAAAGCGGACGGTCACGCCGAGATCGATCGCAATTTTGCGTACGGCGTTGGCCAGGTCTTCAAACACAAAATCCGGATCACAGCCGGCGTCGCTGACCACGATATATCGACACCGCCTGCGCACCATCTCGTAGAGCCCAAGATTTTCGAAATGGCCGCCGTCGGAGAGGTAGACATAGGGCCGGTTGTCCGTGGTCCGACCTAGAGCCTCCTCGACCAACGGCTGAATCGCGAACCACGGACCCTCATGACTGAAGGTCGCATCTCCGGCAGGCCCCGGATTCCCGAGCCACCAACCGAGCCGTACGTTGAACATGGTCATGAGGAACGTAATAGCGGGCGAGGAGTGGTAACCCATGTTTGGACTCGCGGCCGCTCCTGAGATGGCCATTGCAGTGCCGAGCGATATTCCCTTTGGATCGCCATAGACGCCGCTGTCGCGATAGCCGGTGTAATCGCCGCCGCTGTGCAGAGCGCTGACAGTAAACGGCTCCGCTTTGCGCTCCTGCCAGGACAGATGAGCCGACGAAACGACGTTGAGTGCGATGTTGATGACGTGGAATGGCCGCCAGTTGTCTTTTTCAGGCGGCGTCCACAACTCGGTCATTCGACGGTTATCGCCCTCATCGAAACCGGTGAACCGGTCCTGGGCCCGCTTCCTCGAAGCGCCCAGAAAAGCGCGGACCAATCTGTTGCGATAGATCGCGTGCAGCGAGAACCGATTTATGTTCACGTAGTTCGAAGCCAGTCCAGCGAACGCGGCGGCCACGGCGAAAGCGCCAATAAGCAGAAGGAATCGCTCGGCCCACGGGAATGTACTCAATTTATCGGGCGGCACATTAATCATTCGCCCGCCGAACAACAGAGAGTCGAAACCCGACGAAATGAAAATTACGAGGGTGGCGACAAAGAGAAGCGCCACAATCGGCAATATCAACGCGATCAGATAGGACACCGTGCCGTTGGCCCCACCTTGGACCGGAAGGAGCCGGCTCGTTCCAAATAACGCGGTCACTAAGCCGGATATCACGGTGATCGCCGGTGCCACCGAGGCGATCTTGGGAATGAGATCCTTCCCAGCCAGGGTAGTTGCGATAGCGCCAAAGCACACCAAAAACAGCAATATCAGCCAAATGACTGCGGCAGACACCAGCCACCCCGCCGCGCGGCCGAACCACTCGCGATCGGGCTCCGACTCGGGTTCGTGGCTGGCCAGACCGACAAAGACCGTCTGGGACAAAACCTCCGAGAGCAGAACCCAAGGAATAAGAAACACAAGGTGCAAGTAGTAAACCGGTAAATTGGCAACGCCTTGGTCGGGAATGATCAGGTAGACATATAGCCCCAGCGCCACCAGAGTTCCGTAGACTGCACCGGATGCCGTCCACTTTCGTCGATCGCTGGCGCTGGGTCGTTGTGGATTCCCGATTTTCCAGCTCATCCAATAAAGCAGCGCGCCAATTGCCGCACCAACGACCTCATAAGCGATCAGCGGATATCGAGCGATGTTAAGGGTTGATCCGGGGGCCTCGGCGAGGCCGTGTTCCGTACAGAGCCAAATAAACGGCAGGAATCGATGAGGATCACCCTTGCACTGAAGTAACAAATTTCCGGCCAGGTCGGAAGCCAGCCATTGCACCAACAAAATGGCGGACAACGCCGACCACGCCATAGGTCCCCGAAGATATCGCGCTTCGTCAATTCCTCGATCCGTGACCGACCGCCGGCTTGGCCGGTCGCGCGTCATCAGCGCCAACGCCCGCACTAAGCAGACGACCCCTGCTATGCCGCACAACAATTCCAGGACCATCTTGACGTAAACGATTGCGTCTCCAGCCGCAGAACCCGGCTCCCAACCCGGAGCGGTGCCCCACGCCGCGATCCAGATCGACAGCAACCCGAACAACTTCAGGAGGAGCACCCCGGCACAGAGAGGCGAGATCAAGACCAGCCAATTGAGCAGTAGATTGCGCAATGCCAAATTGACCGCGGCCCACGTGTCGGCCGAGGTAATCCCCACTTTGGGCGTGAGATAATTGCTATAAGAGCGAAGCCACGACAGCTGGCTCGGTTCATTATTCGGGCCCTCCGGGCGGGCAACCAGACGCTGCCAGATTTGGCTGAACGGTTGTTCGGTCCGCCACGCCGAAAGCCAGCTGCCGATATAACCGCCGCCGGATACCGTCGACAAATAACGAAACTGCGCAAGCAGCGATTTGGCCGCGCTCGTCTCCGTTGTTGAGAGAGGGTCCGTGGCAGTAGACCGCGGGCGGGCAGCAAAAGCTTGTATCACGCCAAGCGCAAAAGCAGCGCTACGAATGCCTCCGCCAGATAAGCAAAGTGCAGTCGATTCAAGCTCGTTCAGCTTGACAAAGAGCGCGGCATCCTTTGGATCGGGGCCATGACCATGGATGGCCTGTGCTTCAGCACAAAGAATCTCGGCACTCGATAAAACTGCCACGATGGCGCCCCCGTCCCGCGCACCGAGCAAATTCGCGGTAGATACTGTCGCAATTTACCCGGCGTTGCAAGACAGGAACTTTTCGCATGGCCAAGCGGCGGCAGCGCGCCGATCTTACCAACCGAAGAAGGAAAAAAGGGCAGCCAAAGAAACTGCCGAACTGATTTCGACAGGAGCGGCCTCGGCGCCTCGCCGCGGCCGGTCACCTTCATCAGGCGGCGCGTTTGAGCGACCGCATCCACGCTTCGACCTCGCGCGCGGCTTCGGCTTTGGCAAAGCCGTAGCGCGCCTGCAGCCGGCCGATCAGCTCGTCGCGGCGGCCGCCGATGCGGGTGACGTCCTCGTCCGTCAGCTTGATCCAGTTGTCCCGGACCTTGTCCTTGAAGATCATCCAATCGAGTTGAATGCGGTCCCAGTTCATCGTCGTCTCCGTGGTTGAGGAAAGCACCTACGACGCCTCTTCACGCGTCGCGACGAAGGAGCCGATGACAGCCGGCCGATGCGGCTCTAGTTCGACGATATCGCGGTCATTCGGCGAGTAAATTCGGGCCGATGCCCGAGCTTTTTGGCAATATGCTTGACGGACGCTTTACCCCGACCGATGACACGATATGGCCGCACTTTCCTCTTCGCCCGACGTCGCGCATCTGGCGCGGGCGATCCGCGCCGGCGACCGTACGATGCTGTCGCGCGCGATCACGCTCGTCGAAAGCAAACGCGCCGATCACCGCCGCGCCGCCGCGGCCCTGACGCAAGCGTTGCTGGCGGCGACCGGCAAGGCGGTGCGTGTCGGCATTACCGGAGCGCCGGGCGTCGGCAAATCGACCTTGATCGACGGGCTCGGCGCGCTGCTCACCCGCGGCGGCCGCAAGGTGGCAGTGCTGGCCGTCGATCCGTCGTCGCGCCGCACCGGCGGCTCGATCCTCGCCGACAAGACGCGTATGGCGCATCTGGCCAACGACGCCAACGCCTTCATCCGGCCTTCGCCGGCGTCGGGGACGCTCGGCGGCGTCGCGGCCAAGACGCGCGAGACGATGCTGCTCTGCGAAGCCGCCGGTTACGACGTGGTTTTGGTCGAGACCGTCGGCGTCGGTCAGTCCGAGCTTGCGGTCGCCGACATGACCGATTTCTTCCTGGTGCTGGTGCTGCCGGGCGCCGGCGACGAATTGCAGGCGCTCAAAAAGGGCATAGTCGAGCTCGCCGACATGATCGCGGTCAACAAGGCGGACGGCGACAACGCGGCGCGCGCCAAGGCGGCCGCCGCCGCGTACGAGGCGGCGCTGCACATTCTGTCGCATCCGTCGCCGAACTGGTCGCCGCCTGTCGTCACATGCTCGGCGCTCAAAGGCGCCGGCATCGAGGCGCTATGGACAAAAATCCTCGACCACCGTGAGCGGCTGACGCGCTCCGGCGAGCTCGTAGCGCGCCGCGGCGAACAGCAGGTCAAATGGATGTGGGCCATGCTCGAGGAGCGGCTGTTCGCGCCGCTACGCTCCGACCGCACGCTCAAGGCCGAGCTGCCGCGCATCGAGGCCGACGTCGCCGCTGGCCGCCTGGCGGCGGCCGAAGCGGCCGAACGGCTCGCCGCCATGCTGGAATGCTGAACAAGAAAATGCGCGTGCTCATCACCGGCTTCGGGCCGTTTCCGCGAGCGCCGTTCAATCCGAGCGCGCTCGTCGCCAAAGCGCTCGCGCGGCGGCGGCGGCCGGCCTTGGCAGGACTGGTGCGCGATGCGCACGTGTTCGCCACCGAGTATGCCTGCATCGACCGCGAGCTGCCCGGGCTGTTCGCGCAACGGCCGGACGTCGTCTTGATGTTTGGCCTTGCCGGGCGGGCCCGAGAGCTGCGCATCGAGACGCGGGCGCGCAACGCGACCTCCCCGCTATTGCCCGATGCCGGCAAATACCGGCCGCAGCACGGCACGATCGAATGCGGCGCGCCGGCGGTGCGCCGCGGCCTTGCCCCGTTTGCCCGCCTTGCCGCTGCGGCGCGCAGCCGCGCGGCGCGGGTGCGCGTGTCGCGCGACGCCGGGACTTATCTGTGCAATTACGCGTACTGGCGTGCGTTGGGCGCCGTGGCCGGCAGCCGCCCCTTGGTTCTGTTCGTGCATATTCCACTCGTGGCGGTGACGGCTCGGCCGCGCCGCCGGCTTAAGCGTCGGTCGCTGTCGCTTCAACACATTATCGGCGCCGGCGAAAACCTGCTCATTGCGCTCGCCGCTGCAGCAAGGCGTTAACGCTACCGACGAATTCGGCACTTGTATCGGAGCGGGACAGGCTCGTGGCATGGCGCTTGATGCGCCATTTCTTCCGAACGCATATCTTTCGAACGCACGTCTTTCGAGCAGGATTTCCGCCATGAATGTCGATCGCCGCCGCTTGTTCGCCGCCTTCGCCGGCGCGGCCGGCGCGGCAACCGCAGCGTCACCCGCTCTGGCGCGCCGTGCGCAACAGACCGGAGCACTGCCGCAAGGCGATGCGTTGACCGTTCGCGACGTCGCGCCGCGCGGCGCGATCGACGGCGCCGCGCTCGGGCTTCGGCCCAATGCCGCGGTAGACCAAACAAAGGCGCTCCAGCGCGCGATCGACGCCGCCGCTGCGGCGCGCGCCGTGCTGCAGCTCGGCCCCGGCCGCTACCGCACCGGCGAACTGAAACTGCCGTCCCACGCGACGGTCGCCGGCGCTGCCGGAGCGACCCACATCACGCTCTCGGCAGGCGCAAGCCTCGTCTCGGCAAGCGGCGGCGAATACATCCGCCTCAGCGGCCTTATCTTGGATGGCGCCGACATGCCGCTGCCGCAGCAGAGCGGCTTGATCCATCTTGCGCAGGTCCAATCGCTTCGCATCGTCGATTGCGCGATCGTCAATTGCGGCGGCAACGGCATCGCGCTCGAAGCCGCGTCGGGCGAAATCGCCGGCAACATCATCAGCGCCGCCGATGCGGCGATCTTCTCGCTGGATGCTCAGGCCCTGAAGATTTCCGGCAATCATGTGCGCGGCGCCGGCAACAACGGCATCCTGGTCTGGCGCAGCGCGCCCGGCGACGACGGCACGCTGGTGATCGACAACCGCATCGAAAATGTTGCCAACAAGGCTGGCGGCTCGGGCCAGTATGGCAATGCGGTCAACATTTTCCGCGCCGACAACGTGATCGTGCGCGGCAACCGCATCGCCAATGCCGCCTTTTCGGCGGTGCGCGGCAACACGGCCTCGAACCTGCAGATCGTCGGCAACACCTGCACGGCGCTGGGCGAAGTGGCGCTTTACGCCGAATACGGCTTCGAAGGCGCGGTGATCGCCAACAATATCGTCGACGGCGCCGCGCTCGGCATCGCGGTGACGAATTTCAACCGCGGCGGCCGGCTCGCCGTGGTGCAGGGCAATCTCGTCCGCAATCTCGTCGCCCGCCGTCCCGCGGGTACCGATCCGAACGATGCTTTCGGCATCGGCATCGGCGTTGAGGCCGATACCGTGGTCAGCGGCAACGTGGTGGAGAACGCCACGCATGCCGGCATCGCCGCCGGTTGGGGAGCGTATCTGCGCGATGTCGCCATCAGCGCCAATATCGTGCGCGGCGGCGACTACGGCATCACCGTCTCGGTGGCGCCGGGCGCCGGCGCGAGCGTGATCGCCGATAACCTGATCAGCGGCGCGCGCCGCGGCGCCATCGTCGGCATGGAATGGCAGAAGCCGGTGACCGGCGACCTCGCGACCGACGGCGCCGCGCGTTATGCCCAGCTGTCGATTTCCGGCAACCGGGTACGCTGAAATATTTGCCGAACGCGGTGCGCCGTCGTTCCCCGGCTTTCGCTACGCTCAGCCGGGCTACACCGCTTCGGTGACCCGCAGCGCGCCGACTTCGAACCCGTTCCAATTGCGCAAGGTCGGCCGCATGAAGCGGGCCAGCGCCGCACGCTCGGCATCATCAAGCGGCAGGAAGCGCGCGACGATCGACGCCATCACGACCTCGGCGGCGCGGCCGGCGCCATCGTCGCATTTGATCGCGATGCCGAGACCTTGCTCGGGCAACGCGCCGCAAAACATGCCTTCGGCGCCGGTTTTGACAAAAACCCGCTTGCCGAGAAGCGTCATGATGTCCGTGCAGAAGCGGCCGGTACCGGCGACGTGCCACGGCTTTGCCGCGCAAGCGGCGCGGAGCCGCCCTGCTGCGTCGGCCCGTCCGCGCGGCAGTCCATGTCCGGTGCCGAATTTGGCGAAGGCATGGGCCAGAGCGCGCAACGGGATCGCCCAGGTCGGCACCGAGCAGCCGTCGACCGCGCATTGCTCCGGGCCGAGCGCCGTGCCGGTTAGATCTTCGAGCAGGACGCGCACGGTGTTTTGCACCGGATGGTCGGGTCGCCAATAGCCGTCGTGGTCCGCGCCCATCGCGCAGGCGAGGCACAAAAATCCGGCGTGTTTTCCGGAGCAATTGTTGTGCAGCGCCGACGGTGCGCCGGTCTTCGCCAGCGCGAACGCCGCCGCCTGATTGATCGGCCAATGCGCGCCGCAGGCCAGTGCCGATGCATCAAGACCCGCTTTGCCGAGCATGTGCGCGACACCGGCGACGTGCCCCTCTTCGCCGCTGTGCGACGCGCAGGCCAGCGCCAGCTCCTCGTCGGCCAAGCCGAAACGATCCGCCGCGCCGGATTCAACAAGCGGCAGCGCCTGCAGCGCCTTGATGGCGGAGCGCGGGAAGACCGGCATTGCCACGTCACCGACGGCGTGCACCGTTGCGCCGTCGGCATCGACAATGGCCACCGCGCCGCGGTGCCGGCTTTCGACGCGCGCCCCGCGCAAAACTTCGACCAGAACCGGATGACTCATCGCTTTGACCGCGCCATGCGCGGCGCACGTTCAGCCGCGCAGTTCAGCGCCCGGCCATAATTTTGGAGCGGTGCGCGCATATTGCGGCGGCCGCGGCACCTCGGCGCCGAGCGTCTGCGCGGCGTGCCAGGCCCAATGCGGATCATCGAGGAAGGCGCGCGCCAGCGCCACCATGTCGGCTTTGCCCTCCGCGACGATCCCCTCGGCCTGCTTGGCGGCGACGATCATGCCGACGGCGCGCACCGGCAGGCCGCTCTCGCGGCGCACGCGCTCGGCAAACGGCACGTTGAAGCCCGGCTCGTTCGACCAGCGGCTGTCGGGCGTGATGTTGCCCGATGAGATGTCGACATAATCGAGCCCGGCCGCCTTGAGCGCCTTGCCCATCGCCACCGCGTCGTCGCCGGTCAGTCCGCCGTCGACCCAGTCGGTGCCGGTGATGCGGGCGCCGAGCGGGACGCCGCGCGGCACCGCGGCGCGCACCGCGCGCACCACCTGAAGCGGAAAACGCATGCGGCCCTCGAACGAGCCGCCGAATTCGTCATTGCGCTTGTTCGACAGCGGCGAGACGAAACTGTGCAGCAGATAACCGTGGGCGAAGTGCAGCTCGATGGCGTCGAAACCGATGCGCAGCGCCCGCTTGGCTGCGTCGGTGAACGACGTCGTGACGCGCGCCATGTCGTCTTCGGTCATCGCGCTCGGCGTGTGCCAGCCGGGGCCGAACGGCACCGCAGAGGGCGCGATGGTCGGCCACGGATCCTCGCTTGCGGACAGCGGCTTGGCGCCTTCCCAGGGCCGCTGCGACGACGCCTTGCGGCCGGCATGGGCGAGCTGGATGGCGAGCTTCGCCGTGCCGATGCGGCGGCAATGCGCGATCACGCGATGGAGCGCCGCCTCGCATTCATCCGAATAAAGCCCGAGACAGCCATGGGTGATGCGGCCACGGCGCTCGACGTGCGTCGCCTCGATCACCAGCAGGCCGGCGCCGGAATTGGCCAGCATGCCGAGATGCGTCACGTGCCAGTCGGTGGCGACGCCGTCGGCGGCGCTGTATTGGCACATCGGCGAGACAACGATGCGGTTGGCAAGTTCGAGATCGGCAAGATGGATGGGCGAGAACAGGGCGCTCGTCATGGCTCAAGATTACTCACGTGGCTTTTTTGAAGGGGACGGCAGGGTTGCGTGGCCGGGCCGTGATACAAGCTGCGATCAGGCGGTGCAAACCTGTGGATAACGCATCATGCGCATGGCTGCCTACGCGTGCTTGCCGGCCGTCCGGCCAATGACCTGGAAAGGGCCTCAGCGCAGCGGCCGAGTCAAGGCGCGTCGGAGCCGATCTGAGCGATCAGGCCGCCGCGGCTTCGGGCTCCGGCTCTGGTCCGGCGACCTCGGCAAGCCGCCGGCAGGCGCGTTCGAGCACCAACAATTCGTCGGCAAGATCGCCTTTCCCGTAATAGCGCTTCCAGCGGCCGCTGTCGCGAAGCTCGATCAGATGCGCCCTGCGACGCTCCGCCAAGGCGAGCCATTTGCGCGCGATAGTGTCGTACGGACTTTGTTGCCGTGCCGACATGAAAGGAGCCGAAAAAGCCCTTTGAGCCGCAATTTCAGCATTTTTCAGACCCTTTTTGATTCGAGCAATGAAAATACGCATGGCGGCGCTGTCCTTATCAGTTTGACACCCGCCATGTGGATAAGTGCGGTAAAACAACAAAAATGGCGCAGTTGATTCGCCGGCCGGCGCACCGCCGCTACGGCTTGACGGCGACGATGCCTTCGATTTCGACCGAAATCTGATTCGGCAGCATGACGTTGCCGACGGCGGAGCGGGCGTGCCGGCCGGCGTCGCCGAACACTTCGACGAACAGATCCGAGCAGCCGTTGATCACCTTCGGCGAGTCGTTGAAGTCGGGCGTCGCGTTGACCATGCCGAGCAGCTTGACGACGTAGTCGACGCGGTCGAGCGAGCCGAGCGCATCGCGCATGGCAGCGAGCAGGCCGAGCCCGACGAAGCGGGCGCGCCGATAGCCCTCCTCGACGCTGATGCCGGCGCCGAGCTTGCCGGTGAGGCTGTTGCCGTTCTCGTCGCGCGGCCCCTGCCCGGCCAGATACAAGACATTGCCGACGAGCCGATACGGCAAATAATTGGCGACCGGCTTCGGCAGCTTCGGCAGCACCAGACCCAACTCTTTCAACCGCGCTTCCGCACTCATGGGGCGCTCCTTTTCAGGGATCAGGGATCAGGGATCAGGAATCAAGTATCAAAAGCCGGGAGGTTTGTTTCCTGATTCCTGATCCCTGATTCCTGATTCCTGATCCCTCACAACTTCACACCCAGCGCATTGGCCAATTCGCCGACGATGCCGCGGCGGAAGACCAGCACGCAGGCGACGAAGATGACACCCTGGATGACCAGCACCCATTGGCCGAACTGCGCCAGGTAATTTTCCATGGCGACGATCAGGAACGCGCCGACGACCGGGCCGAAAACGGTGCCGAGCCCGCCGACCAGCGTCATCAGCACGACTTCGCCCGACATGGTCCAATAAACGTCGGTCAGCGACGCCAATTGAAAAACCAGCGCCTTGAGCGCGCCGGCAAGGCCCGCCAGCGTCGCCGAGAGCACAAAGGCGCACAGCTTATAGCGGTCGGTGTTATAGCCGAGGGAAATAGCACGCGGCTCGTTTTCGCGGATCGCCTTGAGCACCTCGCCGAACGGCGAGTTGATGATGCGGTAGATGAACAGAAAGCCGGCGAGCACCATGACGAGGATGAAGGCGTACATGGTCATTTCGTGCGACAGATCGAACACGCCGAACAGATGGCCGCGCGGCACGTCCTGGATGCCGTCCTCGCCGCCGGTGAACGGTGCGCGTACCGCGACGAAATACATCATCTGCGCCAGCGCCAGCGTGATCATGGCGAAATAGATACCCTGGCGGCGGATGGCGATGCTGCCGGCGATGAGGCCGAGCACCGCGCCGCTCAAGGTGCCGAACAGCACCGCGGCCTCCGGCGGCAAGCCCCAGCTTTTGGCGGCGTGCGCGCACAGATAGCTCGCCCAGCCGAAGAACAGCGCGTGGCCGAACGAGAGCAGGCCGACATAGCCGATCAGCAGGTTGAAGGCGCAGGCGAACAGGGCAAAACACAGCGCCTGCATCAGAAACACCGGATAGACCACGAACGGGCCGACGGCGAGCAGCGCCACCAGCACCGCAAAGGCGACCAAGAGGCTGCGCTCGCGGTCGCGGCGCGCCTCTACGATCGGCGGATCGGCGAGCGCCGTCATCACGCGGTCCGGCCGAACAGGCCGGCCGGCCTGATCAACAACACGATCGCCATGATGACGAAAATCACCGTGCTGGATGCTTCGGGAAAGAACACCTTGGTCAAACCCTCGATCACGCCAAGGGCGAATCCGGTGAGGATCGCGCCGAGAATCGAGCCCATGCCGCCGATCACCACGACCGCAAACACCACGATGATCAAGTCGGAGCCCATTTGCGGCGAGACGTTGTAGATCGGCGCCGCCATCACGCCGGCCAGCGCCGCAAGCCCGACGCCGAAGCCGTAGGTCAACGTCACCATGCGCGGCACGTTGATGCCGAAGGCGCGAACCAGCGCCGGGTTTTCGGTCGCGGCGCGCAAATACGAGCCGAGCCGCGTGCGCTCGATGGCAAACCAGGTGGCGAAGCAGACGACGAGCGAGAACACGATCACCCAGGCGCGGTAGTTCGGCAGGAACATGAAACCGAGATTGCGACCGCCCTGCAGCAGTGCCGGTATCTGGTAAGGCTTGCCGGAGGAGCCGAACTGATTGTGGAACAGGCCCTCGATGATGAGCGCCAGGCCGAACGTGAGAATGAGGCCGTAGAGATGATCGAGCTTGCGAATGTGCCGCAGGAACAGCCGTTCGATCAGGATGCCGGTCGCTGCGATCAGGAATGGCGCGACGACCAACGCGACCCAGTAATCGAGGCCGAGATATTGCAGCATCAGATAGGCGGCGAAGGCGCCCATCATGTACTGCGCGCCATGGGCGAAATTGATGACGTTGAGCATGCCGAAGATGACGGCGAGGCCGAGGCTCAACAACGCGTAGAACGAGCCGTTGATCAGGCCGATCAGAAGCTGACCGAACAACGCATAGGAGGGAATGCCGAAGAT
>JASHPU010000222.1 GCA_030037885.1 Xanthobacteraceae bacterium | reverse complement strand
ATCGGCAAGAAGGGCGCCGACATCGAGAAATTGCGCCGCAAGGTCGCGGCGCTGACCGACAGCGATGTCGTCATCAACATCGTCGAGATCCGCAAGCCCGAGCTCGACGCCCAGCTCGTCGCCGAATCGATTGCGCAGCAACTGGAGCGGCGCGTCGCCTTCCGCCGCGCCATGAAGCGCGCGGTGCAATCGGCGATGCGGCTCGGCGCCGGCGGCATCCGCATCAATTGCTCGGGCCGGCTCGGCGGCGCCGAGATTGCGCGCATGGAGTGGTATCGCGAGGGCCGCGTGCCGCTGCACACCTTGCGCGCCGACCTCGATTACGGCTTCGCCACCGCGTTCACCACCTACGGCACCTGCGGCGTGAAGGTCTGGATCTTCAAGGGCGAGATCATGGAGCACGACCCGATGGCGCAGGACAAGCGCATGGCCGAGGGCGAAGCCGGCCGGCCGCGGCGCGAAGCGGCGTGAGCGAGAACGGGCCAACAGAGGTTTTTCGCCATGCTGCAACCGATGCGAACCAAATTCCGCAAGGCGCACAAGGGCCGGATCAAGGGCATCGCGTCGAGCGCGGTCGACTTGGCGTTCGGCCAGTTCGGGCTCAAGGCGATCGAGCCCGACCGGGTCACGGCGCGCCAGATCGAGGCGGCGCGCCGGGCGCTCACCCGGCACATGAAGCGCTCCGGCCGCGTCTGGATCCGCGTCTTCCCGGACGTGCCGGTGTCCAAAAAACCGCTCGAAGTGCGCATGGGCTCGGGCAAGGGCGCGCCGGAATACTGGGTGGCGAGGGTCAAGCCGGGACGCATCCTGTTCGAAGTCGACGGCGTCACTGCGCTGGTCGCCAAGCAGGCGCTGGCGCTCGCCGCCGCCAAGCTGCCGGTCAAGACGCGGTTCGTCGAGCGGATCAGCGGGTAGGCGCGTCATGAAAGCTGTCGACATTCGCACGATGACGATCGATCAGATCGACGACGAGGTGCTCAAGCTGAAGAAGGAGCAGTTCAACCTGCGTTTTCAGCGCGCCACCGGGCAATTGGAGAATACGACGCGCGTGCGCGAAGTGCGGCGCGATATCGCTCGGCTCAAGACCATCGCGCAGCAGAAGCGCGCCGGCGCCAAAGGTTGAGCGGACACTCGAGAGGATAGCGGATGCCAAAGCGGACCCTGCACGGCGTCGTCGTCGGCGACAAGCAGAGCAAGACATTGGTGGTGCGGGTCGAGCGCCGCTTCACCCATCCCTTGTTCAAGAAGACGGTGCGCCGTTCGAAGAAATATTACGCGCACGACGAGAACAACGAGTTCAAGGTCGGCGACATCGTGTGGATCGAGGAGCACCGCCCGATCTCCAAGCTCAAACGCTGGGCCGTGGTGCGCGGCGAGAAGAAGAAGGCGTCCTAAGGCGGCGCGCCGCGGGACAACGAGTGGGTAGCCCATGATCCAGATGCAAACCAATCTCGACGTGGCGGATAATTCCGGCGCGCGCCGCGTCATGTGCATCAAGGTGCTGGGCGGCTCCAAGCGCAAATACGCCACCGTCGGCGACGTGATCGTGGTCTCGGTCAAGGAGGCGATCCCGCGCGGCCGCGTCAAGAAGGGCGACGTGATGAAGGCGGTGATCGTGCGCATCTCCAAGGACATCAAGCGGCCGGACGGCTCGATCATCCGCTTCGACCGCAACGCCGCGGTGCTGATCAACCCGCAGATGGAGCCGGTCGGTACCCGCATTTTCGGGCCGGTGCCGCGCGAACTGCGCGCCAAGAACCACATGAAGATCATTTCGCTTGCGCCCGAGGTGCTGTGATGGCGGCGAGAATCAAAAAGGGCGACCGGGTCGTCGTCATTGCCGGCCGCGACAAGGGCCGCGCCGGCGAGGTCATCGAGATGCGTCGCGCCGAAGGCCGTGCGCTCGTTCGCGGCGTCAACATGGTCAAGCGCCACCAGCGCCAGACCACGACGCAGGAAGGCGGCATCATCGCCAAGGAGGCGCCGGTCCATCTGTCCAATATCGCGCTCGCCGATCCGAAGGACGGCAAGCCGACGCGGGTCGGCTTCAAGTTCGTCGGCAGCGGCGACGAGCGCAAGAAAGTGCGCTTCGCCAAGCGCTCGGGAGTCGAGATCGATGGCTGATACCGACGACAAAAAGGCAAAAAAAGCCGGCAAGCCGCAGCGCGCCGAGAAAAAGCCCGACAAGGCGGAAAAACCCGCCAGGGCGCAAAAGGCCGAGAAGGTCGACAAGGCCGCGGCAGCCGCCAAGGCGGTGGAAAAGGCCGACAAGGCAGGCGACGGCAAGGCCGACAAGCCGGCGGCTGCGCCCGAGCAGCGCGTGCCGGCGCGGCTGAAGGTGCAGTTCGACCAGGCCATCCGCGCCCGGCTCGCCGAGCAGTTCGGCTACAAGAACCGCATGCAGACGCCGCTGTTGGACAAGGTCGTGATCAACATGGGCATCGGCGAAGCCGTCGCCGACCGCAAGAAGGTGGAATCCGCCGCCGCCGACCTGGCGCTGATCGCCGGCCAGAAAGCGGTGATCACCAAGGCCAGAAAATCGATCGCCACCTACAAGGTGCGCGCCGGTCAGCCGATCGGCTGCAAGGTGACGCTGCGCAAGGCGCGGATGTACGAGTTTGTCGACCGGCTGATCAACATCGCGCTGCCGCGGGTGCGCGATTTTCGCGGGCTGTCGCCGAAGAGTTTCGACGGCCGCGGCAACTACACGCTCGGCATCAAGGAGCACATCGTGTTCCCCGAGATCGACTACGACAAGGCCGCTGACATTTGGGGCATGGACATCACGGTGTGCACCACGGCGCGCAATGACGACGAGGCGCGCGCGCTGTTGACGGCGTTCAATTTTCCGTTCCGGCAGTGAGACGAGCGACAGACGCGGGTCTCAGACGCGGGACTTGAGGAGAGCCAGATGGCGAAGAAGAGTGCTATCGAGAAGAACAACAGGCGGCGCCGGCTGACCAAGAAATTTTCCGGCCGCCGGGCGCGGCTGCGGGCGATCGCGCGCGACAAGACCAAGCCGATCGAGGAGCGGTTCGCGGCGACCTTGAAGCTCGCCAAGCTGCCGCGCAACTCGTCCGCCACCCGCATCCGCAACCGTTGCGAGATAACCGGCCGGCCGCGCGGCTTTTATCGCAAGCACAAGTTGTCGCGCATCGCGCTCCGCGAACTCGGCTCCAAGGGGCTGATTCCGGGCCTGGTGAAGTCGAGCTGGTAAGGAGGATCGCACGATGCCCATCAATGATCCGCTCGGCGATCTGTTGACGCGTATCCGCAACGCGCAAATGCGCAACAAGAGCAAAGTATCGAGCCCGAACTCGAAATTGCGCGAGCGCGTGCTCGAAGTGCTCAAGTCCGAGGGTTACATTCGCGGCTATGCCGTGGTCGAGCGCGAGGACCGTTCCGAGATCGAGATCGAGCTGAAATACTTCGACGGCGAGCCGGTGATCCGCGAGATCGAGCGCATCTCCAAGCCGGGGCGCCGCGTCTATACCTCGGTGCGCAATCTGCCGCGCATCAACAATGGGCTCGGCGTCGCCATCGTCTCGACGCCCAAGGGCGTGATGGCCGACCACGACGCCCGCGACGCCAATGTCGGCGGCGAAATTCTCTGCACGGTGTTCTGATGTCGCGTATCGGCAATAAACCCATAATGGTGCCCTCGGGCATTACCGCGGCGGTCGAAGGCCAGACCGTCAACATCAAGGGACCGAAGGGCGCGCTCTCGGTCGTGGTACACGACGACGTGGCGGTGAAGCTCGAAGGCGGCCGCATCCAGGTCGAGCCGCGCAGCGAAACCAAGCGTGCGCGCTCGCAATGGGGCACTTCGCGCACGCTGATTGCCAACCTGATCGCCGGCGTGACCAAGGGCTTTGAAGAGCGGCTCGAGATCAACGGCGTCGGCTACCGCGCCGCGGTGCAGGGCAGGACCCTGCAGCTCGCGCTCGGCTACAGCCACGACATCGTCTATCCAATCCCCGAGGGCATCACCATCGCCACGCCGCGGCCGGTCGAGATCGTGATCAGCGGCAGCGACCGCCAGAAGGTCGGTCAGGTCGCCGCCGAAATCCGCGATTACCGGCCGCCGGAGCCCTACAAGGGCAAGGGCATCAAGTACGCCGCCGAGCGCATCTTCCGCAAGGAAGGCAAGAAGAAGTAACGGAGCCGCCGATGAGCAAGCTCAATGACAGGATGCAGCGGCGGCGCGGCCGGGTGCGGGCGGCGCTCCAACGCGCTGCGCACGGCCGCAAGCGGCTTTCGGTGTTCCGCTCCTCCAAGCACATCTACGCGCAGGTGATCGATGACGATGCCGGCGCCACCTTGGCGTCCGCTTCCTCGATCGAAAAAGACACCCGCGGCCAGTTGAAGACCGGCGCCGGCATCGAAGCGGCCAAGACGGTGGGCAAGCTGATCGCCCAGCGGGCGAAGGAAAAAGGCATCAAGGACGTCGTGTTCGACCGCGGCGGCTATCTCTATCACGGCCGAATCAAGGCTCTGGCCGACGCCGCCCGCGAGGGCGGACTGAATTTCTGAGGACGAAGGACACACCATGGCCCGTGAACCACGCGAACGGCGGCGCGATCGAGACGAAGAGCGCGACAGCGAGTTCGTCGACAAGCTCGTCCACATCAACCGCGTCGCCAAGGTCGTGAAGGGCGGCCGGCGCTTCGGCTTTGCGGCGCTGGTCGTCGTCGGCGATCAGAAGGGCCGGGTCGGCTTCGGCCACGGCAAGGCGCGCGAGGTGCCCGAAGCGATCCGCAAGGCGACCGATGCGGCCAAGCGCGCGCTCACCCGGGTGCCGCTGCGCGAGGGCCGCACGCTGCATCACGACGTCGCCGGCCGCCACGGCGCCGGCCGCGTGTATCTGCGCGCGGCGCCGCCCGGCACCGGCATCATTGCCGGCGGTCCGATGCGTGCCGTGTTCGAAACGCTCGGCGTGGCCGACGTGGTGGCCAAATCGATCGGCACATCGAACCCCTACAACGTCGTGCGCGCCACCTTCGATGCGCTCAAGCGCCAGGACTCGCCGCGTTCGGTTGCAGCGCGGCGCAACATCAAGGTTTCGGCGCTGCAAGCGCGCCGCCGCGACGTCGAGGCCGAGCAGGCCGCGGCCGACTGAGAATTTTTGGGGAGCAGGCAATGAACAGCGCGAAAGCGTCGGCAGGCGCCGCCGGCAAGAAGACCATCAGGGTGCGGCAGATCGGCAGCCCGCAGCGACGCCATCACCGCCAGCGCGAGACGCTGGTGGGCCTGAAGCTCAACAAGATCGGTCGGGTCGCCGAATTGCCCGATAGCCCGCAGACCCGCGGCATGATCGGCAAGGTCGCGCATCTGGTCGAGGTGGTGGAGAACTGACGATGAAGCTTCATGAACTCGCCGGCCCGCCCGGCGCGCGCAAGGCGCGCAAGCGCATCGGCCGCGGCATCGGCTCCGGCACCGGCAAGACCGGCGGCCGCGGCGGCAAGGGCCAGACCGCGCGCTCGGGCGTGCGTATCAAGGGGTTTGAAGGCGGGCAGATGCCGCTGCATCGCCGCCTGCCCAAGCGCGGTTTTAAGAACGCCATGTTCGCCCGCAAGCTCAACGAGGTGAATCTCGGCCGTATCCAGGCGGCGATCGACGCCGGCAAGCTCGATGCCGCGACCAGGATCGACGCCGCGGCGCTGGTGAACGCCGGCGTGCTCCGGCGCGCCAAGGACGGCGTCCGGCTCCTCGGCGGCGGTGAAATCAAGGCGAAGATCGCGCTCTCGGTGTTCGGTGCGTCGAAATCGGCCATGGAAGCGGTCGAAAAGGCCGGCGGCAGCGTCGAAATTCTGGCGCCGCGGCCAGAGGCGGGCGTCGAGGCGGCATCGTGACCCGTCAGCCGGCCTTGTGCCGGGCGGCCACCGCTTCTAACTGTTCGGAAGACGTGTTGTTCGGAAGACTGGACCGCCGGCGCGAGCCGGCGATGGGGGCCTGAGAGGCGCGGAGCGGCGGATGGTTTCTGCAGCGGAACAACTTGCGGCCAATCTTAATTTCGGCGCGCTGGCCAAGGCCGACGAACTGAAGAAGCGCATCTGGTTCACCCTCGGCGCGCTCCTGGTCTACCGGCTCGGCACCTACATTCCGCTGCCTGGGATCGATCCCAACGCCTGGGACAAGATCTTCAACCAGCAGGCCGGCGGCCTTCTGGGCGTATTCAATATGTTCGCCGGCGGCGGCATCCACCGCATGGCGATCTTTGCGCTGACCATCATGCCCTACATCTCGGCGTCGATCATCATCCAGCTGATGACGACGGTGTCGCCGACCCTCGAGCAGTTGAAGAAAGAGGGTGAGGCCGGCCGCAAGATGATCAATCAATACACGCGCTACCTGACCGTGGTGCTGTCGGCGCTGCAGGCCTACGGCATCGCCATCGGCCTGGAAGGCGCCGGCACCGGATCGGTGGTGGCCGATCCCGGCTTTTTCTTCCGCATCTCCACGGTGATCACGCTCACCGGCGGCACCATGTTCCTGATGTGGCTCGGCGAGCAGATCACCCAGCGCGGCATCGGCAACGGCACCTCGCTGATCATCATGTCGGGCATCGTCGCGCAATTGCCCACGGCGATCGCCAGCACGCTGGAATTGGGCCGGCAGGGCGCGCTCTCGACCGGACTGATCCTGATCGTCATCGTCATGGTGGTGGTGGTCATCACCTTCATCGTGTTCATGGAGCGCGCCCAGCGCCGGCTGTTGATCCAGTACCCCAAGCGCCAGGTCGGCAACCGCATGTTCGAAGGCCAGTCCTCGCACCTGCCGCTCAAGCTCAATACGTCGGGCGTCATTCCGCCGATCTTCGCGTCGTCGCTGCTGTTGTTGCCGACCACGCTGGCGAGCTTCAGCGGCGGGCAGGGCGGCGCTGCGTCGAGCTGGCTCACCACGATCACCACGCAACTGTCGCACGGCAGGCCGCTGTTTCTGATCCTCTATGTGGCATTAATCATCTTCTTCTCTTTCTTCTATACGGCGATCATCTTCAACCCGACCGAGACCGCCGATAACTTGAAGAAGCATGGCGGCTTCATTCCCGGCATCAGGCCGGGCGAACGCACGGCCGAATACATCGATTATGTGCTCTCCCGCATCACCGTGGTGGGCGCCGCCTATCTGGCGATCGTCTGCCTGTTTCCGGAGATGCTGATCTCGTACGCGGCGGTGCCGTTCTACTTCGGCGGCACCTCGCTATTGATCGTGGTGAGCGTGACCATGGATACGGTGGCGCAGGTGCAAGGTTATCTGCTGGCCCACCAATACGAGGGTTTGATCAAGCGGTCGAAGCTGAGAGGGCGCCGTAGATGAGATTGATCCTGCTGGGCCCGCCGGGGGCTGGCAAAGGAACGCAGGCCCAGCATCTCGTCGCCAAATACGGAATCATCCAGCTCTCGACCGGGGACGTGCTGCGCGCCGCAGTCGCCGCCGGCACGCCGATCGGCCGCCAAGTGGCCGAGATCATGGCGCGTGGCGCGCTGTGTCCCGACGATATCGTGGTCGGCATCGTCGAAGATCGCATCAAAGAGCCGGACGCCCGCAACGGCTTCGTCCTCGACGGCTTTCCGCGCACCGTTCCGCAAGCCGTGGCGCTCGATCGCATGCTGGCCCGGCATGGCCTGGCGCTCGATGCGGTCATTGCGCTCCAGGTGGACGAGGACGCACTCGCCAAGCGCATCGAGAGCCGAATCGCGCAGACCCGCGCCCGCGGCGGGACGTTGCGCGACGACGACGACCCGCAGGTGCTGCACCGGCGGCTTCTGGCCTATCGCGAGCAGACCGCGCCGCTGATCACCTATTACCAGCTGCAAGGCGAGTTGCAGACCGTCGACGGCATGGCGCCCATTCCGCAGGTCACCGCCGCCATCGCGCGGGCGCTCCACGATGTCGCCGCCGCCAAAGCGGCCAAGAACGCGGCCCCGGCCGTCTCCCCTAAGCCCCCGAACATCGCGGCGGCCAAAAAATCCGCCGGGGCAAAGGCCAAAGCGCCGCCCCGCAGACCGACGACGCCCAAGCGGAGCGTTGCCGTAGGAAAAAAATCCAAGAAGGCCGCTGCCGCGAGCCGGCCAAGGCCGCGCAAGGCGGCGGCGGTGGCGGCGCGCCGCTCGGTCGGCAAGCCAAAGGGCCGCAAGCCAAAGGGCGGCAAGCCAAAGGGCGGCAACGCCCGCCGCCATTAACAGGTCTGCTACACGAAATCGCTAGCCGAGGTTGACGAAAGCGAGAGGAATCCATTAATAAGCGGCGAATATCCAGCTGGAGATTGATGAGCGACGCCGGGCCGCAAAGGCGGGCAGGCGTCGCCTTTTACGTTTGTGGCCTTCTCAGGTGACAAAGCAAGGAAACGACAGCGGTTTGCCGCCACGCCCGACGATGGCCGCGGCGATAGGGCCGGCTGCCGCAGGGAGTAACTGACGTGGCTCGCATCTCGGGCGTCAACCTGCCGACCAATAAGCGCGTGGTGATCGCGCTACAGTACATCTATGGCATCGGCCCGACGAGGGCCAAGGAAATCGTGGAGCGCGTGTCGCTTCCGGAGTCGCGCCGGGTGTCGCAACTGACCGACCAGGAAGTATTCCAGCTCCGCGAGGTGATCGACCGCGATTACGTCGTGGAGGGCGATCTGCGGCGCGAAGTGGCCATGAACATCAAGCGGCTGATGGATTTGGGCTGCTATCGCGGGTTACGGCACCGCCGCGGTCTGCCGGTGCGCGGCCAGCGCACTCATACCAACGCACGCACCCGCAAGGGTCCCGCCAAGCCAATCGCCGGCAAGAAGAAATAGGGGAAAGTCTGTCGTTCCGTTCGCCAGTGGGCAGCAGGGGACGGCCTTTGAAGAAAACGGTGCCGGCGCGGCCGGTGTCGATCCAGGATAAGGGTTCAGAATGGGTAAGGAAGCTACGCGCGTCCGCCGACGCGAACGCAAGAACATCGCCTCGGGCGTCGCCCACGTGAGCGCGACGTTCAACAACACCATGATCACGATCACCGACGTGCAGGGCAATGCCATTGCCTGGTCGTCGGCCGGGACCATGGGTTTCAAGGGCTCGCGCAAGTCGACGCCCTACGCCGCGCAGGTCGCCGCCGAGGACGCCGCCAAGAAGGCGCAGGAGCACGGCATGCGCACGCTCGAAGTCGAAGTGGCGGGCCCCGGCTCGGGACGGGAATCGGCGCTGCGTTCCCTGCAGGCGGCCGGCTTCACCATCACCTCGATCCGCGACGTGACTCCGATCCCGCACAACGGCTGCCGCCCCCGCAAGCGGCGGCGCGTCTAGGACGTCCGGCCGATGGAACAAATGGAACATCTGCCGCCGCTAGACCTTGGCCTCACGGAGCGGAGTGGGGCGCGCGAGCCGATCGCGCCGCGCAAAGGCATGGGTGATAACGTGACGATCCAGAAGAATTGGCAGGAACTGATCAGACCCAACAAGCTGCAGGTTGCCGCCGGCACCGACTCGCGGCGGGTCGCCACCGTGGTGGCCGAGCCGCTCGAGCGCGGCTTCGGCGTGACGCTCGGCAACGCGTTGCGGCGCATCCTGTTGTCGTCGCTGCAGGGCGCCGCCGTGCAGTCCGTCCATATCGACGGCGTGCTGCACGAGTTCTCCTCGATCGCCGGCGTGCGCGAGGACGTCACCGACATCGTGCTCAACATCAAGGATATCGCCATCAGGATGCAGGGCGACGGACCCAAGCGCATGGTGGTGAAGAAGCAGGGGCCGGGCGCCGTCACCGCGGGCGACATCCAGACCGTGGGCGACGTCGTCGTGCTCAACCCCGAGCTCGTGCTGTGCACGCTCGACGAAGGCGCCGAGATCCGCATGGAGTTCACCGTCGCCACCGGCAAGGGCTACGTGCCGGCCGAGCGCAACCGTCCCGAAGACGCGCCGATCGGGCTCATTCCGATCGACAGCCTGTACTCGCCGGTGCGCAAGGTCTCCTACAAGGTCGAGAACACCCGTGAAGGCCAGATCCTCGACTACGACAAGCTGACGCTGACCATCGAGACCAACGGCGCGCTCACGCCGGAGGACTCGCTCGCCTATGCGGCGCGCATCCTGCAGGACCAGCTCAACGTCTTCGTCAATTTCGAGGAGCCCAAGCGCGAGACCGCGCACGAGGCGATCCCCGATCTCGCCTTCAATCCGGCATTCCTCAAGAAGGTCGACGAACTCGAACTGTCGGTGCGTTCGGCCAACTGCCTGAAGAACGACAACATCGTCTATATCGGCGATCTGGTGCAGAAGACCGAAGCCGAGATGCTGCGCACGCCGAACTTCGGCCGCAAGTCGCTCAACGAGATCAAGGAAGTGCTGGTGCAGATGGGCCTGCATCTCGGCATGGAAGTTCCCGGCTGGCCGCCGGAGAACATCGAGGATCTCGCCAAGCGCTTCGAGGATCATTACTGAGCAGGCATCAGGAATCAGCCATCAGGGATCAGGACCCGATCCCTGACACCTGTTGCCTGATCCCTGTGTCCGGAGGACACACGTGCATCACGCCAAGACCCACCGCAAATTCAACCGGCGCTCGGATCATCGCCGCGCCATGCTGGCCAATCTCGCGGCCGCGCTGATCAAGCACGAGCAGATCGTGACCACGCTGCCCAAGGCCAAGGATTTGCGGCCGATCGTCGAGAAGCTGGTGACGCTCGGCAAGCGCGGCGATCTGCATGCCCGCCGCCAGGCCATTGCGCAGATGCGCGATATTGCGATGGTCAAGAAACTGTTCGAGGTGATCGGCCCGCGCTACAAGGCGCGCGGTGGCGGCTATACGCGCGTGCTCAAGGCCGGCTTCCGCTACGGCGATTCCGCGCCGGTGGCGGTGATCGAGTTCGTCGATCGTGACGTCGGCGCCAAGGGCCGGGATTCCGGCCCCGTGCAAGCGCGGACCGAGCCCGCCGCGCCGGCCGCCGCGTGACCTTCGAAAAGAGTTCTGCCACTTCGGTTTTCTCGGGTGCGGCGATACCTCATCGTCGCCCCCTTTGATTTGTTGACCTCGCGTATCCGTTGCCCATAGGTTCGAACGGCCAAACGGGGGGAATCGATGATACGCATCGTGGCGCTGACGGCGCTTGTTTGGACGATCGCGGGCACCGCCTGCGCGCAGACGCCGCTCGAGCGCGGCTCCTATCTCGTCAACACCATCATGACCTGCGGCAATTGCCACTCGCCGAAGGGCCCGCCCGCCGCGGTCGCCGGCAAGGATTTTTCCGGTGGCTTGCGTTTCAACGCGCCGCCGTTCGACGTCACCGCGCCGAACATCACCTCGGATAAGGAGACCGGCATCGGTACCTGGAGCGCCGCCGACATCAAGCGGCTCTTGCTGGCGAACGTGCGGCCGAACGGCACGCCGATCGTGGTGATGCCGACCGGCTTCTACGGCATCCTGTTGCCGAGCGATCTCGACGCCATCGTCGCCTACGTGCAAGGCATCAAGCCGGTCAGAAACAAGGTACCCGACCCGGTCTACAAACTGCCGGTGAAGCACGAGATTTTCCCCGGCGCCGAGAAGCCGATCAAGGCAAGCGACCTCAACGATAAGGTCGCGCGCGGCTTCTATCTCGCCACCATCGGCCACTGCATGGAATGCCACACCCCGATGGTCGACGGCGTTGAGGATTTCGCGCACGCGATGGGCGCTGGCGGCCAGCAATTCCCCGGTCCGTGGGGCGTCTCGGTGTCGCGCAACATCACCTCGAGCAAGACCAAGGGCATCGGCGCCTGGACCGACGCCGAGATCAAGCGCGCCATCACGCAGGGCATCGATAAGGACGGCAACAAGCTCAGCGGGCCGATGGGCTATTCCTACTACACCCACATGACCGACGCGGATCTGGACGCCGTGATCGCCTGGCTGCGCACCGTGCCGGCGAAGGATTGAGCTGCGACTACCGCTCATTCCCGCGAAAGCGGGACTCCAGCGTGTAAGGAACCCGGTCCGCGGGGCGAACGTAGGTAGATCGAACTACAAGGCGTGCCCTTCTAATGCCGCGGTCGCCCCGCTATATGGGGCGCCGCATCCCGGCTGTTGCAGCGCTGTCTCAGGGTCATAGCCCGGGATTTCCTGTAGCCTGAGGTCGAAGCTCCGGCGCCAGCGTGAAAACCAGTGCCAACGCTAACCCAGAATCGCATATATCGGTGAATTATGGCCGACTCCGTCATCAAGCTACCGGCGCAATTTGATGGGCAGACTCTGTCGAAAGTCGCAGGCGACGTGGTTACCCATTGCAAAGCTCAATTTCCCGGCAGACTTATTTTTGATTTTGCGCAACTCGACTTCATTCGTCCGACCGGAGTCGTCTTCCTAAGCAATCTTATAAATTGGCTG
>JASHPU010000221.1 GCA_030037885.1 Xanthobacteraceae bacterium | reverse complement strand
CCCTCGACATGCGCCATCAAAAAGAACGCTGTCCCCGTGATGGCCTCGTCGGCGCAATACAGAATGGGCTCGGGCACCGGAAAGGTTTGTGCGTGCAACGCGCTGATCACCCGGTATTCGCGATCGACGGCATGCGCCGAGGGCAGGAGCTTGCCGGGCGGCTTGCGCCGCAGCACGTAACGGCGCAGCGGCGTTTCGATGAGGTAAGTCGGATTCGACTGGCCGCCCTTGAACTGGTTGACCACGACGGGTCCGGAAAATCCCGCGACATGGTCGTGCAAATAGGCTTCGAGCCGGCCGACGTCGAAGCGCAGCCGCTCGGCGACTTCGCGTGTGCCGGAAAAAGCGCTTTGCCGGTCGATCCCGCTCATAAGGCAAGATTTTAGCGTAGTTCGGTGATATCCGGCATCACTTTCGGCCATGTTTGATCGCCGGCCGCTAGCGGTGCGACGCTGCGATGACATCAGTCTTCGAAAAGTCGTCGCCCTTGAACAAGAGCGGCTCGTTTCGACTTTTGGCAAGCGCGTACGCGAAGCAATCGCCAAAGTTCAGCCCAGCCCGGTGGTAATTCCTTCCATATTTGAAATATGCGTCGCGCGCCGCTATCGCATCCTCGACGGTCACAGCGCAGACTTCAATCGCCAGATCACGGACGAGTTCATCCACCAATCGGGCGGCGCTTGTTTGCCTTTTCTTGGCAGCCATCACGATCGAGGCTTCATGGAGCGTCACCGCCGACATTGCGAGCGGCGCTTCCGAGCTGAGCAGGTTCGAGAACGCATCGTTCTCGGGTTCATCCAACAGAATCGCAATGATCGCCGACGTATCGATGACCATTAGTCGAAGTGCCCAAGCTCGTTGTAGCCGATAATTTCATCTGCAGTGCGATCGTCAAGCGTGGGAAGAGCTTTGGCTTTGGCGACCAGCTTGGCCAGCTTGCGTTTGCGAGCGGCGATTTCATCCTCGGTCAAAGGAACGCGTTTGAGGCGCTCGCGGACCGCCTCCTTGACGGCATCGGTGATGCTTTCACCGGTGCGCTCGGCGAGCCGGCGAATCAACTGGTCGGCTTCACGATCCTTGATCAGAATGGCCATCCTCGCTCCGGTATATATTTATTTCTCTGAATATATATTCATTCCAGACGAAACGCCAGGAAATTGATTTTCTTCACTATTTTTCTCGCCCGGCTGCCCGCCAGCCGATGTCGTGGCGGCAAAAGCCGTCGGGCCAGCGGATGCGGGCGACTGCCTCGTAGGCGCGCGCTTGCGCCTGTCGCACGCTGTCGCCGAGCGCGCAGACGTTGAGTACGCGGCCGCCATTGGCGAGGATATTGCCGCCTTCGGCCTTGGTCCCGGCGTGAAAGATTTCCACGCCCTCGATGGCCGCGGCCTCGTCGAGCCCTTCGATGATCGAGCCCCTCGCGTAGCTGCCGGGATAACCCTTGGCGGCCAACACCACGGTGAGGGCGACTTGTGGATACCAGCGCAGATCGAACGATTTGAGTTGACCGTCGCGGCTCGCCAGCAGCGCCGGGACCAGATCGGACATCAGCCGCGGCATCAGCACCTGACATTCCGGATCGCCGAAGCGGACATTGTATTCGATGAGTTTCGGTCCGGCGTCGGTGATCATCAACCCGGCGTAGAGCACGCCCTTATACGGCGCGCCCATCGCTTTCATTGCCCGCAATGTCGGCTGGATGATCTCAGCCATCACCCGCGCACTCATTGCGGCGTCGACGTTCGGCGCCGGCGAATAGGCGCCCATGCCGCCGGTGTTCGGCCCCTGATCGCCGTCGCAGGCGCGCTTGTGATCCTGCGCGGTCGATAGTTCGAGCGCGGTCTCGCCGTCGCATAGCGCGAAGAACGACGCTTCCTCGCCCTGGAGAAATTCTTCGATGACGATCTCGGCGCCGGCTTCACCCAGGCCGCCGGCGAACATCGTATCGATCGCCGCTTCGGCCTCGGCGACGGTTTGCGCCACGATCACGCCTTTGCCGGCGGCGAGGCCGTCGGCCTTGATCACGATCGGCGCGCCTTGATCGCGCATGTAAGCCTTGGCCGGCGCGGCCGCATCAAAACGCCGGTAAGCGGCAGTCGGGATGCCGTTGGCGCGGCACAAATCCTTGGTGAAGCCCTTGGAGCCTTCGAGACGCGCTGCGGCGCGGCTTGGACCGAAAGCCTTGACGCCGGCCGCTTCGAGATCATCGACGATGCCGGCGCATAGCGGCGTCTCCGGTCCGACCACGACGAGATCGATCGTGTGGGCGTGGCAGAACGCAAGCACCGCCGCATGATCGGCGATATCGAGCGCGACGCACTCGGCCTCGCGCGCGATGCCGGCATTGCCGGGCGCGCAGAACAGCCGGTCGGCGAGCGGGCTCGCCGCCATCTTCCAGGCCAGCGCGTGCTCGCGCCCGCCGGAGCCGAGCAGGAGAAAGTTCATGGCGCCATGGTCATGACAGAATCTTCTTCAGCCGCAAGCCCTTGGCCGGGCTGCTGTAGCAGGGCCGCGCGCCTATGTGATACACCAGCGCCATGCCAATCAGAATCAAAAACCTGAAGTGGCGTGAATCCGTGGACATCATTCGCGACAAGAACGCGATCGTCGTCCAGGTCATGACCAAAGCCGGCCGTTTCTTCCGCAGCACCTCGTTTCGCCTGAGCAGAAAAGAAGCGTTGCAACTGGCCGCCGAGCTCCATCGGAAAGCGTCATCGTGAATGAGCCGCGCCTCAATCTGCCGGAACTGACCGTCTCCGAATTGTCGGCGGCGCTCAAGCGCACGATCGAGGACGCTTACGGCTACGTGCGGGTGCGCGGCGAGCTCGGCAAGGTCAGCTATCACAGCAACGGCCATGTCTATTTCGACCTCAAGGACGAAAACGCCTGCATTGCCGGCGTGGTCTGGCGCAAGACCGCGAGCCGCATCAAGCTCAAGCTCGAAGCAGGCCTCGAAGTGGTCGTCACCGGCCGGCTGACCACCTACGCCAACCGCTCGCAATATCAGATCATCGTCGACACGCTGGAGCCGGCCGGGCTCGGCGCGCTGATGGCGCTTCTCGAGGAGCGCAAGAAGAAGCTCGAAGCCGAGGGCCTGTTCAGCGAGGCGCGCAAGCAGCTCTTGCCGTTTCTGCCGACGCTGATCGGCGTCGTGACCTCGCCGACCGGCGCCGTCATTCGCGACATTCTGCACCGGCTCGCCGACCGCTTCCCGCGGCAGGTCCTGGTCTGGCCGGTCAAGGTGCAGGGCGAAGGCTCGGCGGCGGAAGTCGCCGCGGCGATCGCGGGCTTCAACGTGTTGCCGGACGTCGCAATGCCACCGCTGCCGCGCCGGCCCGATCTCATCATCGTGGCGCGCGGCGGCGGCTCGCTGGAGGATTTGTGGTCGTTCAACGAGGAGATCGTGGTGCGTGCCGCCGCCGACAGCATGATCCCGCTGATCGCCGCGGTCGGCCACGAGACCGACGTGACGTTGATCGATTTTGCCGCCGACCGGCGCGCGCCGACGCCGACCGCCGCCGCCGAGATGGCGGTTCCGGTGCGCGCCGAACTTTCGCTCGACGTCGATTCGCTGGCGCGCCGCGCGCTCGCCTCGTGGCGGCGCTGCCAGGAGGACAGGCGGACCGAACTGCGCGCCGCGACGCGGGCATTGCCCGATGCCGACGAACTGCTGGCGCTGCCGCGGCAGCGGCTCGATCATGCCGCGGCCGGGCTTGGGCGGGCGTTGCGCGCCAATGCGCAGCTGCACCGCGTCGCGCTGTCGCGCATCGGCGGCCGGCTCGGCTCGCACCTGCTGCGCGGCACTGTCGA
>JASHPU010000220.1 GCA_030037885.1 Xanthobacteraceae bacterium | reverse complement strand
AGCGCTCGCCGGCCGCGGTGACGACGAGGTTGCTGTCGTCTTGTCGCTCGACCAGCTTGCCGCCCAGCCCGCTTTCGAGTTTCTTGATCTGACGCCTGAGCGTCTGCGGCGTGATGCCGAGACGAAAGGCGGCGCTGGCGACATGCTGCTCCTCGGCGAGCACCACGAAACAGCGGAACAGCCGGATCTCGATGTCGCTCATGTGTCAGCCTCATCGAATGAACGTGCGATACGCCTTTAATGATGTTGCACGCCTACGTTGCTATCCTAGCACATTCCAGTGCATCAACAATAAAAACAACGAAAGGAGCGTAGGATGGGTTGAGCGGAGCGAAACCCATCGTGCGGCGGCGCGGCTGCATGATGGGTTTCGCAACGGCTCAACCCATCCTACGAACGGCAGCGAGCGTAGGCGGGTCGCTCGCAATGACGAGCGCAGGCTTAAGCTACGCGCTGCGGCGCCGCACGACAGGCACCGGATGGCCGGACAGCGCCGGCGCCAGCCCCGGACGCAGCGGCACCACCACCGACGCGGGGCGTTCCTTGGCCGCGACCGCCTCGTCGGCAAGCTCGACGCGATTGCGGCCGTTGGCCTTGGCGCGATAGAGCGCGGCATCGGCGCGGGCGATCAGCGAGTCGATCGAGGCATTCGGCGAGCCGCAAGCGACGCCGACGCTGACCGTCGCCGGAATGGCGCAGCCTTCGGAGCCGGCCGTCGCCGCCGCAAACGCGCTGCGCATGCGTTCGGCCGCGATCGCCGCCTCGGCCAGCGTGCCCGACACCAGCGCGACGAATTCCTCGCCGCCGAGCCGGCCGATGATGTCGCCGCCGCGCATCGTCTTGCGCACCACGGCCGCAAACAGCGCCAGCATGGCGTCACCGCTGGCGTGGCCGAAATCGTCGTTGATCGCCTTGAAGCGATCGAGGTCGAACGCCAGCACGCTGACCGGCGCCATTGCCGCGGCCTGGTTGTCGGCCATCATGGTGCGGGCGGCTTCGAAAAAGCCGCGCCGGTTGAGCAGTCCGGTCAGCGAATCGGTGGCGGCGGCGGCCTTGTAGGCGCGCACCGCGCGGTCCTTGGACAACATCAGCACGATGAAGGCGGCGCCGACCACATAGAGCAGGACTTCGATGCCGAACATCGCCACCCAACCCTTGCCGACGCGGCCGCCGACGTCGAGCGAGAGGCTCGCCAGCGCCATCGGGAACAGGAAGATGGCGCCGTGCAGCATCGGCACGAACACCGCCGGCCAGCGGCGGATCAGCGGTTTGCGCCGCTCGCGCCACAGTTCGGCGGCGATCAGGAACGTATAGATGGCGACGATCAAGGAACTCGCGAGAACGCGCAGCGCCGCGGACTCCGCGAACATCGGCACGCTGCAGCCGGCGACCCAGAGGCCGGCGCCGAGAAACATGCCGCCCCACGAGATGGTGCGGCCGTGAAACAGCCGCGCCGCGCTCCAGATCATGCCGACGGCGACGAACAGCATGACGTTCGGCGTCGAGGCCGGCAGCGGCGGCGCGATCTGCTCGCCGAGCCGCCAGAGCGCGCCGGAAAAGCCGCCGAGCAGATAGGCCCCGCCCCACAGCGCCAGCGCCGCGATGCGGTCCTGCAGGTAGGCGAACAGCAGGAAGACGCCGAGCAGCGCGGTCACGCAGCTCGCAACGACGAACAGCGTGTCGATATCAAGCGAACTCATCGCTTCGACAATACGCGGTAGCATGGCCGGGCGCTCCTTGCCGGATCATTCGGATGAAGAGCCTTAGCACCGATGTTTATGGCGCGCCGACCATTTGCTTTTCAGGCTTTGCCAAACCTTCGAACCGATGCGCGGGTTTGTGTGAAAAATCGCGAAAATTGGCATTATTGAAAATTTGCAGATGAAGCCGAAAGCGCGGCGGACGGACAGCGCGGCCGTCGAACACCTGCGGCACTCCTGTGATACCGTAGCCAAGCAGGACCAACGCGTTGGCGAGATCGGCGGTGATGAATCGGGCGCGCGGCGCGATTTTAATCAATTGCCGCGCTCTCTTCCCTTGTGCGGCGGCAGCGCTTAGATTGTGGCAAACAGATAGGGAGCCGGACGATGGCACAGACCGCCGAACTCGACGCCGCCGCCGACACGATCGAAGCGACGCTCAATTACATCATCAGCGACGGCTCACCGGTCTTTACCATTGTCGCCAGCCCCGGCGGCCGCGACGGACGCTCCGGCGCCACGCCCGATCCGCGCCGCGTCGTCATCCACAACGGCCGTCCGCACGCAGCCGAGTTTGCGCTCGAGCGCGACGGCTTTCGCTTCATCCGCCACGACACCAGGATGGCCGATTTCTACGACGAGGATGAGATCAGGCGCGTCTATTATCCGGAGATGGAGGCGCTGATCAAAGCCGAGAGCGGCTGTCGGCGCGTGCACGTGTTCGACCACACGCTGCGCACCGCCGACGACGACATCCGCGAGAGCAAAAAGATTCGCGAAGTGGTCCGGCGCGTGCACAACGACTACACCGAAAAGTCGGGACCGCAGCGCGTGCGCGACCTGTTGCCGGCGGAAGCCGACGAACTCATCAAGCGCCGCTTCGCCATCATCCAGGTATGGCGGCCGATCCGCTATCCGGTCGAAACCTTCCCGCTGGCGATCGCCGATGCGCGCAGCCTGTCGCCACAGAACCTGGTGATTTCGGAGCGCCGCGCCGCGGAGCGTATCGGCCAGACCTACGCCATCACCTACAATCCGGCGCACCAGTGGTATTGGTTCCCGCAGATGCGGCGCGAGGAGGCGCTGGTGTTCAAGACCTACGAGTCGATGACCGACGGGCGCGCGCGCTGGACCGCGCATACGGCGTTCGAGGATCCGGCCACGCCGCCGAACGCGCGGCCGCGCGAAAGCATCGAAATCCGCGCCTTTGCGTTTTTCTGACGGCTGCTCTCATCCGCTCATTCCCGCGAAAGCGGGAATCCAGAAGGGATGAAGAGACAGCTGGGTTCCCGCTTTCGCGGGGACGAGCGGTAAATGCGACGACTTATCGCTTCGAGAACTGGAAGCTTCGCCGCGCCTTGGCCTTGCCGTACTTCTTGCGCTCGACCACGCGCGGGTCGCGGGTCAAAAAGCCGCCGCGCTTGAGCACCGGGCGCAGGTCGGGCTCGAAGCGCATCAGCGCCTTCGACAGGCCGTGACGCACGGCGCCGGCCTGGCCGGACAAGCCACCGCCGGAAACGGTGCAGACGATGTCGTATTGGCCCTGGCGGTTGGCGGCGACGAGCGGCTGCTGGATCAGCATGCGCAGCACGGGACGGGCGAAATAAGTCTCCACCGGCCGCTCGTTCACCACGATGGTGCCGGCGCCCATCTTGATCCAAACCCGCGCCACCGCGTCCTTGCGCTTGCCCGTCGCATAGGCGCGGCCCTGCTTGTCGAGCTTTTGCACGTATTTGGGCGGCACCGGCGCGGCCGCCGGCTTGAGCGTGGATAGGTCTTCCAGCGTCTGGATGGTCTCGGCCATCACGCGGTCCTCTTGTTCTTGCGGTTCAACGCCGCGATGTCGATTTTCTCCGGCTGCTGCGCGGCGTGCGGATGCTCGGCTTGCGGATAGACCCGCAAATTCGCCAGTTGCCGGCGACCGAGCGGGCCGTGCGGCAGCATGCGCTCGACCGCCTTTTCGACCACACGTTCCGGAAAGCGGCCGGCCAGGATCGACTTCGCGGTGCGCTCCTTGATGCCGCCGATATAGCCGGTGTGCTTGTAATAGACCTTCTGCTCGACCTTGCGGCCGGTCAGCACCGCTTTGGCGGCGTTGACGACGATGACGTTGTCGCCGCAATCGACGTGCGGGGTGAAGGTTGGCTTGTGCTTGCCGCGCAGCCGCAACGCCACAAGCGAAGCGAGCCGGCCGACGACCAAGCCATCGGCGTCGATCAGCACCCACTTCTTGTCGACTTCGGCAGGCTTGGCCGAAAAGGTTTTCATGTTCGAGATCCATCTGGAAAGCGGCAGCCGCGTGGGCCACCGCGTGCCGCGCTTGTAATGGCAACTTGAGCTTCCGTCAATTCACTTGAGATTCAAACAATTTTCTCAAAAGCTTGCCTTAGTGGTATTACAATACCATCAATCGCGAGCAGGCAGCGAATAGGTCGAGGTGGCATGCGCCACCAAGTCCTCGCCGGCGCCCTCGGAGCGAATGCCGATATCGCCCACGGCAAGGCGTTTGCCGAGCTTGATCAGCCGCGCCTCGGCTAAAAGATCGCGCGGCGCCGGCTTGCGGAGAAAATTGATGTTGAGGTTCGTGGTCACCGCGAGCGGCACCCAGCCGATGGCGGACAGCACCGCCAGGTACATGGTGAAATCGGCCAGCGCCATGATGCTCGGCCCCGACAGCGTGCCGCCGGGACGCAGCGATCGCGGATGGTAATGGCGGCGCACGACGGCGCCGCCGTGCCACAGTTTTTCGATGGCGTAGCCGCTTTCCGGATTGAACATTTCGGGGAATTCCGCGGTCAGCCGCGCCTCAAGCTCCTTGCGGGTCAGCTTGGGAGCGGCCATGTCAGCGTTCATGTCAGCACCCGAGTTCGCCTCTGCGCCCTGCCCTGTCATCGGCTAGCCTCCCTTAACTTGACGATTTCGGATACAATGGGCGCGCGCGAAAGCCAAAGCGTGTCGGGAAGGGCCGAGAGAGAATCCATGAGCACGCAAGCCGCCAAAGCCGCAATCCCCGCCTCCGAGTTGATCCTGCTGCGCGAGGACATTTCCGGCGTTGCCGTGTTGACGCTCAACCGACCGCAGGCCCGCAACAGTTTGTCCGAGGGGATGCTGGAAGCGCTGGGCGATGCACTGACCGCCATCGCCCATGCCCGCGACGTCCGCGCCGTGATCTTGGCCGCCAACGGCCCGGCCTTTTCCGCCGGCCACGATCTGAAGGAATTGAACGCGCGCCGCGCCGACGCGGATCGCGGCCGCGCCTATTTCAAACACATCATGACCATGTGCAGCACGGTGATGCAGCAGATCGTCATGCTGCCGCAACCGGTGATCGCCGCCGTGCAGGCGACCGCGACTGCGGCCGGTTGCCAGCTGGTGGCGAGCTGCGATCTTGCGGTCGCTTCGCGCGCGGCGAAATTCGCCACGCCCGGGGTCAATATCGGCCTGTTCTGCTCGACGCCGATGGTGGCGCTGTCGCGCAACGTGCCGCGCAAGCACGCCATGGAGATGCTGCTGACCGGCGAATTGATCGCCGCCGAAGACGCCGCGCGCATCGGCCTTGTCAATCACGTGGTCGAACCCGGCAGCGAGCGCGAGGCGGCGGCCAAGCTCGCTCGAAAAATCACCGCGAAATCGGCGCTGGTCCTCAAGATCGGCAAGGAGGCGTTTTATCGCCAGCTCGAAATGCCGCTGGCCGAGGCCTACAAGTATGCCTCCGAGGTGATGGTCGAAAACATGCTGGCGCGCGACGCCGAGGAAGGCATCAGCGCGTTTATCGAAAAGCGCCAGCCGAAATGGCAGGACCGCTGAGCGGGCCGCCGCATCGACTTCCCAAGATATTCGGCACCGGCGATGGACCACAATTCCTATTCCGACACTTACATCCGCGGCATTCTCAATACGGTGAAGACCATCGCCATGGTCGGCGCTTCGGAGAAAGACGTGCGGCCGAGCTATTTCGCGTTCAAATATTTGCTCGAGCGCGGCTACCGCATGATTCCGATCAATCCCGGCCACGCCGGCGACATCATGCTCGGCCAGCGCTTTTACGCGCACCTATCCGACGTCCCCGAGCCGGTCGACATGGTCGACATTTTCCGCGCTTCGGAATACGCGCTGGCGATCGTGCGGGAGGCGCTGACGCTGAAACCTCGGCCGCAGGTGATTTGGATGCAGCTCGGCATCCGCAACGACGAAGCGGCGGCACTCGCGGAATCAAACGGCATGAAAGTCGTGATGAACCGCTGTCCGAAGATCGAATACGGCCGGCTGTCCTCCGAGATCGCCTGGCTCGGCGTCAACACCCGCACCATCAGCGCGAAGAAGGCGACGATCGGCGGCGTGCAACGCATGACCCTCAACCGCTCCACCGCCCAAGGCGGCGCCACCGCCGCCGCCGATCGCGCCCAGCGCGAAGACAGCGGGCGGTAGCGACGCTTGGAAGGTCGCCTATCGTCATTCCGGATCGCCGCGAAGCGGCAAGTCCGGAATCCATAACCCCGTGCGCTGGGATTATGGATTCCGGGCTCGTCGCGGAGCTTGTCATCGGGCCGGCCGGGGGTCCCCATCGCGCAAGCGCGATGGGGTGCCCCTCTTCGGGCCGGCCCCGTTGGCTTGGCCCCGGAATGACGGCTGCATTGCGATTAAAATTGCGCAGAACTTCGTTGATCCTTCTTCACATCTGTCCCGTCTAATGCGGTGGACCGGCGCGTCCTGAGGACGCCGGGACAACCGCGTTATGAGTGGGCCATGAACCGTTTCACCGAGCGCACCATCGCCGCGATCCAGATCGCCGTTGCCTTGACCGCCGCCGCTCTCGCCCTTCCGCCGATGGCGGTGCAAGCCCAGCAGGACGGCCGACAAGCCTGCATGCAGGACGCCTTTGCGCTCTGCGGCCAGTTCATCCCGGACCACGAGCGCGTCGGCGCCTGCCTGTTCGCCAACTTAGGCCGCATCTCGCCGGCCTGCCGCGAGCTGGTAAAACATTTCACGCCGCGCACCGCGTCTGCGCGCTGATCGCTTCCTGATTTCCGGCTGACAGAAAAATATTCCGACGCCGCGGTGCCACGCACGGCAGCGCTATGAGACTCATTCGTCATTCCGGGGCCGAGCCAACGGGTCCGGCCCGAAGAGGGGCACCCCATCGCGCTTGCGCGATGGGACCCCCGGCCGGCCCGATGACAAGCTCCGCGAGGAGCCCGGAATCCATAATCCCAGCGCAGGGGTTATGGATTCCGGACTCGCCCTTTCGCGGCGATCCGGAATGACGATCAAAGCGGCTTATAATGCCGCGATGCCCGCGTACCTTGACGCACGCAGCGGCTCCTATAAACCGGCGCTTTCTGCTTCCCCTTCCCGATCAGGAGCGGCTTCAGAAGGTACGCCTATGACCGAACGCATTCCGGGCTTTTCGACGCTAGCCGTGCACGCCGGCGCACAGCCCGATCCCACCACCGGCGCGCGGGCGACCCCGATCTATCAGACCACGTCGTACGTGTTCGAAAGCGTCGATCACGCCGCGTCGCTGTTCGGCCTGCAAACCTTCGGCAACATCTATTCGCGCATCGGCAATCCGACCAACGCGGTGCTGGAAGAACGCGTCGCCGCGCTCGAAGGCGGCACCGCGGGACTCGCGGTCGCCTCCGGCCATGCCGCGCAGGTGCTGGTGTTTCACTGCCTGATGCAGCCCGGCGACGAGTTCGTGGCGTCGAAAAAGCTCTACGGCGGCTCGATCAATCAGTTCAATCACGCCTTCAAGAACTTCAACTGGAACGTGGTGTGGGCCGACCCCGAGGACATTTCCTCGTTCGAGCGCGCCATCTCGCCGAAGACCAAGGCGATCTTCACCGAGTCGATCGCCAATCCGGGCGGCGTCATCACCGACATGGCGGCGGTGGCGCAGATCGCGCGCCGCGCCGGCGTGCCCTATATCGTCGACAATACGCTCGCCACGCCGTATCTGTGCCGGCCGTTCGAGCACGGCGCCGACATCGTGGTGCACTCGCTGACCAAATTTTTGGGCGGCCACGGCAACTCGATCGGCGGCGCCATCGTCGACGGTGGCACCTTCAACTGGTCGCGCGAAAAACGCTATCCGATGCTGACCGAGCCGCGCCCCGAATATCACGGCGTGGTCATGCACGAGACGTTCGGCAATTTCGGCTTCGCCATGGCCGCCCGCATGCTGGCGCTGCGCGACATCGGCTCGGCGATGGCGCCGTTCAACGCGTTTCTGATCCTCACCGGCATCGAGACGTTGCCGCTGCGCATGCGCAAGCACTGCGACAACACCCAGGCCGTCGCCGAATGGATCGCCAAGCAGCCGCAAGTGGCGTGGGTGAGCTATCCGGGCCTGCCCGGCGACCGCTATCACAATCTGGCAAAGACATACTGCCCGAACGGCGCCGGCGCGGTATTCACCTTCGGCCTCAAGGGCGGCTACGAAGCCGGCGTCAAGCTCGTCACCAACGTCAAGCTGTTCTCGCACCTCGCCAATATCGGCGACACCCGCTCGCTGATCATCCACCCCGCTTCGACCACGCACCGCCAGCTCACCGACGCGCAAAAGACCCAAGCCGGCGCCGGCCCCGACGTGGTGCGGCTGTCGATCGGCATCGAGGACGTCGAGGACATCATCGCCGACCTGGAGCAGGCGCTGGCGGAGTGAATCGGATGCGGCGGGCGTATCCGCCGAAACGACGCCCAAGTTCTTGCTTCGGGCGGACGCTTTGTCATCGTCAATTGGCACAGGCGGCCGCGTGAAGAAACCACGGTGCTCGGCGCACCGCACGGGCCCAGGACGGAACTGAGAATGACGCCGGACAGCGTCGCGGCTGTAGTCGAACCGGTTGGTCTTTCGCTTGTTCGCGTGGCCGAGGTGCCGCCCTATCACTACGCCGCTATCTTTGCGAAACGGCAGGCTTGAGCGCGATCACCGCGCGCGGCTCCAACGCGGCCAGGCGCGCCGCGTGCAAGGTCGCTGCGGTAAGCACCACCATCGCCATGGCCTGATGCGCCAGCGACAGCCCGAGCGGCGCCACTTCGAGCAGCGTCCAGATGCCGAGCGTCGCCTGTAGCGTCACGGCGCCGGCGAGCACGAACGCGCCGGCGCGCGCCGGACTTTTTCCGCCGTTGCGCAGCGTGTCGATGAGATGCAGCACCGCGCAGATCCAGATCGTGTAGGCCAGCATGCGGTGGTCGAACTGCACGGTCAGCGTATTTTCGAAGAAATTCCGCCACAACGGCGAGGCGGAGAACAGCCGCGCCGCGCGCGGGAGGAGGCCGCCGTCGATCAGCGGCCAGGTGTTGTAGATGTAGCCGGCGCGCAATCCGGCGACCAAGGCGCCGAGATAGATTTGTCCCAGCACCAGAGCGAGAAGCCCGATGGCGCTGAGGCGCAGCCGCGTCGCGGCGGCGCCTTCGCCTGGCCGCTCCGCAAGCGCCGGCCTTTTGCTGCTGCCAAGCTGCGCGGCGGTCCACAGCATCGCGACATAGATCACGCAGGCGAGAACAAGGTGCGTGGCGAGCCGGTACTGCGAGACTTCGATGCGGTCGGCAAGACCCGACGCCACCATCCACCAGCCGACCGCGCCTTGCAGCGCGCCGAGGCCGAAAATCAGCGCCAGCCGGCCGCGCAAGCCGGGGCCGATCCAGCCGCGCCACAAGAACCAAAGGAACGGCACAAGAAACGCTACCCCGATCAGCCGGCCGAGCAGGCGATGCGTCCATTCCCACCAAAAAATGTCCTTGAACGCACCAAGGCTCATGCCGTTGTTGAGTGCGCGGTACTGCGGGATTTCCTGGTACCTTTGGAACTCGGCTTGCCACCGCGCAGCGGTGAGCGGCGGCACCACGCCCATCACCGGCCGCCACTGCGTGATCGACAGCCCGGATTCGGTGAGCCGGGTGGCGCCGCCAACCAGCACCATGGCGAACACCAGCGCAGCAACGGCGTAGAGCCACAGCCTGATCGCACGCCGATGATCCTCGGCCGGAATGCCGATTGGTTTTGCCGCAGCCATCTCGTTCGCTTGTCCGGGACGCGCGGACCATATAGGGCTCTATCAGCCCTCGCAATCACGTCATTGCGAGGCGCGGCGCGATGACCCATTCAGAAGGTCGCAGCCGACGCCCACCCGCTCTTCCGCTTGCAACAAGTGTCCGCCGCGGCGACCGCCCATGCCGATCCGTCTGCGAAAATTTCTAGGCACCATCGCGCTGCTGGTGCTGGTGGTCGTGTGGGCGCTGCTCGCCATGGCGCTGGCACAGGCCCCCGCCATTCACGATAGCACTGCTCTGTCGATCGCCTATTACGTGATCGCCGGCATCGGCTGGGTGTTGCCGGCCATGCCGATCGTGGCGTGGATGTCGAGACCAGGGAACAGGGATCAGGACTCAGGTATCAGGAAGCAACAACAACGCTGATCCCTGATGCCTGATGCCTGATGCCTGATCCCTGACCCTGTTCACGCCGCCTCGCCGCGCCGAAAGCCGTTCCACATCGCGGTCGCCGCGCCGGACAGCAGCACGCGGACGTAGCGCAGGCGCTGGTATTCGCCGTTGAGCGAGAGGCGCGGCAGCGCGGTCAGTCGCTCGGCATGGTGCGGGAACAGCACGCCGGGCCGCGTCGTCACCGCGGTCTTGAAGCCAAGCTCGGCGGCGATCTTGAACTCGCGCGGTCCGGCCGAGGTGCGGTCGCCGACCGGGAACGACAAGTGCTCCGGCCGCGTCGCCAGCGCCGCCTCGATCACCGAGCGGCTCAGGTCGATTTCGGAGCGTGCGGACTTTTCCGGCAGCTTCGCCAGCATCGGGTGGTTCACGGTGTGGGCGCCGATGGTGACGAGCGGATCGGCGGCAAGCTCGGCCAGCTCCTCCCAGTCCATGCACAGATCCTTGCAGAACGCCGCCAGATCGACGCCGTAGCAACCAGCAAGATTGCGCACCACGTCGCGCAGCTCGGCTTCGGTCGGCCGGCCGCGCAGCCACCAATACAGCTCATCATAGAGCCATCGCTTCTCGGCGAGTGTGGTGCAATCGAAGGTGCGGTTGCGGCCCTCGATGGCAAGCCCGATGCGCTTGTTGCGGTCGATCACCGCTTCGAGCGCCAGCCACCACAATTCGCCGAGCCGATCCGGAAAGCTGGTCGCGACATAGACGGCAAACGGCACGCCCTCCGCTTTCAGCATCGGATATGCGACCTGCAGCGTGTCGCGGTAGCCGTCGTCGAAGGTGAGACAGACAAAGCGCCGGGAAAAATCACGCTCGACCAGGCGGCGGTGCATCTCGTCGAGGCTGACGATGTCGAGCCCGGCGCGGCGCAGGTCGGCGATCACGCGGCTGAAGAAGCGCGGCGTGATCTCGAGCAGCCGATTGGGCTGAAACCGGCCTGGCCGCGGCGGCCGCACGTGGTGCATCGTCAGAATGGCGCCGACGCCGCCGAACAGCCGCTTGAGCACGCGATGCGCGCCGGTGAAATACAGCGATTCCAGCCCGCCGCGGATGATTGCCGGTTTCAGTGCGGCCACGATGGACGCCTCTTCGTTCTGCCGGCTGATTATTCAAATGCGAGGTTGATAATTGTTTGCCGTTGGCAGGCACGGGGGCAACGTCGCCTGCGTTGCTTATTCACCCCGATGGCCGGCAAAAATACGGCGCCGTTAAGCGGCTTCGGCGCTGATGGCGTCAGCGCGGCCCTCGGTCAGCACGACAACGTCGTCGAACTCGGCGGCAACGAGCCGTTCGTGCGCGGCTGCGGTGGCGCCGTGAGCGTCCGCTGTGGCGAGCAAGACCGCGCGCGGGGCGATCTCAGCGATCGCCTCGAGGTCGGCGCCCTCGGCGAGCCCGGCATCGACCACCACGTAAGCATAGCTGCGCGCCAGCGCGGTCATGCCCGGGGCGAGCCGCGGCGACGACAACAACGCGAGGCGCCGGCTCGGCTCGCGCCCCGGCGCAATGACATGGACGGCCGACAGCTGATCCTTGCCGATAATGTCGCGGAACGAGGCCGAGCCGTCGGCGAATTCGGCAAGGCCTGGCGCCGACGCATCGGATATCGCCTTGACCGCGGAATTTTTGGTCTGGTCGAGTCCGACCAGGACGACGCGGCCGCCCGTAGCAAGGGCGCGCGCCAGTTTGACCGCGGCCTCGCCGCTGTCCAACCCGGCCGCCGCTGCAAGCACGGCGATTCGCCCGGCGCCGGCGCCCTGCAATCGTTGCACGACGTCGGCAACACCGCCGGTTTGGGCGCCGGCGACGCGGCCGGGCTCCGCGCTCGGCTTGTCGGTCGCCTCGGGCTGCGCCGCAGCAGCGTCCCGGACGGGCGCGCGGCGCACCGGCATGGCCGCGCCCGGCGCGCTCAAAAGCTCCCTGGTCAGCACGAAGCCGCACGACAGCATCAGCGTCGCCACGGCGGCGATCAGCACGCTCGGCAGCTTTTTCGGATAGGCCGGCACGTTCGACACCGTGGCGCGCGAGAACACGCGGGCATCGGCCGGCGACGCATTGAGCGTCTCGCGCGCGGTCGCCTCGCTGTACTTGGCGAGATACGATTCCAAGAGATCGCGCTGCGACTTGGCCTCGCGCTGCAAGACGCGCAATTGCACGTCGCGCTCGTTGGTGGTCGCCGCCTGGTTCTTGATCTGGTCGAAATTCGCCGCCAGCGCCTCGACGCGGGCGTCGGCGATCTTGGCGTCGGCGTCGAACGAGCGCGCGATCCGCGCCGCCTCGCCTCTGATCTGGCCGTCGAGATCGGCGATCTGTGCCTTCAGCTCCTTGATGCGCGGATGGCCGTCCATGAGCGACGACGACTGCTCGGCAAGCTCGGCGCGCAACGTCACCCGCTGCTCCGAGAGCCGGCGGATCAGTTCGGAATTGACGATGTCGGAGGCCTCGATCGATTGACCGGAGCGCAGCATCTCGCGAATGATCTTCGCCTTGGCTTCGGCATCGGCCTTTTGCGCGCGCGCGGCGGCGATCTGGGCGTTGAAGTCGCCGAGCGCCTGCGCCGACAGCGTGATGTTGTTCGGCCCTTCGAGCAGATTGGAATTGGCGCGGAAAGCGGCGACCTTGGCTTCGGCGTCCGCCACCTTTTTCTGCATGGTCTCGATCTCGCCGGACAGCCATTGCACGGCGGCACGCGCCTGCTCCTGCTTGGCGGCGCGCTGGCGCACCAGATAGGCCTCGGCGACGGCGTTGGCGACGGTGGCGGCGAGCTTCGGATCTTCGGACAGAAAGTCGATGACGATGACGCGCGATTTCTCCACCGGATAGACGGTGAGCCGGTCGTAATAGGCTTCGAGAACTCTCTCCTGCGGCGTCATGCGCAGCGGATTTTTGATCAGGCCGAGCGCGCCGAGCACCGCCTTGATCGGCGAAATGCCGTTGAGCGCCGGATCGAATTCCGGCCGCGCGCCGAGCTTGAGCCTGGCGATCACGTCCTGGGCGAGGTCGCGCGACAGCACGAGCTGGGCCTGGCTCGTCACCGCCACTTCGTCGACCGCGTTGCGGTCGATCACGTCCTTGTCGGCATCGGGACGCAGAAAGACGTTGTCGCGATCCTCGACCAGGAGGCGCGCTTCCGACTGATATTTGGCCGGGATCACCTGCACCACGCCGAGCGTGATCAGCGCGATCAAAAGCGTCGGCCGCAGGATCTTCCACTTCTTGCGCCACAACGCCGCGCCCAGCGCGGGCAGATCGAATTCCGCGTCGCTGAACAAACTCGAAGTCCGCGGCGACGGCGACGCCACGCTCATTGCCCTTACTCCCAAGCACCGACAGCAACAGGCGCGACCATCACAATCCATTAAGGTTGCCATCCGGTTAAAGCAGCGGGCGCATCGCTGGCGCGCGCCATGGCCGGTGTGAGGATTTCTTAACCGCGGTCGGTCTCAATCGGGTTTAACGTCTTGCTCGCAATTGACGGATCGCGCGCATGGCCGACCTCTCGGCCGAAGTTTTGGATGATCGGCCGCCGCCAGCGGCTGCGGACTTCGCGGCGGAGAGCGGTGCAGGCATCGCGCTGCGCGCGGCAAAAGCTGCGATCGAGCCGGCTGCCACGCCCGCGAAAAGTCTCAAGATTCTCCACGTCTTCCGCGCCCCGGTCGGCGGCTTGTTCCGGCACGTGCTCGACGTCGCGCGCGGCCAGGTCGCGCGCGGCCACCGCGTCGGCCTCGTCGTCGACAGCACCACCGGCGGCGCGCGCGCCGAAGCGGCGCTGGCAGAGCTTGCGCCGCACCTTGCCTTCGGCATCGAGCGCATTGCGATCCCGCGGCAGCCCAGCCTGCGCGACCTGGCCGCGGTCTATCAGGTCGCCCGGCGGATTGCGGCCATCGCTCCCGACGTCCTGCACGGCCACGGCGCCAAAGGCGCGGCCCTGGTGCGTCTTGCGCCGCGCCGCGACGGCACCATCCGCGTTTGCACCCCGCATGGCGGCACCCTGGTCTACGCGCCCGGCACCTTTGCCGGCGGCCTTTACCGCCTGCTTGAACGGCTGATGAGCGCCCGCACCGATCTCTTTCTGTTCGAAAGCAATTTCGCCGCCGCCGAGTTCTCGCGCACGATCGTCCAGCCCCGTAACCCGGTGCGTGTCGTTTGCAACGGCGTCAGCACAGCCGAGTTTGCGCCGCTTGCGCTTGCGCCGGACGCAAGCGACGTCGTCTTTATCGGCGAGCTGCGCCTGTTGAAGGGGCTGGACGTTTTGCTCGAGGCGCTGGCGATCCTCAAGCGCGCCGGCCGCATGGTCCACGCTACCATTGCCGGCGAGGGCCCGGACGCACTTCAGTTCAAAGACTTGAGCAAGCGCCTTGAGGTGGCGGATCAGACGCGCTTCGTCGGCCACGTGCCGGCCCGCGCGGCGTTTGCGATGGGCCGGATGCTGGTCATGCCGTCGCGGGCGGAATCGCTGCCCTATGTCATTCTCGAAGCCGCCGCCGCTTGCACGCCGATCATCGCCACGCGGGTCGGCGGCATTCCGGAAATCTTTGGTCCGCAAAGTTCTCGGCTCGTCCCGCCAGACGACGCGCCGGCGCTGGCCAAAGCCCTTGGCGCCGCCTTGGCCGATCCGGCGCAGCTCATGCGCGCCGCCGAAACCCTTCAAGCGCGGATTCGCGCCCATTTCACCATCGACGCCATGGTGGACGGCGGCGTTGCCGCCTACCGCGACGCCCTGACGATGCAGCAAGCCCGACAATGCGCCTAACCAATTTTTGAACTTTGTTCACTATGTTGCGGCGATGACGCGGGTTCGGCACGTCCGCCTGCCGTCACCCGAGTTGCGTAGAAAACCATGTCGAGTCCCGAGCGCAGCATGATGTTCGACTCGGCCGCCGCCACGGCGGCCGCGGCAGCGCCGCATGCGCGAAAAACTCCTCAGCTTTCCGCAACAGCGCTCAACGTCGCAGCGCAGCCGTTGCGACGCGGCTACTCGCCGATCGTGGTTGCCGGCACGGTGCGGCTCGTCGAGATCGCCCTCGTCGCATTGGTCGGCTTTGCCGTCTATCTTGCTTACGTGGTGCCGTCCGAAAGCTTTGCCTGGCGCTATGTCGGGGCGATTGCCGGCATCGCGCTCATGGCGATGTTCGCCTTCCAGGCCGCCGACATTTATCAGATTCAGGCGTTTCGCGGCCACGAGAAGCAATACATGCGGCTCGCTTCGGCGTGGTCGGTGGTCTTTCTCATCGCCATCAGCGTGTCGTTCTTCGCCAAGGCCGGCGATCAGTTCTCGCGCGTCTGGCTTGGCGGCTTCTATGTGCTCGGCCTTTGCACCCTGATCGGCTTCCGCCGCGCGCTGTTCCTGCTGGTACGACGCTGGACTCGGGAAGGCCGGCTCGACCGCCGCACCGTCGTAATCGGCGCCGACAAGAACGGCGAGTCGCTGATTTCCTCGCTCGCCGCGCAACGCGATTCCGACGTGCGCGTCATCGGCGTGTTCGACGACCGCGGCGAGGCCCGCAGCCCGTTAAACCGCGAGGGCGCGCAAAAGCTCGGCACCGTCGACGATCTGGTCGAATTCGCCCGCCACACCCGGGTCGATCTCGTGATCTTTTCGCTGCCGATCTCGGCCGAGGCGCGCATCCTGCAGATGCTCAAGAAGCTGTGGGTGCTGCCGGTCGACATCCGGCTGTCCGCGCACAGCAACAAGCTGCGCTTCCGCCCGCGTTCCTATTCGTACATCGGCAACGTCCCGGTGATCGACATTTTCGACAAGCCGATCGCCGATTGGGACGTGGTGATGAAATGGCTGTTCGACAAAATCGTCGGCGCGCTGGCGCTCGTCGGCGTCGCACCGATCATGGCGCTGGTGGCGCTCGCCATAAAGCTCGACAGCAAGGGGCCGGTACTGTTCAAGCAGCGCCGCTACGGTTTCAACAACGAGCTGATCGAGGTCTACAAGTTCCGCTCGATGTACGTCGAGGCGACCGATGCCACCGCACGGCGCCTGGTCAGCAAGAACGATCCGCGGGTGACCCGGGTCGGCCGCTTCATCCGCAAGACCAGCCTCGACGAACTGCCGCAGCTGTTCAACGTGGTGTTCGCCGGCAATCTGTCGCTGGTCGGCCCGCGGCCGCATGCAATGCACGCCAAGGCCGAGAACCGCATCTATGACGAGGCGGTCGACGGCTATTTCGCCCGCCATCGCGTCAAGCCGGGCATCACCGGCTGGGCGCAGATTAACGGCTGGCGCGGCGAGACCGACAGCCAGGAAAAAATCCAGCGTCGCGTCGAGCACGACCTCTATTACATCGAAAACTGGTCGATCCTGTTCGACGTCCATATTCTGGCGCGCACACCGTTCGCGCTCCTAAATTTGGAGAGCGCGTATTGAGCACGCTCGACGGTGGTGAAGTCAGCTCATTCCCGCGAAAGCGGGAATCCATGGAATGGAAAGAGCTGGGTCCCCGCTTGCGCGGGGACGAGCGGAAGATGAACCGGCCGGTCGGATTTGATAGCACTGACGACCGCACGGCCGGCTCTGCGCTGGCACAGCGACTCCTCAACGTCACACTGTTCATCACGCTGGCGCTGAGCTCGATCGCCTTCATCGAGCCGTCGCCGCACGACGGCATGATGCTCGCGCTGCTGCTGGCCTGCGTTGCCGCGCGCGTGCCGTTCGACCGCAAGCTCGTGCCGCTCTTGATATTGCTGATCGTCTGGCTGATCGGTGGCCTGTTTTGTTTGACCCGGGTCCCCGATCAACGCGTCACGATTCAATATGACGGCACCTCGATCTATCTCGGCATCGCCGCCATCCTGTTCGCCTGTCTGTTCTGTACCGGCGACGCCGCCCGCCTGAAAATTCTGCGCCGTGGCTATTTGCTGGCCGCACTGATCGCGGCGGCGGCCGGTTACGCCGGGTTCTTTCACCTCGTCCCGCACTACGACATTTTTCTCGACAACGACCGGGTCAGCGCCACCTTCAAGGACCCCAACGTGTTCGGGCCGTTCCTGATTTTCCCGCTGCTCGTTCTGATCATCGGCCTGATGACCCGCGGCGTCCGCGTCGGCGGCCTGCTCATCGCCGCGGTGCTGTTGGGCGGCCTGTTCCTGAGCTTTTCACGCGGCGCCTGGATGCATTTTGCCGTCTCCGCGGTCATCGCCGCGGCGCTTTTATTCGCCGTCATGCCCGAGCCGCGCATGCGCACCCGCATCGTGCTGTTCGGCATCGGCGCCGCCTTGGCGGTGGCGCTCGTCGTCGCCGCGCTGATCTCGATCGATTCAGTGCGCGATCTCTTTGTCGAGCGCGCCAAGGCGATCCAGCCCTACGACATCGGTCCGGGCGGCCGATTCTGGGAACAGCGCCTGGCGCTCGGCCAAATTCTCGACCACCCGAACGGGCTCGGTCCGTTCGAGTTCAGCCGCATTTTCGGCGCCCAACAGCACGACGTCTACATGCAGGGCTTTTTGGTCTACGGCTGGCTCGGCGGTGCCGCCTATCTGACGCTGGTCCTGGTCACGCTGGCGATCGGGCTTCGCGCCGCGATCATTGCAACGCCGTGGCAGGCTTATCTGATCGCCGCCTATGCGGCCTTCGTCGGCGAAGTCTTCGAAGGCTTCATCGTCGACACCGACCACTGGCGCCACTTCTTTCTGCTGCTCGGCGTGGTCTGGGGCCTCACGGCAGCCACCATCAACGCCTGCCGCCGGCGCTCGGCCGCCAGCGACGACCGCAGGTTCGACGACGCCGCGGCCGTTTCGTATGCCGCTTAGCCGCGACACGCGTCGGCGCACCGCGTGTTGCGCGTTTCCCACCGGATTACTATAGTCCGGCGCAGCATCGGAGCGTAGCGCAGCCCGGTTAGCGCACCAGTCTGGGGGACTGGGGGTCGCGAGTTCAAATCTCGCCGCTCCGACCAGCTAACGAGTTGAAAACGGGCACACTTTCAAACTCATACATTCGCACGGTCAGCCGAGATCGCGGCCTTGGGAAGCACCGGGGAAGCACGATCGTTCGCGTCGGGTTCACCATCCGTGCGCGGCCGTGCGCCACCAAAAATTTGAGAACCTCGAACGGTTTTTTGTTAGCTCGATTTGGTCTGGACAATCTCTGGCAAGGCCCGGCGGCCGGCGCGCGCGCAAATTCCGGGGGGTGTCCCCCGTGGGGTAGTGGGGGGCATACCCCACCGATCGCGGCGTCCGTACTCTCGCCGCGCCGCTTGCACCGCGAACACGCGTGCGTTGCGCCGATCGGTGCGCCGGTAAGCCGATGCCGTTCCGCAATGCTCAGGATCGAGCACAAGCGCCGCAGCGGTAAGCCGAGGCCGCCCGCGGCCAGGGGCTCAGGATCGAGCGCAGCGCCGCGGCGGGCGCGCCAGCCGCGATCGGTGTACCGGCAAGCCGACGCCGCTCGGCAGCGCTCAGGATCGAGCGCAGCGGGCATGTACAGAAATCCCTCGCGAAAATCGCGCAAACGACAGCCCGGAAATGCTGCCGTTTCAGCATATCGGCTTGCTTGTACAGAAAACGCTTGTTTTTGGTACAGGCTGCGCGTATGATGTGTTCCACTCTGCCATTAGGAGGATGACACCATGCGCCGTGTTGCTCTCTACACCCGTGTTTCCACCGATCAGCAAACGACCGAAAACCAAGAGCGCGAGCTGCGCGAGGTCGCGCGCCGAATGGAGTGGTCGATTGTGCATGTCTACCGCGATGAAGGGATCAGCGGCGCCAAGAGCCGCGACATGCGGCCGGGCTTCGATGCGCTTTGCAAAGACGCCGCGCGCCGGCAGTTCGATGTCGTGATGGCGTGGTCGGTCGATCGGCTCGGCCGATCGCTGCAAGACCTTGTTGCCTTCCTCTCAGAACTGCACGCACTCAAGATCGATTTGTTTTTGCATCAACAGGGCCTCGACACGACAACGCCAGCCGGAAAGGCGATGTTTCAGATGATGGGCGTGTTCGCCGAATTCGAGCGCGCCATGATCCGCGAGCGCGTGCGCTCCGGCCTCGATCGAGCGCGCGCGGAAGGTAAGACGCTCGGCCGGCCGCGCACCGATGCCAAGACGGAAGCGGCGATCAGGAAGGCACTGCAAAAAGGCAAGGTCGGAATTCACAAGATCGCCGCGAAATTTGACGTTGGTACGGGAACCGTTCAACGCGTGAAGGCGACTATGGTGAAAGCTGCGTAAGGATCAAACAAAAACAAGCAGCGACCACAAGCACTCGCTAGACCGATTTTGCGAGCTTGGTTCGCACAAATCGCAATGCGAAGAAAACGAGCAACGGGAGTATGATCGTCGTAACCGATGCTTGAAGCGCGTAGCGGCCGAAACTCACGCTATCGAGACCCAGGGCACTGCGCCCACTAACCACAGCCAAGCGCGCGAGCAAGCCAATCAACATCGCAACAAGACAGACGATTGCCGCCGTCTTCAAGGGAAAACCTTTGTAACCGAGCACGCCACACACGATGCAGGCGCCTACCGTAAGCATCACCCCGCTCCCCTCGCTCCGAGCAAACGAATTTGTAGCATAGGACGCGCCGGCACTCGACCTGGCGCAAGTAGGTTTCAGCAGGCGTGCCGCCGATCGGCCTCGATGCTTCCCAGATGTCGCGCGCCCGCAACTCGCGCTTGGCGCCGTCACGATCGGGCCGCGGCGAGCGCCGCGCCCCGTGCGCGCGCCAAAAAAAGCGCACGCTCCACGCCCTCGATCACGCGCTAAACCGCTCAATCGCGACACCGAACCCTGCAAAGTGGAAGCGCCGGCCGGCGCCTGGCGCGAACTGCACCGCGCGAGCGCTCGCAATACCCGCCGACACCCCGGCTTGCGGCAGTAGAAACAGAGGTGTTGCAAGAATTGCATGGCGGCCGGTTGCGGCCGAATATCCGGAAATACTTAATTCAGAAATCCAACGCGGCAGTCTATTTGAAGATTTACGCGGCGTCTATTCGCAAAACTACTCAACTATACTTTCGCTTCACATCCGAAAGCCGATCTTCCACCCCCACCCCTTCCGCTTGAGCGGGCGGGTTTTCCACCCCCCACTCCCCCTATAGGGGGAGTGGGGGGTGGAGAGCCCCCCGCACGCGCCTCGGACCACAAATCACGAATACTTTGCAGCGCCCGATCGGCGCGCGCACGATCTTATTTGTTGATTATCGGTTGGGGAAACTAAGGGAAACAGTTTGCCGACTTTACAGCGGCCGTGGACGCGCGTTCGCGTCGCCCGCACCCTTGACGCTACCGGCCGCTCGAAGCGTATAGACGGCCACGCGCGCCCCGGCGCGCAAGTCAAACGCCCGGCAGGTCGGGCGACGTCACCACCAAGTAGGAGCGGCGGCGCGACGGCGGCCCTTCCTCTTGGCTCAAAATCCTGCCGTCGCGAACGAGCCGGTTCATCGCGGCTTCAAGCTCATCTTCCGAATAGGCTGCCGCGGTGCGCGTCTTTTCCCGCAAAGCCTTCGGCGCATAGTTCGCCTGGCCTTTATGGACATTGCAGCGGATGTTTTTCGCAGCGAGTTCGTTCATGCCTGAGAGGAAGGCCTGCTCCGCGGCGCGGATGCGATAGATGCCGTCGCTGCCCGGCTCGGCCATGCCGTCAAGGGCGAAGGCACCACGGCTGTAGCACAATGTCAGCTCCGCACCGGCTTGTGCATAGTTCGCCTTCAGGCGCGAGAGGATGCGAATGTCGGCATCGGTGACGTTGCCCCCGGCCGCGTCCGGCCGCTTCAGATAGAGCCGCGAGCGAACCGAATTGTTCCAGGCGGTCGAGCCGCCGTCGCCGGTGCCCGACGCGCGCCCGGTTTGCGACGGATGCGCCAGCAACAACACCGCGCCGTCGATCGCGCCCGCAAGCTTTGTCAACAGCGCGATGAATTGCCGGACCTGTGGCCGGATGTTTTCATTCCCGGCGAACACGTCGGCGGCCGTATCGACAACGACAAGCTGCACGCCGCGTTCTTTCGCGAGATTGACTATCTGAGTAAAGAGCGGCGACGCTTCACCGCGGCCATCAGCAAGGAAGGTCATCAGCAAATTTTCGTCACCGACGCGCGGCAACCAAAAAACGTTTTCCAGGTCGCCAAAATCCACCCCGACGGCCGCATTCGTGCCCGCCTGGCGGCGGTGCAATTCGTCGCGGTCGTCCTCACAGAAAATGCCGAGCGCGCGGCAGCGCATGACGTTGAAGCCGAGAAACGGCAGCCCGGTTGCGCAACACGTCATGAGCTGTTGCGCGAGCAAGCTCTTGCCGGTGCCGCCGTCGCCATAGAGCGCCGTCACGACGCCGAGCGGTATCCAATCCCTCCATAACCAACGCCGCTCCGGGACCGGCTTATCTTGAAAACCGATCGGCTCGACTACCTCCAAGGGATCGAGCGGAAAATCATCGGACCTCCGGCGCGCGCTGTCACGATCCATGGCGCGCCCTCAGCTCGTCGTTAAAGTCCTCGCCAATCGCCGGCAGCCGCACCGTGACCTTGCGGCCTTGCAAGCGGAAGGTTTCACGCGCCTTCTCGGCCGCCGCCTCGCCGGCCGCGCCGCGATCGGCAAAGATCGCAATCTGCCGCACGCCGCGCGGCAACCGCACGCCCGCCAAGTTTGATCCGAGCGCACACCACACCGGGACGTGAAACAATTCGATTGCGGAAAGCCCGGTTTCGATGCCTTCCGCAAGCCCGACCATCGCGCCGGCCGGTGCGAGCTGCACAGCGCCGCGCGCGATCGAGCCGAGACTACGTTTCGGATTTTTGATCGCGGCCTTGCCGCCGCCATTCGGCGCTAAAAAAGTCCGTTGCACCGCGACGACGTCGCCGGCCAAGTTGATGACAGCCGCCACCATCGCCGGCAATACATCGGGCTCATTCGGGCCGTAGCGTAAAGCCGGATGAAAGCGCAGACAGTCCGGCAGCGTGCATCGGATTTTGCGCACCTGGCGCAAATAGGTTTCAGCAAGCGTGCCGACGATCGGTCGCGACGCTTCCCAGATGCCGCGCGCCCGAAGCTCGCGCCTGGCGCCGTCGCGATCGTCCTGCGGCGTGTCATCCGGTTCGCGCACCGGACGCGCGCCGGCCTCGCGCCGCAAGCGCTCGGCCGCGTCCGCAAAGCTGATGCCGTCGATGCGCTGCCACCAATCGAGAATGTCGCCGTGAGCGCGGCAACCGAAGCAATGGAAAAAGCCCTTGCGGTCATTGACGCTGAAGCTGCCGGTTTTTTCCTCATGAAACGGGCACAGACCGAACCGATCGCCTTTGCCGGGCGAAAGCCGCACCGTCCGCTCAACGAATTCCGACAATCGCAGTCGGCTTTTCAGATGATCGAGATCACCACTCCGGGTCACTCTTTAAGCTCCGGAGCAAGCGGGAACAGAATAACCTCTCCTGTGTCGGCGGGCTTCACCTTGCGTGAGTGTGCAGGCCAGCCGACGCGAGCAAGAATGCTTCGGCTGACGTTTTTCACAGCTCGCTTTGATAGGCTGGTCGCGACGTAGAGCCGAAAAGGATCAAATTCGAGCGCGGCAAGGGGCATGAGCCCTTTGCACAACGCTTCAATAGCTAAATCCACTTTGTTCCAATCGTACTCATGAAAAAAGAAATCGTTAGCGGTGAGGAGCGCCCTATGCGCGGACATGCCCGCTTCTGACCACCGCAATTCCTTCGGCAACTGCGAGAGGCCATGACACATAATCAAGATGAAAAGCCGAAACGCGGTTCTGGTGAGTTCTTCGGGCGTCGATACACCGGCACTCATGACGACTCTCCTTCGGAGGTTGACGCCCGGCGCCGCGACAAAAGCCAGCTATCAAGGTCGGAAGGATCATAGAGGACCGCGCGCCCAATCTTGATAAAGCGCGGACCACCGCCGCTGCACCGCAGTTTGTTCAGGAAGGAAATCGAGAGCCCAAGGAAGCGCGCGGCCTCATTGACCCGCATCATGCGGCGGTTGGTGATGGTATCCATCGTCGGGTGTCCCTGTTGCCGAATCACAGGGGCGGACGATGAAGCCGACTGTTGTGCCTGTCGGCCGAAAATGGCCGGAAATTTAATTTCCGGCCGCTTTGTCAGGGTATTTGCGCTTTACCCAATCGTCATATCTGGCGCGAGCGTTCTTCACATATGGCTCAACGGTGCTTTCAGCGTCCGTTGCAACGCCGTTCTCCGCGCACCACCTCAGAGCCCATTCGATACCTTCGGCGAGAGTGGGCTTGCCTTCGTCCATCATGTGCGCGAACAGGGCATCTTCCAGCGCGGTCCAGTCTGTCAGCGACTTCCTTCCGGCCCCCGATTTCTTTCGCGCGTCCGGCGCTTCATGCTGCACCGATGCGAGCAAAGACACTCCCGCGCCAATGCAACCATTTCTCCGCAGCACGGTTTCGAGGCTGTCCAGATGAAGCGAGTACGGAAATTCGCTCAGACTATCGGCCGCAACATCAGTTGTCAGCCGGCGCGGCCGATCTGAAGCGCCGCCTTCGGAGCGAGCGAGCGGATTGTATCGGTATCCCTGCGAGGCCTGGCGTTGCATACGCAGCATGGCAAGCTTAGCGGCTTCGTCGTCCTTTTCCTTCCGCGCCTCGGCTGTCTGTTCCCAACGCAGCTTGTTGCCGTTCCGGTCCAGCAAGAACACTCCATTTGCTTTGACCGCTTTAAGAATGTGCTGCGCGCTCTCAGTCGGCGAGAATGCGCCCCGATCGGCGAGAAGCTCAACCGCACGCTGCCACAGCGCAAATTCATCCGGCATAGTGCGCCTCCGCATGGCGTTGCCGCAGAAAGGAGCAACGCGGCAACCGGGTGTGGTGCCCGGCTTTCGGGAGCTACCCTAGCCGCGTCGCATCATAATCGGCGCGCTCACGCGCTCGCGCGCGCACCGTCACGCCAAATCTCAGGGACATAGGAGCGGCTCGCGTAGTAGGTGCCGCCGATCGCCTCGCGATCGAGGCCGCATTCGTGCTCAAAAACGTTGATCGCCGAAAAGATGCAGCCTTCAATGCGCAGTAGGCGCTTGCGCAGCGCGTCCGCGTCGAATTCGCTTCCGATCAGCTCGCCAACATCGCCGGCCGCGATCCCAAGCTGAAACAATGCGCCGCGTGCCGTGACGGCCTGGCTGCGCGGCGCCTCATCCTCGATCGGCGCCAGCATTTCGACCTGTAAGCCCTCAGCATCGCATTGCGCTTCTAAGGGGCCGCCCACGTTCTCGCACTCCCGCACGATCGCGCCGGCAACCGTTGCGAGATATTCGACCCGATCGCCCTCAGTCCTGCTCATGATTTTCCTCCTTCAATGACCCGCGCCGGAAACCCTTTCGGCTTGCCGTCCAGCGCATCGGCAATCACCTGCCCGATCCGCTCCGATGCGCGGCGAAGCGGGTCAGCGTCAAGGTGCGCATAGCGCGCCGTGGTGCTGGCGTCGGCGTGGCCCAGCAGCTTGCCGACGATCGGCAGCCCAAGGCCGCCACCGGCGCCGATGCTGGCGAACGAATGTCGCAGATCGTGCAGCCGCACGCCTCGGAAACCCGCGCGTTTCGAGACGACAGCCCAAGGCCGCTTCAGGTCCGCCCGCGGCCGTTCGGGATCCTCGCCGGCAATGACGTAAGCGCCCGCGCGGGGCAGCTCGCGAAGCACCGCGAGCGCCGGTGCATTGAGCACGATTGTTTTTTTCCCGGTCTTGCTGTCTGGCAAGAACAACAGGCCGCGTTCAAAATCGACGTGCTCCCATTTCAGATGCAGGATTTCCCGCAGCCGACAGCCCGTGAACAGCAGCAAGCGGATTGCCGCCGCCGGATAAGGGCCGATCATTGTGCGGCGGTTTTTCTTCGGGACGTGCTTAGCCCGCGGGTTGCTTTCGTCAACGTCCCACGGCACGCCAACCGTTTCAGCTTCATGCAGCGCCGCACCAAGCCGCTGCAATTCTGCGATCGTTAGGTAACGCTCGCGGGCGGTCTCTGGAAACTTCTCGATGCCCCTTGCCGGATTGAAGCCGTCCGGCACCGCGCCGACCTTCGCGCAAAATGAATAGAAGCTCGACAGTGCGGCAACCACGCGATTTGCAGTCGGCGGCATTTTTGCGCCGATCTTGCGATGCAGCCGCGCCACGTCGGCGCGCGTGAGCGAATTAGCCTTTCGGGAGCCGATTTCAGGAACGATCAGCGACCTAAAATACCACCTGTTCAGCGCGAGCGTGTGGGGCTTGCGCTTGGCTTCGATATGCTCGCCAAGGAAGCGAGCGGACAAAGCCGTGATTGTCGGCGCGCTCCGATCGCTCGCTTTTTCAGCGGCCGGATCGCGCCCATGGGCGACGGCGCCGAGCGCCTGGCGCGCAAGGATGCGGGCTTGGTCCGGGGCGTGCTTGTTGGATTGTCCGATCGTGAGGCGCTTGCAAGGCGCGCGGCGGCCGGCGCCGGCGCGGTACTGCAGCACATAGGTTTTTGCGCCGCTACTGCGGACCCGCAAGCCGAAGCCGGTCAAGTCCACATCCCAGATGAAATACTCTCGCGCCTTCGGTCTGAGCGCGTTGACCAATTTTTTCGTGATCCGCCGTCGCAAGGCTTCGGCCTCCTGGGAAGCACCGGGGAAGCACCAAAATGGCAAATCCAGCGATTTGCGGGAAGCGCCAAATAAGCTAAATCACTGAAAAAACAAGCAAGGGAAACCCCAGAGAACCAGCCCCGGCCACCTGGGGGACTGGGGGTCGCGAGTTCAAATCTCGCCGCTCCGACCAAAAAAGCGGCTACACCAGGCTCGGAGACCGGCCAGCACCCCTCGCGGCCTAAGGGAACAGGACGCCAGCACGAACGACCGGCGAACAATCTATTCCCTCACCTTACGGCCACAAACCGAGGCCGGACCCATCTTGGCACGATCAAGCAATGACCGGCTCGGCGGATTCATTTGAATAAGCTGCGGCCATTTCCGGCGAAAGCGCATAACTGAAGGTTCGATTACATCGAAAGCAAACAAAAGTGGTCTTGAGCATCTGCGGTGCCTTCGGGTGCGGCACCGAAGTAACATAGGTCATGTCGTGGCGGCACTTCGGACAAGTCGCCGTAGCTTGCAGATCGGTGGGCATCGCCAAAGGGCTTCCTGAGAGCGCCGCATCGATTCGGCTATTAGGACGCCTCGAAAATTAAATTAGTACGAACAACCCGCCCGGTCTGCAGCCGCGCGCGGCAAACACCATGACAACGGCCACGATAGACGGCAAACACACATAACGGACGCCGGCACCTCGCCAGTGATCCGCGCGGCTGCGGCGCCGCGACACAGCCGCGCGCCGGTGTTCGACCGACGCCGCGAAACGCGACGACAATGTGCCGTTTGACGCGAGTTCCGCCACGGCAATTTCCGAATAGCAACGCCTGCGCTGGCCTCGAGGAACGGACAAGCCGCCGAACGCTCTTGAGGAAAACCGTACTATTCCGTTTGCCAACATCGGCACCGGCTGGTCGACTTGGATCGCCGTGCGACATGCGGCGGCTGGTTTTCTGCTCGACTGCGTTTTGCATCCGCTCGGCCGATCCGATAACATCCAGCCCCACGGAAGCAGGATTGGGGCCATGAAGCGTTTACAAACTCTGCTCATCGCAGTAGCGGCCGCCCTGCTGGCTGTTGGCGCGGCCTATGCAGCCGAACAGCACGCCAAAAGCAAGCCGGCGGGTCACGTTAAAAATTGCAGCGCTTACGGCGCCGGTTTTGGCTACGTGCCGGGCGCCGACGTTTGCATGAAAATCGGCGGTTGGACGCGCGCCGAAGCGAGTAGCGGCGTCAACTGGGGCGCGCTCAACGGCAACCCAGCCGCCACCAGCGGGGCCACCAGGGCACGAGCCTACATCACGACAGACGTCCGCAAGCAGACCGAATACGGCACGGTTCGCACCTATTTTTCGGTGGGAGCCACCCACCAGTAAACGCTATCTCCGCCCCGTCTCCTTGCAGAACGGCGACGTTTGCTGCTTCGCCGTAAGCGCTTGCCGCAGTTCCACTGGCGTTCATCGCGCATTCAGCTTGGACTTATGAGAGTCCGCAAGACATTGGGGTGGGTTCGGGGCCCGCAGGTGCGAGGTCGCATCATGAAGCACTGCTTCCCCGTAGTATTTGCCCTTACGGCGATGGCCGTGTTGCTTGGCATGGGCAGCATGTTGAACAGCGCCTGTAAGACCGGCGCCCACGCATGGTGCGACCCAACAATCAAGAGCCGGCAAGGCGCGACGCGAAGCCAAGAGGGCAATCATTTGAATCGTCATGCCGTCTCGCGCATTCGCCTGTCAGCTCAAAGGTAATGCCGTTCCCGCGCTGATCGAGAGGCATTTGCCGGCGCATGATCGCGACAAGGCAACGTGACGCCATGGTGCCGATCGGCTGGCCGAAGCCGCGATCAGGCCAACGGCGCAGCGGCAGCGCCGCCGTCATGCCCCGCCGCCATTCGGACCGCCATTCGCAAAGTCACCATTTGCCGAGCCCTCGTCGACAAGCGCCGCCTCCAGCAAACCGCGGCAGGCGACGAGATCGTCCAGCGCGGCGCGCAATTGGCGGCGCTGGTCGCCTGAAAGTGCCGCGGGCTTTGGCTTGCCGGCGTCCGGCGGCGCAAAGCTCGGCTCGCGGCGGACCGGCGGCCGCGCCTCGTCCGGGCGATGCCGCGGCCCGGCCATGCCAAAAATTGACGGCGCGCCTGACGCAGCTTCCGCGCCGCGCGACACGTCGCCCTCATCTTCGGCCCGATCCGCGTCGGACTGTGGAGGCGGCGGTTCGGCGCCGGCGCGCCAAACGTCCTGCACGAAAGCGACCCCCTGCTCGCGCAAAATGCGCTGCACGCCGCGGATCGTATAACCCTCGCCGTAAAGGAGGTGGCGCACGCCGCGCAAAAGGTCGACGTCCTCGGGCCGGTAAAAGCGCCGGCCGCCGCCGCGTTTCATCGGCCGGATTTGCGCAAACCGGCTTTCCCAGAAGCGCAGCACGTGCTGCGGCACGTCGATCTCGTCAGCGACTTCGCTGATGGTGCGGAATGCCCCCGGCGCCTTGTCCAATGGCTGCCCTCACCTGTCGCGCGCCGCCTCTTTAAGAAGCCGGCGACTTGCTGCCCGAATTGGAATTGATGCGCTGCTTGAGAATGGCGGACGGCTTGAACACCATGACGCGGCGTGGCGAGATCGGCACTTCCTTGCCGGTCTTCGGATTGCGGCCGATGCGCTGGCCCTTCTTGCGCACCACGAACGAACCGAACGACGACAATTTCACGGTTTCGCCGCGCTCCAGACAGTCGGTAATCTCCTTCAGCACAAGTTCTACGAGCGCAGCCGATTCGCTGCGCGACAGACCGACTTTCGCATAGACCGCCTCGCACAGATCGGCGCGCGTTACCGTCTTTCCTGCCATGGCCAGCCCCGCCAGGTCCGGCGACCAGCGCCACGCGCGGCCGATATCGCCCTGAATTATCAATGATATAAGCTTGTTGCCGCAGGGTCAACGGGCTTGCGCGGCCGCCGTTGCGGCAGGTCGTCCTCATCCGGTCCGAAGCCCCGCGAGCTACCAGCGCACCAGCGCCGCGCCCCAGGTGAAACCGCCGCCCATGGCTTCGAACAAAAGCAGGTCGCCGCGCTTGACGCGCCGCTCGGCCAGCGCATCGGCCAGCGCGAGCGGAATCGAAGCGGCCGACGTGTTGCCGTGGCGATCCACCGTGGTGATGATTTTGGCCGGCGCAATGCCGAGCTTGTGCGCCGAGCCGTCGATGATCCGCTTATTGGCCTGATGCGGGATGAACCAGTCGACGTCCTCGGCCGTATAGCCGGTCGCCTTGAAAGCATCCTCGACCACGTCGGTGATCATCGCCACGGCGTGGCGGAAAACTTCCCTACCCTCCATGCGCAGATGGCCGACCGTCCCGGTCGACGACGGGCCGCCGTCGACATAGAGTTTTGATTTGTAGCGGCCGTCCGAGCGCAGATGCACCGTGAGAATGCCGCGCGCCTCCCGCGAATCGGGCTGCTGCTGCGCCTCGAGCACGACGGCGCCGGCGCCGTCGCCGAACAGCACGCAGGTCGAGCGGTCGGTCCAGTCGAGAATGCGCGAAAAGGTTTCGGCGCCGATGACGAGCGCGCGCGAAAACGCACCGGATTTCAACAGCGCATCCGCGGTCGCAAGCCCGTAGACGAAGCCCGAGCACACCGCCTGCAGGTCGAACGCGGCGCCGTGAGTGATGCCGAGCTCTGCCTGCACCGACACCGCGCTCGCCGGGAAGGTGTTGTCGGGCGTCGATGTCGCCAGCACGATGAGGTCGATCGATTGCGCGCCGACATGAGCGTGGGCGAGCGCCGAGCGCGCCGCATTGATCGCCAGCTGCGACGTCAGTTCACCCGACGCGGCGATACGCCGCTCGTGAATGCCGGTGCGCTGTACGATCCACTCGTCGGAGGTGTCGACCTTGCGCGCCAAATCCCCGTTGGTGAGGACTTGGTGCGGCAGATAGCTGCCGCAGCCGAGCATGACTGAGCGGCGCACCGTCACGAGGCCGCTCCGCCGAGCGCTTGACGCTGGTAATCCTGGTGACGGCCAAGCGTGAAGGTGATCTTCGCCAAGAGTTCGTCGCGCACCACGCCGTGGCCGACACCGATCGCCGCGGCGAAGCCTTCGGCGTCGGTACCGCCGTGGCTCTTGATCACGATGCCGTTGAGGCCGAGAAATACGCCGCCATTGGAGCGGCGCGGATCGATGCGTTCTTTCAGCTCGCGAAAGGCCGAGCGAGCGAACAGATAACCGATGCGGGCGCCGAGCGAACGGCTCATCGCGGCGCGAATATATTCGCCCATCTGCCGCGCGGTGCCCTCGGCCGCCTTCAAGGCGATGTTGCCGGCAAAGCCTTCGGTGACGACGACGTCGGCCTTGCCCTTGCCGATATCGTCGCCCTCGACGAAGCCGACGTAATCGAGGTCGGGCAGCTTTTCCTCGCGCAGGATGCGGCCGGCCTCGCGGACCGGCTCCAGGCCCTTGACCTCTTCGACGCCGATGTTGAGGAGACCGACGGCCGGCCGCGCGATGCCGAGCAGAATGCGCGCGGTCGCCGCGCCCATCATGGCAAGATTGACGAGGTGTTCGGCGTCGGCCCCGATCGAGGCGCCGAGATCGAGCACGATGGCTTTGCCGCGCAAGGTGGGCCACGCCGCCGCGATCGCCGGACGCTCGATGCCGGGCAGCATTTTCAGCTCGAACTTGGCCATCGCCATCAGTGCGCCGGTATTGCCGCCCGACACCGCGACGTCGGCTTCGCCATTTTTGACCGCATCGAGCGCAAGCCACATCGACGATTTCCAGCGGCCATAGCGCAGCGCCTGGCTCGGTTTGGCGTCCATGCGCACCGCGATCTCGGTGTGGGTAAGCCGCGACACCGCCTTGAGCTCGGGCCGCGCCTCGATCAGGGGGCCCACCTGTGCGGCGTTGCCGAAGAACAGGAACTCGCAGGCCCGCTCTTTTTGCAGCGCAAGCTCGGCGCCGGCGACGACCACGGCAGGGCCGTGATCTCCCCCCATCGCATCGAGCGCAATGCGGACCTTGTCTGGCATCAACACGATCGGGTTTTGTCAAGTCCGGAAGGAGGCGAGCCGAAAGCGACCGCGACAATAGCGGTTCGGCGCCCCGACACAACAGCGCTCAGCGTCCATTGCGGTCCTTCATCAACCCGGCCAGCGCGGCAAATGGCCCGGCTTCGGGCTTTTGATCGCGCGGCGGCGCGAACACGGCGCCCGGCTTGCGCGGATAAGGGTCGATGCCGAGGACGAGAAATTCGGCGGCGAGTGCGCCGAGATCGACCACACCGCCGATCAGCGGTTCGGGATCGTCCCATTTCGGCGCGGCGGCAGCCTCGCCGTCGGTTGCGGTTGCGCTGGCAGCCGGCATGTAAACCAAGTCGATATCCTCCTCGATCTCGCTCATCAGGGGCTCGAGCGTAACCACGCAATTTTGGCCGACCGTGGCCGAAACCCGGCCGGTGACGCGCAGTCCGCCACCGCCGTGCGGCAACAGATCGAAATCCGCTTCCAGCCGGGACAGCTCGCGCAGCACGGCCATACGGGCGATGGCAAGCCGCATTTCGGCATCCGGAACCAGCGTCATGTGCGCGCCGGTTGCGGGTACGTCCTCGACCGCGACCACGACGTGCCACGGCGTCTCGGGTCGGTCACGGTCTCGCTCGCGCATCGGCAAACGCCTCGGGATCGGGAAAATCCGTGATACCGCCGAACAGGTCGGCATCGTCCTGGGCATCCAATTGGCGGGCGGCCGTCCGCGCATAGTGCGCCAGGCGGGCGGCTCGGCGATCGATGCCCTCGGCCTGTAAGATATTGCGCGCCAGGGCCTTCTCAAAGGCCTGCGGGTCGGCGGCCGCGAGCGCCGCGAGATAGGCCGCCTGGCGGCCATAGAAGGCTTCGCCGAACCGGCGCATGCGCTTGGGCACGGCGAGGTCGCCGACGCCCATCTCGCGTAAATTGCCGTCGAGATCGCGGCAAAAAGCGTCGAAAAGCCGCTGGCCGAAATCACCTCCGCGATCCCCGGTGCCGCCGAGCCGCCGCAACACCAGCACCAGATGAAGCACGATGAGGTCGAATCGCCCTTCGACAGTATCGGGAACGCCGAATTCGACGTAGAACGTCGGTAAACGGGCCTGCGCCACGATGGCGCCATAGAGCGCGGCAATGCTGTCGTTCTTCGGGCTGCGCCGAAATGACCGTAGGATCACGGGGTTAGTCCTTAACTCGTGACGATGCCACAGGGCCGCGCGGGTCGGCGAGTTCGCCTCTGCGCTTGCCGCCGGCGCCCCGACGGGGTTATGGGGCTACGGCAGGCGGCAGCCGGGTGCAAGGTGGAGCGGTGATGCGGGGCAATCCAGCGGCCAGTCGGGGCCAACAAAGCGGCGCGCGGCGCACCACCGCGGCGTGCCTCGTCGTTTTGGCGCTCGGGCTGATGCCCGGCGGCTGCTTCGGCGAAACCTTTCAGCGCGGCTATGTGCTGCCGGAGGGCGCGCTGCAGCAGATCCCGCTCGGCGCCTCGCAGGAGCAGGTGCTGCTCGTGCTCGGCACACCGTCGACAGTCGCGACCGTCAGCGGCGAAGCGTTCTATTACATTTCGCAACGCTCCGAACGCCCGGTCTCGTTCATGCCGACCAAGATCGTCGACCAGCGCGTGATCGCAGTCTATTTCGACAAGAACCGCAGGGTGCAGCGGATCGCCGAATACGGGCTCAAGGACGGCAAAGTGTTCGATTTCATCAGCCGCACCACGCCGACCAGCGGCGCGGACATGTCAATCATCAACGGCATCTTCCGCATCATCCAGGATAAGACGACCTGACGGTCGTCTTATCAGACGTCAGTAATCAGAAGTCAGTAATCAGATTCGCCACCGGCACGTTTTCCGGCCCCTGACTGCTGACTGCCGATTACTGATGTCTGATCCCTGATCAATGCGCCAGCACGGCGAGCAGCAACAGCGCCACGATGTTGGTGATCTTGATCATCGGGTTGACCGCGGGGCCGGCGGTGTCCTTGTAGGGATCGCCGACCGTGTCGCCGGTCACCGCGGCTTTGTGGGCGTCGGAACCCTTGCCGCCGTAATGGCCGTCCTCGATGTATTTTTTCGCATTGTCCCAGGCGCCGCCGCCCGAGGTCATCGAGATCGCCACGAACAGTCCGGTAACGATGACGCCGAGCAACATGGCGCCGACCGCGGAGAACGCCGCCGACTTGCCGGCCGCGCCGCCGCCAGCGATGAAGTAGACGACGAAATAGGCGAACAGCGGGGAGAGCACCGGCAACAGCGACGGCACGATCATTTCCTTGATCGCAGCGCGGGTCAGCATGTCGACGGCGCGGCCGTAATCAGGCTTGTCGGTGCCTTTCATGATGCCGGGGCGCTCGCGGAACTGTCGCCGCACCTCTTCAACGATCGAAGAGGCGGCGCGGCCCACCGCGGTCATGCCCATGGCGCCGAACAGGTAGGGCAATAAGCCGCCGAACAACAGGCCGGCGACGACGTAAGGATTACTCAGCGAAAAGTTCAGCACCACGCCTTTGAAGTAAGGATGCGCCACCGCGTTGCTGATGAAGAAATTGAGGTCTTCGTTGTAGGCGGCGAACAGCACCAGCGCGCCAAGGCCGGCGGAGCCGATGGCGTAGCCCTTGGTCACCGCCTTGGTGGTGTTGCCGACCGCGTCGAGCGCGTCGGTCGACTTGCGCACCTCCTTGGGCAGCCCGGCCATTTCGGCGATGCCGCCGGCATTGTCGGTGACCGGGCCAAAGGCGTCGAGGGCGATAATCATTCCGGCCAGCGCCAGCATCGTCGTCACGGCGATGGCGAGGCCGAACAAGCCGGCGAAATTCACGCTGAACAGGATGCCGGCAATAATCACAATGGCCGGCAGCGCCGTCGCTTCCAGCGAAACGGCAAGACCCTGGATGATGTTGGTGCCGTGACCAGTCACCGAGGCCTTGGAAATCGATTGCACCGGACGATAAGGGGTGCCGGTGTAATACTCCGTGACCCAAACGATGAAGCCGGTGACGACCAGGCCGACGACGCCGCACAGGTAGAGCCGCAGGCCGCTATAGGTGAGGCCGGCAATCGGTCCGAAGCCGATCAAGAGGTGAATGACCAAGGCGACTGCGCCGAGCGACAGAATGCCGGTGGCAATCACGCCACGATAAAGCGCGCCCATGATCGATTGGTTGGCAGGCAGCCTGACGAACAATGTGCCGAGGATCGAGGTGATGATGCAGATGCCTCCGATCGCCAGCGGCAGCACCATCAATTTGAACAATACGCCGGCGCTGGCGTGGGCGGCGGTGGCGAAGATCGATGCCAGCACCATCGTTGCGACAGTGGTGACCACGTAGGTTTCGAACAGGTCGGCAGCCATGCCGGCGCAATCGCCGACGTTGTCGCCGACATTATCGGCAATGGTGGCTGGGTTGCGCGGATCGTCCTCCGGAATGCCGGCCTCGACCTTGCCGACCAGATCGCCACCGACGTCGGCGCTCTTGGTGAAAATGCCGCCGCCAAGCCGTGCGAAGATCGAGATCAGGGAAGCCCCAAAACCGAGCGCCACCAAGGCGTTGGTCACGGTGCGATGGTCTGGCGACAGATGCAGCGGCCCGATCAGGATCAAGAAATAGACGGTGACGCTGAGCAGCGCGAGCCCGGCCACCAGCAAGCCGGTGCTGGCGCCGGCGCGGAACGCCAGGCCGAGTCCGCCGGCGAGCGAGCCAATAGCGGCTTGGGCCGTCCGCGCATTGGCGCGAACCGACACATTCATGCCGATGAAGCCCGCACTGCCGGAGAGGATTGCGCCGATGGCAAAGCCGATGGCGACCGGCCAGCCGAGCAGAAAGCCGATGATCACGAAAATAATGATACCGACGATGGCGATCGTCGAGTATTGCCGCCGCAAATAGGCCTGCGCGCCCTCGCGCACCGCCGCGGAAATTTCCCGCATGCGGTCGCTGCCCGCATCGGACCGCATGACCGAATAGGTGGCCCAGATGGCATAAACGATGGCCAAAATACCGCACAGAATGATGAGCGACAGGACGTGCATCGCAGAGAACCTCGGCTGTTGAGAGGGCCGGCCTCGGGGAGCCGGCCCGCAAAGGAAGCTGGAAGGCGCCCGCCGCGCGATCAAGCCCGCGAGCGGCGCAAGTCGGTGCGGACATTGCATAAAACCTGCAACCGCGCAACGGCGGGCGGCATTTTCGCGCCGAATCGCACCGAATTCAAAAGGACTGGAAAATCGTCCAGGTTTTTGCCAGACGGCCAAATCCGCTAGCGAGGCAGGCCCCCAAAGCGCGCTTAATAGCGGCGTGTGCAATCCTCGGTGCCTTGCGCCCCCTATCGGCTTTGGCCGCCGAGTATCCGGCGCCACGCCAGGGCGAATTCCTCGCCGCGGCGTCGAGGCGCGGCATGTCGTCATTCTGAATCGTTATTCTGAATCGTCATTCCGGATCGCCGCGAAGCGGCGAGTCCGGAATCCATAACCCCTTGGGCAGGGATCTTGGGCCGGGGTTATGGATACCGGGTTCCTCGTGGAGCTTGTCATCGGGCCGGCCAGTTCGGGCCGGACCCGTTGGCTCGGCCCCGGAATGACGCTTCGACTGCCGCCTATTCCAGCTCCACGGTCTTGAAATCGGCCGGCAATATGATTTCCAGAAGCTCGCAATCGTCCGAGTAGTCGAGCACCGCGTGCTTGATGCGCGGCGGCTGCAGCCAGCACGAGCCCTCGCGCATGGTGACGACGCCGTGGCCTTCGTATTCGCCTTTGATCCAGCCCTTGAGCACATAGATCATCTGGAAATCGACTTCGTGATAGTGCCGCTTCGACACCACCGCCGGATCGCACGGCGGAATCATCTTGATGACGTGGGCGCGCACCATGCCGCCGGTCGCATCCGCGATCGAGAGATCGCGGTATTCGGCATAAGAGCGCAGCCCGCCCGCGAACGCGCTCGGGTCGAGGTGACTGGCGACGAAGCGGTGCTTGCGTGGAGCTCGCTTGGTCTTGCGCCCCGCCGCGCGCTTACGCGCGGAAACTTTGCGTGACCGGCTGGCCGATTTTTGCGCCGGCCGCCGCGCCGCCGAACGCCTTGCCGCCTTGCGGCTTCCGCTTGCTTTGGCCATCCGAGCAGCCTCCTGTGACGAGCCTTGCCGGATTGCACATGGCGCAATCCGCAAACTATCTTAGCAGAAACGCCGCTTGCAGATTCTTCTTTCGTAGCCGGCAAACCGGACGGCGCGGGCTCACGCCGGCTGGGGCCGCCGCAGCAGCGCGCTCCAGGCGAGCAGCAGCGCCGCCGCGACAATGACCATCATCCGCCGCACGCCGAACCGCAGGCGTGAGATGGCGATGTTCTCATGGGTAGCAGTGTCGGCCTTGGTGCAGAGCGCCGCTCATGCCGCTCTGATCCAACAGGTGTACGCGCCGCCGCGGGTCCGTGGAGAGCGCGCGGGAAGGCGGTGAGGGTTTGCCTGTCGTCTGATTTCCTCAATGGTCCAAGAAATCAGAGCTATGACTTCATCCAACAAGATCGCAGTTGACGGCCCGGTACGGGCAATACCGGCGTCAACCTTTGGTCGCTTCGTTCAGGCGCGGGCCGGATTCCCGGCCCCGCCTTACGCCGATCAGGCCTCGGATCATCGCCTGCCAAAATTGAAAACGGGCTCTCAGCGACAGCTCCGCGGCAGCGGCCGTCCCGAACGAAGGAGCCGGCGACATCGAGGGGACATCCGATGATAGGCGAAAAGTCGCCTGGGACCACGGACGACGGCAGCTCGCCTGGCAGGGCGGCTGGTGACTCCCCTGTAACCGTTCTGATTGCCCAGAACCTTCTGCCTGTTAGCCGCGGTCCCTGTTACTGGGGCGGTTTGATGCGTTCCACTGCCGCCACTTGCCGCCGCGTTGGTCGCCGGATTGCCCTGCTGGGCAAGGGCGAACGAGGAGGCAGCAACCGCGAGTCCAATCGCGAGGGCCAAAGTCTTCATGCTGGTCATTTCGTAGTCTCCGATGTCCCCGACTACCAATAACGCCGACCCATGAGCCCGGTTTCGTTTGCCCCCGCTCCGTCTATTCGGATCCTCCTGCCCAGTCGGCAATCGGAGGACCGCCACGGCGTAGGCGGGCTCCCAACGGGGGCGGACCATTTTCGGCCGAGCCGAACGGGTTCGCCTGCCGTGTCGTGTCCCTTCGCCCGAATGCGTACATTGAGAGGTCAGGTCCAGACTGGCTCGCGTCGACGAATCCACGCCTAGAAATGGCTGAACGACGGCCGGACGAATGTCAGCTCCTTGCCACCGCGCATGAAGCGCGCGCCCTCCCCCGCAAGCACGCTGCCGATTTCGCTGACTGGCACGCCGGCGTGCCCGGCTGCCGCACGAAACGGCGCAAACCGTTCGGACGAAATCGTCAGCAGGATTTCGTAATCGTCGCCGCCGGTGAGCACCGTCTCGATCAGCGCCGGATCGGCCGCCAAAGCAGCACGGGCGGCGTCCGACAGCGGTACGCGCGCGACGTCGATTGCCGCGGCAACGCCAGACGCGCGGCATAGCTTTGCCAAGTCGCCGGCAAGACCGTCGGAAACGTCCATGGCGGCGGAGGCATGCTGCACCAAAGCTTCGGCCAACGCGTTGCGCGGCCGCGGCAAGAGATAACGGTCGCGCAGGTGATTGCGCATGGAAACCGGCAACCGCAAGCGATCCGCAAAGCTATTGTCACGGCGCAGCAGCACGCCGAGCGCCGCGTCGCCGATGGTGCCGGTCACCACGACACGATCGCCCGCTGTCGCCGTGGAGCGGCGCACCATTTTGCCCTCCGGCACGGCGCCGAACGCGGCAATCGAGATCGACAGCGGGCCGGGCGTGCGGTCGGTATCGCCGCCGAGCAAGGGGCATTGATAACGCGCCGCGTCGGCGCCCAGGCCTGCAACAAATCCGGCAAGCCATCTCTCATCGATGCCGGCCGGAAGCGCCGCCGACATGAGAAAGCCGAGCGGCTTTGCCCCTTTGGCCGCAAGATCGGACAGATTCATCCGCAACGCCTTGCGGCCGATCGTGTCGGCCGGGTCGTCGACAAAGAAATGTACGCCGGCGATGACGCCGTCCGTGGTCAGCACCAGCTCGCAACCGGGCGGCGGGCTGAGGATGGCGGCGTCATCGGCCAGACCGAAGGCGCCGGGATGGGTGGCCAGCGGGCGAAAATAGCGCGCGATCAGGCGCTCCTCGGCCGATTGCTCGTCGCCGCGGGCCATGGCGCGCGACTAACCGCGGGAGAATTCGGCGGCGCGCAACTGGCGCGCCAATTGATCGAGCACGGCATTGACCATGCCGGTCTCCTCCTCGTCGACAAAGGCGGCGGCGACGTCGACATATTCGGCGGTGACGACGCGCGCCGGCACATCGGACCGGCACGCCAACTCATAGGCGCCGGCACGCAGCACGGCGCGTAAAACCGCCTCGATGCGCTTGAGCGGCCAGCCGCGGGTGAGCGCCGCGTCGATCTGCGGATCGAGCCGGCTCTGCTCGCGCACCACGCCGCCGACGAGGTCGCGGAAGAACGCGGCCTCCGCCGGCCGGTATTGCGCGCCCTCGACTTCGCCGCCGAGCCAGTGCGTTTCGAACTGCGTCAAAATCTCGTTCAAGCCGGTGCCGACGAGGTCCATCTGATAAAGCGCCTGCACCGCGGCAAGCCGCGCGGCGCCGCGTTTGTTGGCCTTGCGCGCTGCGTTCGATTGTTTGGCCGGCAGCGCCATGTCACCGCTCCGCAAGCCGCCGCTTGAGCGCGACCAGCGCCAGCGCGGCGCGCGCCGCGTCGCCGCCCTTGTCCTGCTCGTCCATGCGGGCGCGCGCGAACGCTTGCGCCTCGTTCTCGACGGTGATGATGCCGTTGCCGATCGGCAGGCCGCGCGCCAACGACAGCTCCATGAGGCCGCGCGCCGATTGCTGCGAGACGATCTCGAAATGAATGGTTTCGCCGCGGATCACGCAGCCGAGCGCCACCGCGCCGTCGTAAGGCCGCCGCCGGCGGGCCGCCGCGCCCACCGCAATCGCGATCGCGGTCGGAATTTCCAGCGCGCCCGGTACGCTGATGCGATCGAAGCTCGCCTGCGCCTCGTCGAGCGCGCGGGTCGCGCCGGCAAGGAGCGCATCGGCGATCTCTTCGTAAAAGCGCGCCTCGACCACGAGCATGCGTGCCCCTTTGCCGTCGCTCTTGCTACGCTTGCCCTGTCGCGGCCCGGCCATTTGCTGCGCTCCGTTGTGCAGCGGCGGTGGTAGCAAGCGCAGCGGAGGCGAACAAGCGCCGCGGGCTTATCGTTGCAGCGACGATCACCACATCACGGCGGTGCCGAAGCCATGAAACACCGGATCAGCGGTGATGAGGGGTATGCCCTCGATTTGCGATTGGGCGGCAAGCAAGCGATCAAATGGATCACGATGCGAGCCGGGAAGAAATCCCGCGGCGCGCGCATGCTCGATGGTCACCGCAAAGGCCGTGAAGTCGTTCTCCTTTATGATCGATGCGATGTCGGTAGCTACCCGCAGAGCATCCGGCCACTTTCCTAGTCTTACTTTTGTAGCTAGCTCCCAGGCCACCACAGGACTGATAAGAACATCGTTGTCTTGGTCGGCAAACAACGCGCGTGCCTTGGCAGAAAGCTTTGGGCTATCGATCACCCACCAGAAGAACGCGTGCGTGTCAGTGAGGACCCTCATATTCGCCCTCCCAGGCGCGCAATTCGTCTTCAGGCAATGGCGCAAAAAAGAACTCGTCGGGTAGATCGGGCACCTTGCCCTTCAACAGACCCGGCATGCGTTTGGCCTTTTTCTTTGAAAAAGGCTCGAGCCGCACGACGGGATCCTTGCCGCGCGTGATCACGACGTCCTCGCCGGCCTCAGCCCTGGCGATGAGCCGGGAAAGGTTGGTTTTGGCCTGATGGATGGTAAAGGAAACCATGGTAAAGGAAGCTATAGTTCGCCATTAGCTAACTTAGCTAAGCTAATCAATTCATCGCGAGCTGTCAAGACCGCGTCGCCTCCAACAGGCGGCCGGCATAGCGGGCCATGAGGTCGACTTCGAGATTGAGCCGGGCGCCGACTTCAAGCCCGCCCAGCGTGGTGACCTTCAGCGTGTGCGGAATGATAAGCACCGAGAACGTGCCGTCTTCGACCTTGTTGATCGTCAGCGACACGCCATCGAGGGCGACCGAGCCCTTCGGCGCGATGAAACGCGCGAGCTCGGCGGGCGCCCGCAGCGACAACGCCGCCATGTCGACGAAATCGTCGCGGGCCAAAAGCTCGGCGATGCCATCGACATGGCCGCTGACGAGGTGGCCGCCCAGTTCGTCGCCAAGCCGCAGCGAGCGTTCAAGATTGAGGCGCGTACCGCGCCGCCAGTCGGCGGCGGTGGTGAGCCGCAACGTCTCGGCGGCGGCATCGGCCGCGAACCAGGCGCGGTTGCCGGCTTTGCCGCGTCCGACCGCGGTGAGGCAGATTCCCGAACAGGCGATCGAGGCACCGATCTCGATCGTCTCCGGGTCGTAGCCGGTAGCGATCGTGAGCCGCCGCAGTCCGTCGGCTTTCTCCTCAACGTCAATCACTTCGCCGACGTCGCTGACAATGCCGGTAAACATCGGATTCACTCGCGTTGATAAATCTCAAGCCGATCAGGTCCGATCGGTTCGGTCTCGGCAAGCGTAAGCCGCGATAGCGCGCCACTCGCCGCTTGGTCGAACGCATCGATAGCGTCAGCCCCGACGGATTTCGGCGACTTGAACAGCATTGCCTCATCGACGCGGTCGGCGGCAAGCAGTGCGGCGGCCAGTGTCGGCCCGCCTTCGACCAAAAGCCGGGTGATGCCGCGGTCCGCAAGGAGCTTGAGCACGGCCGCGAGATCGAGACGGCCGCTCGTCGCCGCGACCCGACACACGTCCACGCCCTGCGCTCGCAAACTCTGTTCGGCCGAACGCGGCGCTTCAGGCCCGGCAATCACCCAGACCGCCACCTCGCGCGCGCTTTTGGCGAGCCGCGAATCGAGCGGCAGTCGCAGCGCGCTGTCGAGCACGACGCGCACCGGTGAATAGCGCGGCATGCCGGGCAACCGGCAGGTCAACATCGGATCGTCGGCGCGCGCCGTGCCGATGCCGATGCCGATCGCATCGCTCTGCGCACGGATGAGATGCACGCGATCACGCACGGCCTCCCCGGTGATCGGCAGCGGACGGCGTCCCGCAGCGGCCACTTTGCCGTCGGCGGAAAGCGCGAGCTTGAGCGCCACGTGCGGCCGGCCGTCCTGCATGCGCCGGATGTGCCCGGCGTGATCGCGCCGCGCTTGTGCGGCGCCGCTGCCGATCTCGACCGCAATCCCGGCCGCGGCGAGCCGCGCATGACCGCGTCCCGCCACTTGCGGATTGGGATCTTCCAGCGCCGAAACCACCCGCGCCATGCCGGCGGCAACGATCGCGTCGGCACAAGGCGGCGATTTTCCGTAATGCGAGCACGGTTCGAGCGTGACATAGAGCGTGGCGCCGCGCGCCGCCGCGCCAGCGCGGCGCAGCGCCTCGATCTCGGCATGCGGCCGGCCGCCCGGTTGCGTCCAGCCGCGCCCGACAACGACGCCGTCCTTGACGATCACGGCGCCGACCGCCGGATTCGGCCAAACGCGGCCGAGCCCGCGCCGGCCGAGCGCCAGCGCCAAGTTCATGAAACGAAGGTCATCGTTTTGCGCCAAAGCCGGGTCCCGTGATAGCCTTCCTGTCATGAATATCGCACTTCGCGGCGCCATGACGGTCGAGGAATACCTCGCCTGGAGCGAACGCCAGAGCGAACGGCGGCGCACGGAACTGATCAACGGACAGATCGTGACCATGCCGTCGGAACGTCTATCCCACAGCCGGGTCAAGGGACTTGCTTATGTCACTCTGCTGCAAGCGGTGAGAGCTGCCGGCTTGCCATGCGAGGTCATGCCGGATGGGCCAGGTGTGCGGATCGACGACCATACGGTCTATGAGCCGGATGCTTTGGTGTTCTGCGGCGGCGCTCCGCCCCCCACTTCGATGCTGATCCCGAATCCGGTGATTTTGGTCGAGGTGTTGTCTCCGACGACAAGTCATCACGACACCAGCGCTAAATTGATCGGTTATCTCAAATTACCCAGCGTTGCATATTACCTCGTGATCGACCCCGAGGCTCGCACTTTGACCCATCACAGCCGCAACCAGATGCCGAACCTGCTGAGCGCCGGACCACTGCGGCTCGATCCACCCGAGCTTGATCTCACCGTCGAAGATCTGGTCGGCACGGCATAACAGCGCTCACTTGCGGGCCAACTCGGCCGCCTCGTCGGCCGACAGCTCGGCCAGCGCCGTCTCGAAATCCTTGGCTTCGCGGAAATTGCGGTAGACCGAGGCGAAGCGCACATAGGCGACGTCGTCGAGCTCGCGCAGCTGAGCCATCACGGTTTCGCCGATCGTCTCGGACGAAACCTCGCTCTCGCCGAGGCTCTCCAATTCGCGCACGATTTTCGACACCATCTGGTCGATGCGCTCCGGCTCGACCGGGCGCTTGCGCAGCGCGATCTGCACCGAGCGAAGGAGCTTGTCGCGGTCGAACGGCACGCGCCGGCCGTTGCGCTTGATGACGATCAGCTCGCGCAGCTGCACGCGCTCGAAAGTGGTGAAGCGGAAGTTGCAGGACAGGCAGACGCGGCGGCGGCGGATAACCGAGGAATCCTCGGTCGGCCGCGAGTCCTTGACCTGGGTATCGAGGCTTCCGCAACTCGGACAACGCATCCCTGCCCCCGTTCGCTGCCCGCTCAGCCCGCGTAGATCGGGAAACGGCCGACCAGCCGGCCGACTTTCTCGCGCACCGCGGCCTCCGCCACGGCATCCATCTCAGAACCTTTTTGCGACAGCGCATCAAGCACTTCGGAAATCCAGTCGCCAATCTGCCTGAACTCGGCAATGGCAAAACCGCGGGTCGTGCCGGCCGGCGTGCCGAGGCGCACTCCGGAGGTGACGGTGGGCTTTTCCGGGTCGAACGGAATGCCGTTCTTGTTGCAGGTGATGCGGGCACGGCCGAGCGCGACTTCCACCACCTTGCCGGTCAAGCGCTTCTGGCGCAGATCGACCAGCATCAGGTGCGTATCGGTGCCGCCGGAGACGATATCGAAGCCGCGCGCTTTCAAGGTCTCGGCCAGCGCCTTGGCGTTCTCGACGACGTTGCGCGCGTAAGTTCTGAAAGAGGGCCGCAGCGCTTCGCCGAACGCCACGGCCTTGGCGGCGATCACATGCATCAGCGGCCCACCCTGCATGCCTGGGAACACGGCGGAATTGAGCTTTCTGGCCAGTTCCTCGTCGTCGCTCAGGATGGCGCCGCCGCGCGGGCCGCGCAGCGTCTTGTGCGTGGTGGTCGTCACCACATGGGCGTGCGGGAACGGACTCGGATGGACGCCACCGGCGACAAGGCCGGCGAAATGCGCCATGTCGACCACGAGGTATGCTCCGACCTCGTCGGCAATCTCGCGAAAGCGGCGGAAATCGATGATGCGCGGATAGGCCGAGCCGCC
>JASHPU010000219.1 GCA_030037885.1 Xanthobacteraceae bacterium | reverse complement strand
CATGGCGCCGCCCATGCCTTTGATCATCTTGCCGGGGATCATCCAATTGGCGAGGTCGCCGTTCTCCGCCACCTGCATGGCGCCGAGGATGGCAATGTCGATGTGGCCGCCGCGGATCATGGCGAACGAATCGGCGGAGCTGAAATAGCTCGTCGTCGGCAGCTCGGTGACGGTCTGCTTGCCGGCATTGATCAAATCGGCGTCCTCTTCGCCCTCGAACGGGAACGGGCCGGTGCCGAGCATGCCGTTCTCGCTTTGGAGCTGCACGCTCATGCCGGGCGGAATGAAGTTCGACACCAGCGTCGGAATGCCGATGCCGAGATTGACGTAAAAGCCGTCGCGCAGCTCCTTGGCGGCGCGTTCCGCCATTTGTTCACGCGTCCAGGGCATCAGACTTTGCCTCCGATCAGATTTCGGCGCCCGCGCCGGCCGGCGCATCGGCCGGCTGCCGTTTGCGCAGCGTGCGCTGCTCGATGCGCTTGACCGCGTTCGGCACGTGGATGAGCCGCTGCACGTAAATGCCGGGCGTGACGATATGGTCGGGATTGATGTCGCCGGCTTTGACCAGTTGCTCGACCTCGGCGACCGTCACCCTGCCGGCCGTCGCCATCACCGGATTGAAGTTGCGCGCGGTCTTGCGGTAGGCAAGGTTGCCTTCGCTGTCGCCCCGATAGGCGTGGACGATCGACAGGTCGGCGACCAGGCCGCGCTCCATGACGTAGCGATTGCCGTCGAACTCGCGCACCTCCTTGCCTTCGGCGATCGTCGTGCCGACGCCGGTGCGGGTAAAGAATGCCGGGATGCCGGCGCCGCCGGCGCGGATGCGCTCGGCCAACGTGCCCTGCGGATTGAACTCGATCTCCAGTTCGCCGGCGAGATATTGCTGGGCGAACATTTTGTTTTCGCCGACGTAGGATGAGACCATTTTCTTGATCTGGCGGCTGTCGAGCAGAATGCCGAGGCCGGCCCCGTCGATGCCGGCATTGTTGGAGACAACGGTGAGATCCTTCACCCCCGCATCGCGGATCGCCAGGATCAAGGTTTCCGGGATGCCGCACAGGCCGAAGCCGCCGGCCATGATGGTCATGCCATCCTTGAGCAACCCGGCCAACGCGGCGCGCGCGTCGGCATAGACCTTGTTCATGACCTCTCCATTCTCGCCCGCTAATGGCCGCCAGCCATAGCCGGGCGGATGGAAAGGTCAACTAGTCGAGCGCTTTCAAAATTCGAATCATATGGGACCTCCGAAAAGGCCGCTATTTCAGAGTACAAAGGCTGCGGCCCAATTGAGCGGTTTCATGGAATCGGTCGTCTAGTGGCCGCTGCCGCTCCCGGCGCCGCTGCCGCTCCCAGGGCCAGGGCCAGGGCCGCTGCCGGGGCCGCTGCCGGTGCCCGCGCCGCTGCCGTCCAGGGCGACGCTCTTGAGGATCGGCAGCCCGAAGCTGTGCGGATAATAGTTCCAGGCGATGAAGCCGATGCCGAACAGGATGGCGGCAATGATGGCGCCGAGAAAGCGGTTTCGAAAGGCAATGAAGGTTCCAAGCAATGCGGTGATGAACGCCAGCGCGGTCATCAAGCCGACAAACAGCCAATTCACGCTTGAAAGATCGAGGCCGCCGATCATCGTGTGCTCCTGATGGTCTGGTGAATCAAAACGCTACTCTACGCATAGTTTAGCCGAGCCGCCCGGCGCGCGCCAGCTTGGCGCGGCGTCGTCCCCGTCGCTATGTCATCCCCGTCGCTATAAGGACAAATTGCGGCGCGGCCTTTTGTTGCGTTTCGGTATGATCAATCTGCTCATTTTGCTGGCAATGCCCGAAGCGGTGCGCAACCATTACCGCGACCGCCGAGCCGCGTAGTTCCCGAGCTCAAGATCACGCTGGTCGATCATCACTCCAAGGTCGGAGCACCCGACCTATATCCGCGGCCACGTGATGTCGTGGGTGTTGCGACAATTATCTGATCGGCGACGATGGGCCGGGCGAGCGGCTGCATCACGTCCCCGAAGTCATTACCGAGCTTGGCTGAAGCAACGGCGCCGTTCGCCCGCCATATAGAGGCGCGTAGTTAACAGCGCCGCTTTTTGCCGCTGCATTGCGCGAAAAAATCCGCAATTGCGCCAATGTCAGGTCACGCCTTGCAGGCTTATGGCGCATGACCAGACACAGAGGCCGCCATGCTGAGCCGCCGCATCATCGGAGCAAGCGCGGTGCTGCTCGCCGTCACGATCGGCAGCGCCGCAGCCCAACAGGAAACCAGCGCCGGCAAGCCGCTGCAACTCCTGCAATTCGCCCGCCACGACGCCAAAGCGCCGCTTCACCCGCATGCCCGGACCGTGGCAAAGCTTGCCAAGCACGCAGAAGTCAGACGGCATATCGCGAAAAGGACCGTCGCCAAGCACCACAAAATGTTTGCGGCGATCCATTCGCATGCGGTTCATCCGCACAGGATGGCCGAGGCGTCCGCGCCCGCGCCCGAACCTGCACAGCCAACGCCGGCAGCGCCGCAGCCCGGCATTTGGCCTGCGGTGGATGCTGGCGCGCCGGTCGCCGCGGCGCTGGCCGCCCCAGCCCCGCCAGCCGCCGCAACGCTCCCGACCCAGCCAGCCGCCACGACGCAAAACGTAACGACCGAGCAAGTGCTGAGCGACGCGCCTAACGATATCGCGCCGAACGGGCGGGTCCCGCAGGCAGCCGCTGCCGCCACGCCGAATGCGGCCGGCGCTGTGGCCGACCATCACGCTACGGGAACCGAGACGCCAGTGCCTAACAAAAACGCTGCATCAGAGATCGCGGCGCCCGCTCAGAGCGCGGCAGCGGCGCCCGTGGTGCGCGCCATGGTGGCGACGCCGAGCCCGGCGGAGTCGGATGCAACAAGCCCGGTCGGCAGCGTCTCATGGATGGCGCAGGTGCTTGCGGCGCTTGGCGGTGCCGTAGCGGCCGGCGCCGTCGCCTGGTTTTTGATCCTCCGTCGCCGGCGCGAGCCGCAGGACGCGGAGTCCCTCCACGACACACTGGTGCCAGGCGAATAGCGGCCGGCGTATCGATATCTCCCCTACTCGCCGCCGTCGCCTAGGCTGTACGGCCGCTCGACTGCCTGACGCGGCCCTTCATCGCATTGCCGCATCGGTCATGCGGTGCTTCGCTGCCGCCGAAAAGTGCATCGAAACAAAGTGCACCGGAACGACTGCGGAGGAAGCGATGCCCACTCTAACGTCGCGCGGCCCGTTCGTTGCCGCCCTCACCTTCTTCGGATCGCTCGCTTTCGCGGCGACCGCCTCCGCCGCCACCACTTTGACAGTCGGCAAGGCGGCGCCGAACGCCGATCCGATCATTCCGGTCGACGTCGGCCAAAAACTCGGCATTTTTCAGAAGCACGGGCTCGATCTGAAAATCATCAACTTCACCGGCGGCGGCAAGATGGCGACCGCAATGGCTGCAGGCAGCATCGATATCGGTGATGGCGCCGGCACCGAAATGGCGCTGATCGCCAAGGGCGTGCCGATGATCGCGATCTGCGAAACGGCCGGCCCCATTCCGTTCATCGGTATCGGCGTGCCGTACGATTCGCCGATTCACACCATCGGAGAGCTCAAGGGCAAGAAGATCGGCTATTCGAGCGCCGGTTCGCTCACCGACTGGCTGGTCAAGGAGCTGGTGCGCAAGCAGGGCTGGGGGCCGGCGGGCGTCACCGGCGTCGCCATCGGCAACGGCGCAAGCAACATCATCTCAGCGTTCCGCGCCGACCTGATCGACGCCGACGTCGCCGTGACGTCGCTGTTTCTGTCCATGGAGGAGAAAAAGACCGGGCGCCTGTTATTCCCGGTCACGCGCTACGAGGGCAATCTCGCCTCCGGCACGCTCTATGCGTCGAGCCAGATCGTCAAGAGCAATCCCGATGCGGTCCGCGCCTTTGTCGCCGGCTGGATCGAGACTGTCGATTATATCCGCGCCCACAAGGATCAGGCGGTCAAGATCGAGAGCGCCGTCACCGGCTTTCCGGAAAGCGTGATGGCAAAGGATTACGACCTCACCATCGGCATGTTCACCAAGGCGTGCCAATTCGACACCGAGTCGCTGGCGACGCTCAAGCGCTCGTTCGCCGATCTGAAGCTATTGCCGAGCGCACCGGATATGTCGAAGCTCTACACCGAGGAGTTTCTGCCGAAGTGAGCACACCAATATGTGTGCTTCATGCCCTGCTTATGTCACAAACATCGATAACGCCATCGCAGCTTTCACGTGCACGCGGTGTTCAATATTCCTTGTCCGCGCGCGGTACGGCGCACATACTGGCGTGATCACCGCGGGGACGGACGTTGGCCCAAATATCGATAGTAAGCGACGCGCGCTCTGAGGTTTCGGCAGAAGCCGGTTTGAGCTACTTCGCTTGCGCCCGGGCACACGTGACGGATCTTGCCGCTACCGTCGTTGTGTTCTTCTCCGCCAGCATAGCCGCCGGCCGGGTGTGGCGGTTTCCCTTCGACGACGAGATTTACACGCTTTTGGTCATCAAGCAGCAATCCGCGCTTGCGCTCCTGACCCTGTTTCCAGCACGCCAGGACGTTCACCCACCGCTCTCATACCTGGTGTTCAAGAGCCTCAAGCAGCTTGGGCTCACTGATCCAGAAATGCGACTCTGCAGCCTCATGATGACGGCCGCCGCGTCCGTACTGTTCCAGGTTCTCGTCCTGACCTGGACCGCACAACGGGGGCGCATGGTTCATTCGCTCTCGATCCGGCTGATCGCAGTGCTGCTGTTTGGCTTGATGCCGCTCGCGATCAGTCAGGGGGACGCGCTGCGCTGGTATCCATTGTTCGCTCTATTTGTTGCGTTGTTCGTCGCGCTGTATCTGGCCGCGCGCAACCGTGCGGCGCAACTCTGTTCGGGCGCGGCATTAGGACTTGCCGCTTCGACCAATCTCGCGGCTGCCATCCTCGTTCCGCCTTTCATGCTGTACCGCTACGGCCTGCAACGCCGATTTTCCTGGTCCTTCGACCTACCCTATTGGCTATTAGTCAGCTGCGCGGCCGCGCTCGGCATATACACGGCTTTTTGGGTGTTCGCGCACCGCCTCACAGCCGTGCGTACGCAGTTCGGCGACGGCATTAAGTCAATACCAATCGACGCGCTCGGGTTCTTCGGCGGCGATGCGATCGGGGTGAGCCACGGTTGGATCGTCGTACCCGCCGTGATCATCTCGGCGATCGCGTTCGCCACGGAGCTTAATCGGCGGCAGCCGCAAAAGCCTGCTCATCTCCTGCTTCTTATCATTGCTGCGACCGCGCTGATGGCGCTGGCGGGTTTCGCCAAACCGCGCTCCTTTCTCTATCTCGCTCCGATCGTCGCTGCGTTGCTGACATCCTTTTTTGCTGCTCTGGCAAACAAGGGGCAAAACGGACGAGTTTTGGTACTGCTTTCGCTCACGCTTGTTGCGCCGCTCTCGGCGATGGCAAGCGTTAATTTCACCACTCACCCGTTCAAGCGCAACTCGGTCATCCCCTATCAGAGCATCTTGGATTTTATCCGCACCAACGAAACCGGCCGCACATTCGTCATTTCGACCGATCCCGTCATTGCCTGGATGTTGGGGGATAGCGGGCGCGATCTTTGCGTCGGCTACTTCCTTCAGAGCAACCGTTGCCTTGCTCCCGGGCAGCATTTCGATTCGATTTTCATCGTCTCAGGGCACAGTGACAAATCGGCGAATACTACTTTGATGCGCAGGTTTAACAGCGTCCTCGACGCGGTCACCAAGGGCCGAAGCAAGATTGCAACGCTTCATGCCGGCATCGACGAGGATGCCGCGCTCAAAACTCGGCTGACCGGCGTACCGCTCGATGACTATATCTTGAAGGTCGAGTATTACAGGTAAGTGGCTGTCAGGCTGCTTGATCTTTGGGCGAGCCCGCGCCGCCAGCCGCAGTTTCCGACGCCAGCGATTTGAACAGCTCGAACGCCTGCCTCGGCGTAGCGTTCTTGTGCACCACCGCGGCGACGGCCTCGACCATCGCCTGCGGCGCCTCGGATTGGAAAATGTTACGGCCCATGTCGACGCCGCAGGCGCCCTGCTGCACGGCGTTGTAGGCCATGGTCAGCGCCTCGAGCTCCGGCAGCTTCTTGCCGCCGGCCATCACGATCGGCACCGGGCACGACGCCGTGATGGTCTCGAAGCCGTCGTCGACGTAGTAGGTCTTGACGTATTGCGCGCCCAGCTCGGCGATGATGCGGCAGGCGAGCCGGAAATATTTGGCATCGCGCACCATGGCCTTGCCGACCGCGGTGATGCCCATGACCGGCACGCCGGAGCGCAGGCCGGCGTCGACCAGGCGCGTCATATTATGCACCGAGCGCGTCTCGTGCTCACCGCCGATGAACACCTGGATGCCGACGCCGGCGGCGTTGAGCCGCACCGCGTCGTCCATATCCATGGCGATCTCTTCGTCGGACAACTCGTCGCGCAGAATGCTCGGCCCGCCGCTCGCCCGCAGCACCATCGGCTTCTGGCACTGCGCCGGAATGACGGTGCGCAAAATGCCGCGCGTGCAGAACAGCGCGTCGCAGGACGGCAACAGCGGCACGATCGACAGATCGATACGCTCGAGGCCGGTGGTCGGGCCCTGAAAATAGCCGTGGTCGATCGCCAGCATCACGGTGCGGCCGGAGCGCGGATCGAACACCCGCGCCATGCGGTTCTTCATGCCCCAATCGAGCTGGTGGCTGCCTTTGAGATAAAATCCAGGCGTCTGCTGCGGCTGATCGACCGCGTAGCGTTCGCCTTCCCTGTCGGCTTCCGGCATCGACGATCTCTCCCTCACGGGCGCGATTTCTCGCGACCTTTCAAGATATGCGCCATCGCGGTGGCGCCAGCAAGACAGAGGCGTCGATGGGGCCGGACGCGATGAGAAGCGCCGTCCGGGATTCGGAACCTTGGCAAAGTTTCTGTTTTGTTCTATAAGAACATAAAGCGAACATCCAATAGTTTTGCACATGCCGATGACTCAACCCGCCGTCGTTGCAGCGGCGCGCAACCGCGCCGCCCTCATGGAGGAATTGCGCCGCCTGCTGCCCGGCATGACGGATATTCACAAGACATTCGCTTTCGGCCTGCCTGCGCTGGATTCTTGCCTTCCCGATGGCGGCCTCGCCTGCGGCGCGCTGCATGAAATCGTACCCGAGCCGCACGCCACGCCCGCTGCGCTTGGTTTCATCGCGGCGCTGTTGGCGCACAATTCCCTTTACCCTCTCTTGCAGGGGGAGGGCCGATGCCGAGCGCAAGCGAGGCATCGGGGTGGGGTCCACCTTGGCGGCGCAACGCCACCCCACCCCGGCTCGCAAATGCTCGCCGACCCTCCCCCTACAGGGGAGGGTAAAGTCATATGCGTCCTCCCGGCTTACGGCTTTCGCGACCATGGCCGCCTTTACGGCCATGGTCTCGCCGCGCTCGGGCTCGATCCGCAGCGCCTCATCCTGGTCGAAACCGCGCGCCGCAACGACACCCTGTGGGCGATCGAAGAAGCGCTGCGCTCGGGCGCGCCGGCCGCGGTCGCCGGCATCGTCGACAGGCTCGACCTGAAATTAAGCCAAAGGCTGCATCTCGCCGCCGTCGATTGCGGCCTGCCGCTCTTTTTGTTGCGGCCCGCGCACAATCTGGAATCGAGCGCGGCGGCGACGCGCTGGCGCGTCGGCACCGCCGCGGCCGCGCGCGACCGCTTCGGCCTTCTCGTCCGCCCGCGATGGCATCTGAGGCTTGAACGCTGCCGCAACGGCCGGCCCGGCGAATGGAGTGTGGAGTACGATCATGTCGCGCATCGTTTCAGTTTGGCTGCCGCGCTGGCCGATTCTGCGCGCGCTCGCCACCCAGGCAAAGCAAACAAAAGAAACGAAGCAGCCGACCGAGAAGCTCATTGCGCCTGACCGGCCGTTCGTCCTTGCCGTTGCGTCTGCCGGCGGGCCGCGCATCGCCGCCTTGAACGAGGCGGCCGAGGCATTGGGACTTGCGGTTGGCGAGCCGTTGGCGGATGCGCGGGCGAAGGCCGGATTCCTGCAGGTGCGCGCCGCCGATCCCGCCGCCGACGATGCCGCGCTGCGCCGCCTGACCTTATGGGCGACGCGCTATACGCCGACCGCTTCGTCCTACGATGAGGCAAGCGGCGCCGACGGTTTTTTCCTCGACGTCGAAGGCTCAAGCCATCTGTTCGGCGGCGAGGAAAAACTCGTTGCCGATCTGGCCGCGCGGCTAAAGAACAATTTCGGTCTGCCGGCGCGGCTCGCCGTCGCCGACACCGCCGGCGCGGCCTGGGCGGCCTCGCGCTTTCACGCCGAAAACCCCTGCATCCTGCCGCCACAGCGGCAAGCCGAGATTTTGGCGCCGCTTGCGGTCGAAGCGCTGCGGCTTTCCTCTGAAATTTCCGTCACGCTGCGCCGGCTCGGCTTCAAAACCGTCGGCGCGCTGTTGGACAAGCCGCGCGCGCCGTTCGCCGCGCGATTTTCCGAAAGCCTGCTCCGCCGTCTCGATCAGGCGCTTGGCCGCATCGACGAGCCGCTCATCCCCGTCGCGCCGCCGCCGGTCTACCATTCGCTGCGTTATTTGCTCGAGCCGATCGTCGCGCAGGAGGCCGTCGTGGCGCTGTCAAGCCGCCTCATGCAGGCGCTGACGCACGTGCTTGCGCGCGACGACGTCGGCGCCCGCGGCCTGAAACTGTCGCTCTATCGCGTCGACGGCGCGGTCAAGACGCTCGACATCGCGCTGACGCTGCCGACGCGCAGCGTCGCGCATGTGACGCGGCTCATTGCGCTCAAGCTCGATGCCGCCGCGGCGATCGACGATGCCGGCTTCGGCTTCGAAGCCATCGGCCTGGCCGTGACCCGCGCCGAGCCAATGCCGGCGCGGCAAACGGAACTGACCGCGGCCGGGCTTACCGATCGGGCCGAGCGTTGCGCCGCCCTCGTCGACAAGCTGCAGCAGCGGCTCGGGCTGCACAGCGTGCGGCGGTTCGAACCCGTCGCCAGCCATATCCCCGAGCGCGCCGAGGTGCTCGCCGCGGTCGATGGCGCGACGTTGCAAGTTCTTCCGCCGGAAGGAACGGGCGTTGCGGCGGCGGATTTACGCGCGCGCCCGCTGCTCCTGTTGCCCCATGCCGAGCCGGCCGAGGAGGTCATGGCGCTCGTCCCCGAAGGTCCGCCGCGGCGCTTCCGCTGGCGCGGCGTGACCTACGAGATCGAACATTCCGAAGGTCCCGAACGCATCGCCTCCGAATGGTGGCACGCTCCGCCTTCCGCCGCTCATTCCCGCGCAAGCGGGAATCCAGACCGTTTTTGCGAAGGCGAAGAGCGACAGGCACTCACCCGCGATTATTACCTCGTCGAAGACTTAAGCGGCCACCGCTTCTGGCTCTTTCGCGAAGGACTTTATGGACGCGAGACCACCGCCGCGCACTGGTTCGTGCATGGGCTGTTTGCGTGATCCCCGAGAAAGCAGATGAGCGCGTACGCCGAACTTGCCGTCACCACGAATTTTTCCTTCCTGCGCGGCGTCTCGCATCCGGACGAATTGGTTGCCACGGCCGCGGCCCGACAATTGTTCGCCATCGGCATTGCCGACCGCAATTCTTTTGCCGGCGTGGTGCGCGCTTACGACGAGGCGCGTACGCAAAACATCAAGCTCCTCGTCGGCGTGCACTTGGTGACCGTGGATGGCTTCGAGGTCTTGGCCTATCCGACCGACCGCGCGGCCTATGGCCGGCTTTGCCGCCTGCTCACGGCCGGCAATCTCAAAGCCAAGAAAGGCGAATGCCATCTCGCCTTCGAGGAGATCGTCGCCGCCAGCGCCGGCCAGATGCTCATCGCGCTGCCGCCGCTTGGTTTGTTTTCAGCTGCGCTCTCTAAAATCACCTCCCCCTGGAGGGGGGAGGTCGCCGCGCGTAGCGCGGCGGGTGGGGGTGATGCGGCCTCTCGGCTGATTACCCCACCCCGGCCGCTTCGCGGCCGACCCTCCCCCTGCAGGGGAGGGTTTGGAATATTCGTCGACCGGCTCACCGCCCTCGCCCGCGCCGCCCCCGGCCGCGCCTTTGTCGCCGGCATTCATGACCATCGCGGCGATGAGCCGCGCCGGCTCGCCATGCTGGACGAACTCGGCGCCCGCGTCGGCGCGCCGCTCGTCGCCGTCAACGACGTTCTCTATCACGCGCCGGAGCGCCGCCCGCTCGCCGACGTGGTCGCCTGCATCCGCGACAAATGCACGCTTGCCGAAGCCGGACTGCGGCTCACCGTCAATGCCGAACGGCATCTCAAATCGCCCGCCGAGATGGTGCGGCTGTTCAAAAACTTCCCCGATGCCATCGACCGTAGCGTCGCCATCGCCAAGGCCTGCACCTTCAGTCTTGCCGAACTGCAATACGAATATCCCGACGAGCCGGTGCCGCCGGGCAAGACCCCGCAGCAGCATCTCGAAGATCTGACCTGGGCGGGCGCCGCCAAACGCTATCCCAAGGATCGCTTTGCGAACGGCGTGCCGGGCGACGTGCAGGCGCAACTGAAAAGCGAGCTGGCGCTGATCGCCAGGCTAAACTACGCGCGCTATTTCCTCACCGTTCACGACGTGGTGGCTTACGCGCGCGACGAAAAGAACATTCTTTGCCAGGGCCGCGGCTCGGCGGCCAACAGCGCGGTCTGCTATTGCCTCGGCATCACCGAGGTCAATCCGAACGAAAGCAATCTCCTGTTCGCCCGTTTCATTTCCGAAAACCGCGGCGAGCCGCCCGACATCGACGTCGATTTCGAGCACGAGCGGCGCGAGGAGGTCATTCAGCATATCTACAAGCGCTACGGCCGCGACCGCGCGGCGATCTGCGCCACCGTGGTGCATTACCGTTCGCGTCGCGCCATTCGCGAAGTCGGCAAGGTTTTGGGGCTGACCGCGGACGTCACTGCGGCGCTCGCCAAGACGGTCTGGGGCTCCGGCGCGGGCCTGTCCGACGATCACATTCGCCAGGCCGGGCTCGATCCGAACAATCCGGCGATCCGGCAGGCGGTCGCGCTCGCCGACGAGCTGATCGGCTTTCCCCGCCATCTGTCGCAGCACGTCGGCGGCTTCGTGCTCACCCGCCTGCCGCTCGACGAGACCGTTCCCATCGGCAATGCCGCCATGGCCGACCGCACCTTCATCGAATGGGACAAGGACGACATCGACACGCTCGGCCTGATGAAGGTCGACGTGCTGGCGCTCGGCATGCTGAGCTGCCTGCGCCGCGGGCTCGATCTTCTCAAGGCGCATTACGGCAAGGATTTAACGCTGGCGAGCCTGCCGCAGGACGATCGCGCCGTCTACGACATGCTGTCGCGCGCCGACTCGATCGGCGTCTTCCAGGTCGAGAGCCGCGCGCAGATGTCGATGCTGCCGCGGCTGAAGCCGCAATGCTTTTACGACCTCGTCATCGAGGTCGCGATCGTGCGGCCCGGCCCGATCCAGGGCGACATGGTGCATCCCTACCTGCGCCGGCGCGACGAACTGAGAGACGGCAAAGAGCCCGATTATCCGTCACCGCATCCATTGCAGGGCGACCGCGACGAGCTGAAAGACGTGCTCAAGCGCACGCTCGGCGTGCCGCTGTTTCAGGAGCAGGCAATGCAGATTGCGATCACGGCGGCGCAGTTCACGCCGGACGAGGCGGACGGGCTGCGCCGCGCCATGGCCAGCTTCCGCCACACCGGCAAGGTCCATCTGTTCCGCGACAAGTTCATCAACGGCATGACCGTGCGCGGCTACGACCGCGGCTTCGCCGAACATTGTTTCGGCCAGATCGAAGGTTTCGGCGAATACGGCTTTCCGGAAAGCCACGCCGCGAGCTTCGCGCTTCTGGTCTATGCCTCGGCGTGGCTCAAGTGCCGTTATCCGGACGCCTTCTGCGCCGCCATCCTCAACAGCCAGCCGATGGGCTTTTATCAGCCGGCGCAGCTAGTGCGCGATGCCCGCGCGCACAACGTCGAAATCCGCGAGGTCGACGTCAATTTCAGCCAATGGGATTGCACGCTTGAACCGACCCCCTCTCACGCAAACGGCGAAGACATGGCAGGCCGCCATGCGGTGCGCCTCGGCTTCCGTCTTGTTCACGGACTTTCACAGGACGAACTCAACAAACTCACCGCGGCGCGCGGCAACGGCTTTGCCTCGATCGAGCGGCTCGCGGCCGTCTCCGACGTCTCGCGCTTCACCATCGAGCGGTTGGCCGAAGCTGACGCGTTCCGCTCGCTCGGCCTCGACCGGCGCGCCGCGTTGTGGGCGGCGCGGCGGCTCGACATGATCGGCGCCCGCCCGCCGCGGCACCCGGCTGCCGCTGGCAAAGAGGACTTGCCGCTGTTGCGGCCGCATTTGAGCGACGAGCTTTTTCCCGAAGCGGCCGTCGCGCTTCCCGCCATGCCGCTTTCCGAGCACGTGGTCGAGGATTATGTGGCGACCGGCCTATCGCTCAAAGAGCATCCGGTGCGATTTTTCCGCGACCGCCTCGCCGCACTCGGCGCTGTCTGCAATGCCGAGACAAGAAGCGTCCCCCTTCCTACCCTCCCCCGCTCGCGGCGGAGGGATAGGGAGGGGATGATCACGGTCGCAGGATTGGTTCTGGTGCGGCAGCGGCCGGGGACCTCGAAAGGCGTCGTGTTCATGACGCTGGAGGACGAAACCGGCATCGCCAACATCATCGTCTGGCCGAAGGTTTTCGAAAAAAACCGCCGCGTCGTGATGACCGCGCGCTTTCTTGCCGTGCGCGGCCGCCTGCAGCGCGCCGGCCTCGTGATCCACGTGGTGGCGGAAAGCTTCATCGATCTTTCCGCTTCATTGCCGTGGCTGCGCGACAGCGGCGATCTGTTCTCGCCGAAATTTTCCGGCGGTCCACTGCCGCAGGCGGCGGCACTGCCGCTGCGCAGCCGGGATTTCCACTGAAATGCAGCCGCAACGTCTTTGATGCCGGGCGGCGCGCATCCGACACGAAGCGCAAAGGATCACGCGATGTGCGGTCGAGCCGAACGTCCGCACGATGTTTCCGAAATCAAGCTCGATCTCGCCATAGACGCGGCCCGATAACCTCTGCCGGCCTATGGGAGAGCTGGTGCGATCCCGAAACAAAAGGCGACAAGCCGCCAAAATCGTTCAGCGAAATCGCCGCAAGCGAGGCCGAATTGTCCGCCATGATGCGGCCTTATCCGGCGCCGCAATGAGCGCTTGGGCGGTGCACCGCCGGATCGGAAATGCGCGAAACGACGACCCGATCTGTGACGCCGCTTTAGCGAACCGATCGCATGCGCCGGAGTTATCGATGGAATCCCAGCGGCCTAGCCGCCGTGACGCCGTGTAGGACCATCCAGATGGCAGTTGCTTCCGTTGCGAGTGGCCTATATCGTCTGACGCCTGCGGTAAGCAGGCTTGTCGGCGATACGCGTGTCGCAATGTGGTGCTGACATAAGACCCGCGACACCGCGTCGCCGCGGAAACGATGAGTAATTGCGGTAGTCCCAACTCGAAAAGGCGCCAAAAGACCCTTAAGCGTTGCGACGGCCTCGAAGACGGCCGGGAGGAAATAGTGCAACCTTCCACCAGCCTTCTCCGCGACTTCGTGCGTAAGCGCGATTTTTATGCGGGCGGCTTGATGATCCTGCTCGGGCTTGGGATCGCGCTCAAGGGCGCGACCTACCGACTCGGAAGCCCGATGCATATGGGCCCCGGCTTCTTTCCGACCGCGTTGGGCGTCCTTCTCGTTCTTATCGGCATAGCCATCGCGGCACCGGCATTCGCCTCGTCAACGCAAGGCGAGCAGCAGAACGAGAGCATCCTGCCGGAACATCCGGAATGGTGGGCCTGGTTCTGCATTCTGATGAGCCCGGTGCTCTTCATCCTGTTCGGACGCTATTTTGGCATGGCCCCCGGAACCTTTGCCTGCGTTTTCATCGCGGCGCTGGGTGACCGCCAAGGAACCTGGAAAAGCACGTTCATCCTATCAACCGTGGTGACTGTTTTCGGCGTCCTGCTGTTTTCCTATTTCCTGCAGGTGCCGATGCCGATCCTCACATGGGGGGGCGGCCTGTGATCGAAACCGCGCTCCACGGTCTTTGGTATGGATTCCACGTCGCGTTTGGACCGCCATACCTTCTCGGGTTTTTTCCTGAAAACCTCACGTGGTGCTTCGTCGGCGTCCTGGTTGGCAACATGGTGGGCGTGCTGCCGGGCATGGGGCCGCTGGCGACAATTTCAATCCTGCTGCCGCTGACCTTCGGCATGAAGGCAGTGCCGGCCATCCTGATGCTGGCCGGCATTCTCTACGGCGGTCAATACGGCGGCGCGATCTGTTCGGTGCTGCTCAATTTGCCATGCCACCCGCCGCATGCCGTGACCTGTCTCGACGGTTATCCGATGACCAAGCAAGGGCGTGGCGGGGTCGCTCTCGGCGTCACGGTGTTTGCCTCGTTCGTCGGCGCGTCCTGGGGCATCACCGAAATGATCTTCCTCTCGCCGCTTCTGGTGCGGGCGGCCCTGCAATTCGGCCCCGCCGAAGTGTGTACGTTGATGCTGCTCGGCCTATTGGCCGGCTCGACGCTGGCGCGCGGTTCGCCGCTCAAGGGCGTGGCGATGACGTTGCTCGGCCTGTTCCTCGGCTCGGTCGGCACCGACCTCGAGACCGGTTCGGAGCGTTTCACGTTCGGGATGACCGAACTCGACGACGGCGTGGAACTGATTGCGCTGGCGCTCGGCCTGTTCGGCATTGCCGAGTTCATGAGCAGCGTCAATCAGCTCGCGCCCATCAACATGGCCTACACGAACGTCCGATTGCGAGACATGCGGCCGACGCGGGCCGATATGAAGCGGGCGGTGTTTCCGATGTGTCGGGGCACGATCATCGGCAGCCTATGTTCCCTCATTCCTGGTACCGGCCCGACCATCGCGTCGTTCGTCGCCTATGCCGCGGAAAAGAAGGCGTCGAAGACGCCGGAGAGATTCGGCACCGGCATGCTCGAGGGCGTCGTCTGCCCCGAGACGGCAACTCATTCTTCTATTCAGGGCGACTTCATTCCGACCATGAGCCTCGGCATCCCGGGTGACGCAGTCATGGCGCTGCTGCTCGGCGCATTGATGATTCAGGGCATCGTGCCCGGCCCGCAGCTCATCTCACAGCACCCCGACATCTTCTGGGGTCTGGTGGCGAGCTTCTGGATCGGCAACGTCATTCTCGTCGTGTTGAACGTGCCGCTGATCGGCCTCTGGTGCAAGATGCTGGCGATTCCTTATCGCTTCCTTTATCCGAGCGCGATGTTCTTCGTCTGCATCGGCGTCTACGCCGCCAACAACGACTTCTTCCAGGTGGGCGAGGTCGTGGTGCTGGGCAGTTTGGGCTATATCCTGCTGCGGCTCGGATTCCATCCGGCGCCCGTCGTTCTGGGATTCGTGCTCGGGCCACGCTTCGAGGAAAACTTCCGCCGCGCCATGCTCATCTCGCGCGGCGATTTCGGCGTCTTCGTCGAGCGCCCGATCAGCGCCTTTTTTGTCGGCCTGTGCGCGCTTCTCATCGGCTCCCAAATTTATTTCCGTCTTCGCGGCGCCAAGGGCGCGCCTATGCCGGGCGCGGGACATGGCGAGGCGTCGCCGCCCATTTCGCCGCAAATGGCGCCGCAGCGCATTCCGGCGACACCCGCAGAATAAATCCTTGAACGGAATAAACGCGGGCGCGTTATGCCGCGCCCGCGGCGGACTGTCGGTGTAGCCCGCGTTCGAGTACCCGCGCCAGCCGATTGGAAAACGACCGCGCGTCGGACGGCTGTTCACCATCGAGCACGCGCGCTTCATCGAACAAAAGGTGCGCCGCGTCTTCCTTGAACGCCCGCTCGCCGTCGCCGAGCGCAGCCAGCGCGACGATGAGCGCGTGCCGCGGATTGACTTCGAGGATCGGCTTGCGCGCCGACGGTAACCGTCCGGCGCTGGCGAGGATTTTTTCCAACGCCCGGTCGGGCCCGCCTTCGGGGGCGACCAGGCAGACTGCGCTGTCGGTCAGCCGATCCGATATGCGCACGTCCGATACCGCTTCGCCGAGCGTCGATTTCAGAAATGCGACAAAGATTTTCACCGATGGCGCCGCCTCCGGCTGCGCCTCCTCCTTGGCATCGGCGCGCGCAATTGAGGCCAGGTCCGCCGCGCCCTGCGTTATCGATTTGAACGGCTTGCCGTCGAACGATACGCCCGGCGTCACCCAGAACGAGTCGACAGGATCGGGCAGCAGCAGGACTTCGACGCCGCGGGCGCGAAAGCCTTCGAGATGCGGCGAGGACTTGAGCCGCTCCAGATCGTCGCCGGCCAGATAATAGATCGCCGTCTGGTTCGGCTTGAACGCGGCGACGTAGTCCTTGAGGCTGCGCCACGGCGAAGCGTCCGTCGATGCGGTGGTTTTGAAGCGCGCCAGCGCCAGCAAGGCATCGCGGCGCTCGAAATCCTCGTAAATGCCTTCCTTCAACACCGCGCCGAAGGTATCCCAGATTTTCAGGAACGCCACCGGCTCCTTGTCGGCGATGCGTTCCAGCTCGGACAGGACGCGGTGGCTGGCGCCCTTGCGGATCGCGGCAAGCAGCGGACTCTCCTGGATCTTTTCGCGCGATACGTTGAGCGGCAGGTCGGCGCTGTCGACCAGGCCGCGGATGAAGCGCAAGTAACGCGGCAGGATGTCGGCATCGTCGGTGATGAAGACCCGCTTGACGTAGAGCTTGATGCGGCCTTTGCGGTCGGGGTCGAACAGATCGAACGGCCGCGAGCCGGGCACGAAGAGCAGCGTCGTGTAGTCCTGGCGGCCCTCGGCGCGGAAATGCACGGTCAGCGCCGGATCATCGAACTGGCCGGCGATGCTGCGGTAGAAGTCGGTGTAATCGCCGGGCGTGATGTCGGACTTCGGCTTGGCCCACAACGCCGCGCCGTCGCTGATCTCGGCCGGCTCGGCGCCGGGTTTTTCGATGAGCGCAATCGGCACCGGCACGTGTCCGGATTGCGCCTTCACCAGCCGTTCGAGGGTGAACCGTTCGGTGTAGGATTTGGCGTCTTCGCTCAGATGCAGCGTGACACGCGTGCCGCGGCGCATCGCATCGGCCGGCAGCTCGGTAACGGAAAATGTCCCTTGGCCGTCCGACGACCACAGCCAGGCCGCCTCGGTTCCGGCGCGGCGCGAAATCACGTCGACGCGCCCGGCCACCATGAAGGCCGAATAAAAGCCGACGCCGAAGCGGCCGATCAGGGCGTTGTCTTCGATGTTGCTATCGGCCGCCGCCAGCCGATCGATGAAGGCCTTGGTGCCCGAGCGGGCGATGGTGCCGAGCGCCTCGACCATGTCGTCGCGCGACATGCCGATGCCGTTGTCCTCGACGGCGAGCGTGCGCTTTTCGGCATCGGCGGCGAGCGTGATGCGCGGCTTCGGATCGTCACCGAGCAGCTTCGGGTCGGCGATCGCCTCGTAGCGCAGCCGCTCGCAGGCATCCGCGGCGTTGGCGATCAGCTCGCGCAAGAATACCGATTTGTCCGAATAGACGGAGTGCACCATCAGGTGCAGAAGCTTGGCCACGTCGGCCTGGAAGGCATGCGCCTGCGACGGACGGCTGTCCGATCGGCTGTCCTCGGTCACGGTCATGATGGCTCTCCCCGGCGGTCGGTTTGTTGGTGCGCAGATGGCAAGACGCCGCCGCCGATTCAAGCCCGCCGCATGGTGGAGCAACTAGACCGGCACGCGGACCGTGGCCCGCAAGCCGCCCTGCGGAGAATCGCCGAGCGCAATATCGCCGCCATGGGAGCGCGCGATGTCGCGGGCAATGGCGAGACCGAGCCCGGTGCCGCCCTCGTCCTGATTGCGTGCGTCGTCGAGGCGCAGGAAAGGCTTGAAGACCTCCTCGCGCAGCTTGGCTGGAATGCCTGGCCCGTCATCGTCGATCGTGATGGTGAGCCAGCGGTGATCGCGACGGCCGCTGATCGACACGTTGCGGGCAAAACGCGCCGCGTTGGAGACGAGGTTGCCGATGCAGCGCTTGAATGCCGCGGGCCGCACAGCGACCTCCGGCTGACCGTAAAAGGCGACGCCGACGGGGTGTCCGTCGCGCTCCATGTCGGTCTTGAGCTCCTCGAGCAGCGCCGCCACGTCGGTCGGAGCCGACTGCTCGCCGGTGTCACCGCGCGCGAACGACAGATAGGCCTCGAGCATGCGCGCCATCTCGTCGACGTCCCGCTTGATCGCGTCGATCTCGGCACTATCGTCCAGCAGGGCCAGTTCCAGCTTGAAGCGGGTCAGCACCGTGCGCAGGTCGTGCGACACGCCGGCAAGCATGGTGGTGCGCTGCTCGATGGCGCGCTCGACGCGCGCTTTCATTTCGAGGAAGGCCGCCGCGGCGCGGCGCACCTCGCGCGCGCCGCGCGGACGGAAATTCGGCGCTTCGCGGCCCTTGCCGAACGCCTCGGCGGCATCGGCAAGGCGCACGATCGGCCGGATCTGGTTGCGCAGGAACAGGATCGCCACGACCAGCACGGTCAACGAGGTCGCCACCATCCAGACCAGAAAGATCCAGGAATTCGGATCGTAAACACCGGCGCGCCGCGCAAACACGCGCATCACCGTATCGTCGAGCTTGATGCGGATTTCGACGATGGACGAACGGCCGACGGTATCGATCCAGAACGGCAGGCCGATTTGTTTGCGGATCTGCTCCGAAAGCGCGACGTCGAGATCAGAGAAGAACGGTTTCGGCCCTGGCGGCGGCAACTGCGTCTCGGGCAAAAAATCCACGACCAGCCCCAGCCGGTCCTGCGCGATGCGGCGCAATTGCGCACGGTCGGCGCCTTGCGGGTAGGTTTTGTAGACGTCGATGAGGGTCGCGATTTCCTCGGTGACCGCCGAAGCCAGATACTTGGTGACCAGATCCCAGTGCCGCTCCATGAACATGAATGCGACGACCGACTGCGCGATGACCATCGGCAGGATGATGATGAGCAGCGAACGGGCATAGAGCCCGGTGGGCGTCAGCGCTTTGATCCGGCGGGTGAAGCGCAGCCACGGCCCGGCGACCGGGCCCGCGACGGCGGCTATGGCGCGTTGCGTGGCCGCCGCCGCCGCGGCGACCTGACCGGCGGCGCTGCGCAAATGGCCGAGACCCTGGTCGAAACTGCTCATCGCCCCGCCGCGGTGACCGGCACCAGCCGGTAGCCGACGCCGCGAACCGTCTGCACGATCAGCGGATTGGCCGGGTCGTTCTCGATCTTGCGGCGCAGCCGGTTGACCTGGACGTCGACGGTCCGTTCGCTCACCGCCTCGCCATTGCCGGCAAGCGCCTGCCGCGGCACGGTCTCGCCGATATTGGCGGCCAGAACCCGCAGCATCTCGCATTCGCGTTCGGTCAGCCGCACCGCCTCGTCGCCGCGGCGCAATTCGCCGGTCGCCAAGTGGAAGACGAACGCCGCGAAGCGCACCGACTCCAGGGGCTCGGCGCGCGGCGGCCGGGCGCGCTTGAGGATGTTGGCGACGCGCAGCGACAGTTCGCGCGGCTCGAACGGCTTGGCCACATAATCGTCGGCGCCGATTTCAAGCCCCATGATCCGGCTCTCTTTCTCGTCGCGCGCGGTCAGCATCAGGATCGGCACGCCCGACGTGGCGCGGATGGCGCGAGCGAGATCGAAGCCGTTCTCGCCCGGCATCATGATGTCGAGAATGAGCAGATCGAAGCGCAGACCGTCGAGCTTGGCGCGCGCTTCGGCTGCGCTCTCGGCGGTGGAAACGCGGTAGCCCTCGCGGGCCAGGAAGCGCGACAGCAGGACGCGGATGGTGCGGTCGTCGTCGACGACGAGCAGGTGCGGCGCGTCGTCGGCGGGCTTGGCCGGCGCCGCACCAGTCATGGGGCGCCGTCGCGGCGGCGCGGGCGGGCGCGATCGGCGCGCGCGATCATGCGCAGGACGCGCTCGCGGTCGTCGGCGTCGATCATGCCGACAAGAAAGCGGCGAACCGTCTCGCGTCCGGCGGGACCAAGCTCGCCGAGCACGCGCGAGATGCGCGCGGTCTGCAAGCCGGCAAGCTGCATCGCCAAACTCTCGCCGGCCGGCGTGACATAGAGCAGCCGCTGCCGGCGATCATGATCGCCCTCACGCTGTACGACATATCCATCGTCGATCAGCTGCTTGAGCACGCGGCCGAGCGATTGCTTGGTGATCTTGAGGACATCGAGCAGGTCCGCAACCTTCATGCCCGGATTGCGGTTGACGAAATGCAGCACCCGATGATGGGCCCGGCCAAAGCCGAGCTTGACCAGCACCTCGTCGGGATCGCCGACGAAATCGCGGTACGCAAAAAACAAAAGCTCGATCAAATCCCAGCAAGGCTCCGACGCCGGGGCAATTTGCTCGCCTCGCGCCGCCTGGACATGGGTGTCGGGTCTTGTGGTGAGGCTGATGTCCGCCATTATGTCAGCAGTATTGACATATTTCGGGTTGGTTGTTAACACAAAGACGCGTTATCGCGATGGCGTCTCGTCCCTGCAACCCGGGCCCAGCGTTCGTCAACGGGCGGGCGAGACCATACCGGGAGTTCCGCCCCGACGCAAAAGTGCGCCGCCCTTTGCTCCGCAACCGAAGCGAAAGGCTGATGTGGCGGCTTCCGCAAGGGAGGTAATGACGATGGCCGTGGCCTTCGACCAACGTTCGGACGTGATCTGGTTCGACGGCAAGCTCATTCCCACTTTCGACTGCAAGATCAGCCTGCTGACCCATGGCCTGCATTATGCAAGCTGCGTGTTCGAGGGCGAGCGCGCCTACGGCGGTGAGATTTTCGAGGGCACGGCCCACACCGAGCGCTTCAAGCGCTCGGCCCGGGTCCTTGACTTCGAAATCCCTTACAGTGTTGCTGAAATCGACGCCGCCAAGCGCCTGGTTCTGGAGAGGAATAATCAAAAGGACGCCTATGTGCGGCCGATCGCGTGGCGCGGCTCGGAGGCGCTCGGCGTCTCCGCGCAAAACAATAAAATCCATGTCGCCATCGCCACTTGGGAATGGCCGAGCTATTTCGATCCGGCGCAGCGGCTCAAGGGCATCCGGCTCGATCTAGCCGAGTACCGCAGGCCCGACCCGAAAACCGCGCCCTGCCTTGCCAAGGCCGCCGGCCTCTACATGATCTGCACCATCTCCAAGCATCGCGCCGAACAGCGCGGCTATGCCGATGCCATGATGCTCGATTGGCTCGGCCGCGTCGCCGAATGCACCGGTGCCAATATCTTTTTCATCAAGGACGGCAAGATCCACACCCCGATCGCCGATTGCTTCCTCGCCGGCATCACGCGGGCGACCGCGATCGCGCTGGCGCGCCGCCGCAATATCGAGATCATCGAGCGGCGGATCACGCCTGAGGAACTGTCCGGCTTTTCCGAGTGCTTCATCACCGGCACCGCCGCCGAGATCACCGCGGTGTCGGAGATCGCCGATTGGAAATTCACCCCCGGCCGCATCACCCAGGCTTTGATGGCCGATTACACCGCCGAGGTGAAGCCGAAAGGCAAGGCGGCGGCAGCCTGAACGCCGGGGCAGGCGCGCGGCCATGCGCAAGGTCCGCCTCATCGTGCTGGCCGCGGCGCTCTGCGCAGCACAAGCTTCGCCGCTTCGTGCGGCTTCGTTCGAGGACGGTCTCGACGCCTTCAATTCCGGCGATTTTTCCCACGCCTTTTCGATCTGGTGGCGGCTGTCGCGGGCGGGCGATGCCAAAGCCCAGGCCTCGCTCGGCTTCATGTACTATTCCGGCAAGGGCGTGCCGCGCGACGACCGGCAATCGCTGTACTGGTTTCGCCAAGCCGCCGAGGCCGGACAGCCGACGGCGCAGTTCTTTCTCGGGATGCAGTATCTCTACGGCCGCGGCGTGTCCCGCGACCTCGCCCAAGCCTATTCGTGGTGCGATATCGCGCTCGCCAACGGCTATTCGCAAAGTCTGTCCTGCCGCGAAATGGTGGCGCGCAAGATGACGCCGGCGGACGAGCGCCGGGCCAGCAAACTCACTGCCGAGTTTCTCCGGACCCACCCGTTTCGCAATTGATTTCAGTGAGTTTGCGGCTGGCAATGCTGGACCCGATGCCCGGCCGCACCACCGCGTTCCGCCGCCACACATTCGGCTTGAGTCGCCGTCCGATTTGGCGCAATCTTTCCGCGCAAGAGCCAGCAGCACTGCCCGCGATCTGGCCCACGCGTCTTCCGCGTGGCATCGACGGGATCGAGGAAACCGCTCAGGGAGAAGGCAATGGCAGAAGATTGCCGGACCGCGCATGCCGGCGAGGCGCATGCGCGCGACGATCACCATGCGGCGAGCGAAGGCCCGCTGTCGGAGATCGCTCGGATCAAGGCATCGCGACGGACTTTCATCAAAGGCGTCATCGCCTCGGGCGCTACGCTCGGCGCTACCGGCTATCTGTTTCGTTCCGGCTCGGCGCAGGCCCGCAGCGTCGGCGCGGTCGAACGGCTGGTCAGCCTCAACGTCAACGGCCAGACGCGGCGCGTCGACGTGCTGCCGCACGAGACGCTGGCCAACACGCTGCGCTACAAGCTCGGCCTCACCGGCACCAAACTGTCCTGCGACCGCGGCGAATGCGGCGCCTGCACGGTGATCGCCGACGGCACGCCGATCTATTCGTGCACGACGCTGACCCATGCGGTCGCCGCCAAGACGATCACCACGATCGAAGGCATCGCCAAGAACGGCGAGCTGCACCCGATACAAAAAGCCTTCATCGAGGAAATCGGCCCGCAATGCGGCTTCTGCACGCCGGGCCAGGTGATGTCGGCGGTGGCCCTGCTCGCGGTCAATCCGCATCCGACAATCGAAGAAGCGCGGCGGGCCATGTCTGGAAACCTGTGCCGGTGCGGTTCCTACAACCAGTACCTGGCCGGTGTGATGCGCGTGGCGAAGGGAGGCTGAAATGGCTGATTACAAGCTCGTCGGCAAAAACTTCACCCCGCCGGATCTCCTCGCCAAGGTGACCGGCACCGCCAAGTATTCGGAAGATTTCCAAGCCGAAGGCATGCTGCACGCCAAGATGGCGCTCTCGCCGATGCCGCATGCGCGGGTGCGAAATATCGATACTTCGGCGGCGCTGAAGATGAAGGGCGTCGTCGCCATCATCACGCCGGACGACGTGCCGCAATTTCCGCCGCCGGTCGATCCGATCCTCTATCGCGAGCCGGTCTATGCCGGCGCGCCGATCGTGGCGGTCGCCGCCGAATCGGAGGAAATCGCCGCGGCCGCGGTCGAGGCAATCAAGATCGACCTCGAGCAGCTCGACCACGTCGTCGATCCGCTCGATTCGCTTTATCCGGGCGGTCCCAACGCCTTCTCCGGCGGCAATGTCGCCAACGTCAAACTGCCGCTGCAGACCGTGAAGTGGACGGCTCAGGACTTCGCCAGTTACGACCAGGGCAAGATGCCGTTGGGCAAACCGGCGGAGCAGTGGCATTACGGCGATCTCGACGCCGGCTTCGCCAAGGCCAAGGTCGTCATCGAGCGCAGCTTCGAGACCGCGGGCACGTCGCACCACTCGATGGAGACCCGCTCCAATATGGCCTATTGGCAAAACGGCAAGTGCTACGTGCACGGGTCTACACAAAGTCAGTCCTTTGTGGTCCCGCAAATCGCGCGCATGCTCGGCATCAAGCCGGACGAGCTCGTCTACATCGCCGAGTATTGCGGTGGCGGCTTCGGCTCCAAGGGCAACGCCTATCCGCTGGTGGTGATCTCCGGCCATTTGTCGAAGAAGGCCAACGGCCGGCCGGTCATGCTTCGCGTATCGCGCGAGGAAGAATACGCCAACGGCTCCGGCCGCGCCGGATTCCAGGGCTGGGCCAAGATCGGCTTTGCCGAGAACGGCCGCATCACGGCGCTCGACGTCTTCGTGGTGCAGGACAACGGCCCGAACATCGGCTTCTGGGATTTCCGCAATGTCGGCGATGCGGCGCAGGTCGTCTATCAGCCGGAGGCGATGCGTTGGCGCGGCACCGCGGTGTTGACCAACACGCCGCCGCGCGGTCCGCAACGCGGCCCGGGCGAGAACCAGACGGCGATGACGTTCGAGCCGATGCTCGACGAGGCCGCGCGCCAGCTCGGCATCGATCGGCTGGAAATCCGCCGCATCAACGCGCCGGATAACGACGGCTTCCAAGGCGAAGACGCCAAGGGCCAATTGACCAGCGCCTACTTGAAAGACGCGTTGGCCAAGGGCGGCGAGCTGTTCAACTGGGAGGAAAAGAAGAAGCTGTCAGGCCAGCGCAACGGCCACAAGGTCATCGGCGTCGGTATCGGCAGCGCGTTCCATGCCGGCGGTTCGAATGGCTTCGACGGCATCGTGCGCATCCTGCCCGACGGCAAGCTGTACGTGCATACCGGCGTCGGCAATCTCGGCACCTACTCGTATGCGTCGACGGCGCGCGTTCCGGCCGAGGTGCTCGGCTACAACTGGGACAACGTCGTCATCGTCCGCGGCCGGAGCGACAACCACTTGCCGTGGATGATCGGCCAGTTCGGCTCCAACACCACGTACACCGCGACGCGCGGCAACTACGTGGCGGCGGTCGATGCCAAGAACAAGCTTCTTGAACTCGCCGCCACTACGCTCGGCGGGGCCGCCGACGACTACGAGCTGAAAAACGAAAAGGTGGTCCACAAGACGGACGCCTCGAAGTCGATCAGCTTCGCCGACGCCGCCAAGAAGGCGATCGAACTCGGCGGCAAATATTCCGGCAAGGACTTGCCGCCCGACATCAATCCGCTGACCAAGGCGTCGGCGATGGCGCTGGCCGGCTCCGGCCTGGTCGGCGTCGCCAAGGACAAGCTGCCCAAGCGCGGCTTGGTGCCGGCGCTGGTCGCCGGCTTCTGCATGATCGAGCTCGACCGCGAGACCGGCCAATTCGAGATCAAGGAATATCTCGGCGTGACCGATTGCGGCACCGTGGTGCATCCGGACGGCCTGCGGGCGCAAATATTCGGCGGCAGCATGATGGGCTTCGGTCTCGCCACCACCGAGCGCATCGTCTACGACCACCAGCTCGGACTGCCGGCCACCGTGCAGTTCGATCAGGCCAAGCCGCAGACCTATCTCGACATGCCGAAGGTGTTCAACTGGGCGGCCGTCGATCGACCGGACCGCGACAACCCGGTCGGCGCCAAGGGTATCGGCGAGCCGATCATGGGCGCGGCCGCGGCGGCTTTGATCAACGCCATCGCGGATGCGCTCGGCGGCAAATATTTCCACCGCACGCCGGTGGTTCGCGACATGATCGTCAACGCGCTTGCCGAGCGGCCGCAATCGTACAAGCCGCTGCAAGCCAACACGATGTAACGAGGGAGCCCTGCCATGATGATCAAGGATGTCATTCCGGGCTTCGAACTGTATCGGCCCGCCACCATCGCCGACGCGGTCGCGCTACTCGACCAGCACAAGGCCGACGTCTGGAAACTCGCCGGCGGCAACGACTCGCTGTCCTGGTTCAAGGATCGCATCAAGCGACCCAAGGTCGTGGTCGATCTGACCGGCATCGCCGCGATGCGCGGCGTCAAGGAGACCGCGGACGGGATCGAAATCGGCGCGCTGACCACCATCAGCGACGTCGAGAAGAACCCGATCATCAACAAGAGTTACAAGCTCTTGGCGGAGGCGGCCGCGAAGGTCGCCAGCCCGCAGATCCGCAACACCGGCACCATCGGCGGCAACGTCTCGCAGGACGCGCGCTGCTGGTATTACCGGTCGGGCCTGCCCTGCTACCGGGCCGGCGGCAACACCTGCTTCTCCGACACGCCGGAGGGCGAAAATCGCGAGCATGCGATCTTCGACGCCAATCGCTGCGTGGCGGTCACGCAGTCCGATATGGCGCCGACCATGATCGCGCTCGACGCCAAGATGGTGATCCACAACGCCAAGGGCGAACGCGTGGTCAACGCCGAGGATTTCTTCGTCGGTCCGAAGATCGACATAAGGCGGCTGACGCAGTTGCAGCCCGAGGACCTGCTCGTGGCGATCCGCATCCCGAAGGAATGGGCCGGCGCGCGGTTCTATTTCGAGAAGGTGACGGACCGTCTCACCTGGGACTTCGCGCTGGTCAACGTGGCGGCGGCGCTCAAGACCGACGCCACCGGCGCCGTGGCGAACTCGCGCATCGCACTCGGCGGCGTAGCGGCAACGCCGCGCCGCTGCGGCGTGGCCGAGCAGACCATCAAGGGCCAAAAGGTCGACCAGAGTCTGGCCGAGCTTGCCGGCAAATCGGAGACGCGCGGCGCCCATCCGCTCAACTACAACGCCTTCAAGGTCCCGCTGCTGGCGAGCCTCGTCATGCGCGCCGTGCGGGACGCGCAGGCTTAACCGCCCGCGCCATAAACACGTGCTCCCCGGCCCAGGCTTCGGTACGCCGAACGACGTTCGGTTGACCGAGGCCGGGGCCGGCGCTTTTTGGTGCTTTTTGAGCGCGCTGCTATCACGCTCTGCCGTGTTGGCGCATGTGGCGCATCCGGAGCGATAACGCATGGCGGATTTTTCGGTCGGCATTGTCGGGCTCGATGCGCTCGGCTCGGCGCTGATCCGTCGCCTCGACCAGCAGGGCATCGGCAGCACCGCGACCGACCTCAATGGCCGGCTCCTTCAGGCGCATCTGGCCGGCGGCGGCAGCGCGCCGGCCGGCTCGCCCTACGACCTCGCCCAGGTCTGCGATCTCATCTTGCTCGCCGAAACCAGCGACCAGAGCGCGCGCGAGTCGGTGCTCGGCTCGGTCGGCCTCGTCCATGCGCTGCGGCCGGGCACCATCATCGTCGACATGAGCGATGTGGCGCCGCAGACCGGTCCGGCGCTCGCCCGCGCGCTGCAAAGCAAAGGCGCGATCTGGATCGAGGCGACGCCGATCGGCACGCCTGCGGACGCGCGCGCCGGCAAGCTCACGCTGCTTACCGCCGGCCCCGCCGATGCGCTCGAACGCGTCGCGCCCGTGCTGCGCGCGCTCGCCGCCAAACTGCTGCGGCTCGGCGAGCTCGGCAGCGGTCCGCTCGCCAAGGCGCTGGCCTCATGCTTTCGCGCCCTGTCGATCGCCGTCCAAACCGAGATGCTGATCATCGCCAAACGGACCGGGCTCGATCCCGCCGGCATGCTCGATGCCCTGCCGCTCTTGGCGCCGGGGATGGGAACGGCGCCGACGGCGCTCGCCGCACAGGTGCTCACCGGCCGCTATCAATCGGACATTTCCGGCAGACGCCTGCACGACGACTTGGCGCGGGTCGCGGACGCCGCCCGCGCCGCCGCAACGCCGACATTGTTCCTGCCGCTGCTGCAGGCTGCAGCGCTCGCCGCCAGCCATTCGCCGCAAACGACCGGCGATTCGTTGGATGTGGCGCGCTGGATGAGCGATAATGCCGGCGTCGCGTTTGGTGCCGATGGCGCGCCGCCCGCGGCCTGATTGCGGCAGCCCGCCGGCCGCGTTCGCGATGAAGCGCGGCAAGAGCGAAAGTTAAGAGCGAGAGTAAAGTTAAGAGCGAGAGTAAGGCATGGCGCTGTTCCGTTATTCGCGATCCATCTATGGCGGCTCCGATCAGTTGATCGGCGCCTCGTGGGATTTGCTGCCGTGGTTTGTCGGGGCGGCGGTCCTGTTCATCGTCGTGCACGCGATTCTCAGCGCGCTGGCGAAGCGGCGCGCCCGCCGCTCGGCGTAAAATCCCGGACGCTGTTTCATGGACCAGACCACCCCGAACCAATGGACTGCGCGGGCGCCCGGCTTCGACCGCGTGCGACGCCATACCCTGCTGGACCGCGCCTATCATTGGCTGATGGCGCTCTGCATCCTCGTGCTGATGGCGACCGCGTTTCTGCCGATCCTCGGCATCAAATTCGCGTGGCTCGATATTCACTGGATCACCGGCGTCGCGTTGGCCGCCCTGGTATTGATCCACATCGTGCGGGCGCTGTTCTTTCAGGACTGGCGCAACATGTGGATCGGGTTTGCCGACCTGCGCGAACTGTGGCGCGACGCTGCCGGCTTGGTCGGTTCGCGCCAACAGCCGGCGCTGCCCGGCAAATACGATGCGGCGCAAAAACTCTACCATCTCGGCGTCGCCGTCGTGGTTCTGGCCGTGGTCGGCAGCGGCCTGCTCATGCTGTTGAAGATCGACACGCCGTTCTGGCGGCGCAATCCGTACTGGTTTTCGGCGGACACCTGGGGCGTGATCTACGTGATCCACGGCTTCGCGGCGATGGCCATCGTGGCGAT
>JASHPU010000218.1 GCA_030037885.1 Xanthobacteraceae bacterium | reverse complement strand
CAGTTCGGCCAAATCGCCGGCGTGACGCAGATGAGCTCGGTGAGTTCGCTCGGCTCGACCGTGATCACACTGCAATTCGACCTCAACCGCAACATCGACGGCGCCGCCGGCGACGTGCAGTCGGCCATCACGGCGGCCGGACCGTATCTGCCGAAGAACCTCACCTCGCCGCCGACCTACAAGAAGGTCAACCCGGCGGATTCGCCGATCCTGATCGTAGCAGCCGACTCGACCACGCTGCCGCTGACCAAAGTGGACGATTTCGCCGAGAACGTCGTCGCCACGCAGATTTCTCAGATCAGCGGCGTGGCGCTGGTTGCCATCGGCGGCCAGCAGCGGCCGTCCATTCGCGTGCAGGTCGATCCGGCCAAGCTGACGGCGCGCGGGCTGACGCTCGAGGACGTCCGTAAAGCGCTGCTCGGCGCCACGACGGATTCCGCCAAAGGAACCATGTTGGGCCGGCTGCAGAATTACACCATTGCCGACAACGATCAGCTGACCGAGGCGGCGCCTTACAATGACGTCATCATCGCCTATCGCAATGGCGCGCCGGTGCGCGTGCGCGACGTCGGCCGGGCGCTGGATGGCCCTCAAGACGTAACCTTGGGCGCGTTGCATCGCGACAAAACGGCCGTGATGCTGATCGTGTACAAGCAGCCGGGCGCCAACGTCATCGATACGGTCGACAACATCAAGGACGCCTTGGCGACGATGCATTCGGTGGTCCCGCCGGGCATCCATCTCGACACCATCATGGACCGGACCCAGACCATCCGCGCCGCGGTCAAAGATGTCGAATTCACCCTTGGACTGTCCTGCGTGCTGGTCGTGCTGGTGATCCTTCTGTTCCTGCGCAGCATTAACGCCACGCTCATTCCCGGCGCCGCGGTGCCGCTGTCGCTGCTCGGCGCCGTCGCGATCATCTATCTCGGCGGCTTCAGCCTCGACAATCTTTCGCTGATGGCCTTGACCATCGCCGTCGGCTTCGTCGTCGACGACGCCATCGTCGTCGTGGAGAACATTTTCCGTCACCTCGAGGCCGGAACGACTCCGCTGCAATCCGCCATCAAAGGCGCGCGCGAGATCGGCTTCACTGTTCTCTCGATCAGTATTTCGCTCATTGCCGTGTTCATCCCGCTCTTGTTGATGAGCGGCGTCGTCGGACGCTTGTTCCACGAATTCGCGATCACCGTCATTGCCGCAATTCTGGTGTCGGTCGTGGTGTCGCTGACATTGACGCCGATGCTGTGTTCGCGCTTCCTGGTCAGCGAGCATGACCGCGTGCACGGCCGCCTCTATCGCGCCGTCGAATGGTGCTTTGACACGCTGTTGGGCGGCTACCGGCGCGGGCTCGACCTCGTGCTGCGCCACCAGTTGTTAACGCTGCTCGTATTCATCGCGACGGTCGGCGTGACCGGCGTGCTGTTCGTGACCATTCCGAAGGGATTTTTCCCGGTCCAGGATACCGGAATGATCTTGGGCATTTCGGAAGCCGGCCAGGACGTTTCCCCCGACAAGATGCTGGCAGTCCAGCGTCAGCTGTCCGAGGTGATTGCCCGCGATCCGGACGTCGCCGATTTCGGCTCGTTCTTCGGGCCGAGCTACGGCAACACGCAGAATACCGGCCGCTTCGTCGTCGGCTTGAAGCTGCGCGACGATCGCGAGGCGTCGGCCTCGCAGATCATCGACCGGCTGCGCCCGCAACTCGCTGCGGCGGTCCCCGGCGCCAAGCTTTTCCTGCAGCCGGCCCAGGACATTACCGTCGGCGGGCGCATTGCCCGCGGCCAGTTCCAATATGTCCTCCAAGATCCCGACCTGCATCAGCTGAACACGTGGGCGCCGCGCCTGCTGGCGAAACTCAAGGCCCTGCCGCAACTGGCCGATGTCGCCACCGACGCGGAAAACCAGTCTCCGCTGCTCACCATTACCATCAATCGCGACGCCGCCGCCCGCTTCGGCATCCTGCCGCAGGTCATCGACGACACCCTCGACGACGCGTTCGGCCAGAACGACGTGACGCAGTACTTTACCAACAATTCTTATTACGTCGTGCTCGAAGTGCTGCCGCAGCTGCAGGGCAGGCTGCAGACGCTCAACGAGCTTTACATCAAGGCGCCCACCACCGGGCAGCTCATTCCGCTCTCTACCGTGGTCGACGTCGACACCAGCCATATCGGGCCGCTGCTGGTGGCGCATTCGGGTCAGTTCCCTGCCGTGACGATCACCTTCAATCTGCCGCCCGGCGTGGCGCTCGGCCAAGCTGTCAATGCCATCCAGCAAGTCTCCGACCAGATCGGCATGCCGTCGTCGATGATCGGCACCTTCCAGGGCAACGCCCAGGCGTTCCAGGCGGCGCTGTCGAACGAACCGATCCTGATCGCCGCCTCGCTGGTGGTCGTCTACGTCATTCTCGGCGTGCTCTATGAAAGCTACATCCACCCGCTGACGATCTTATCGACGCTGCCATCGGCCGGCGTCGGCGCGCTGCTTGCGCTGTCGCTCGGCGGTTTCGACCTCTCGGTGATCGGCATCATCGGCATCATCCTGCTCATCGGCATCGTCAAGAAGAACGGCATCATGCTCGTGGACTTCGCCATCAACCGCGAGCGCGCCGGATTGTCGCCGCTCGAGGCGGTGCGCCAGGCCTGTCTGCTGCGCTTCCGCCCGATCGTGATGACGACAATGACCGCGCTGTTGAGCGGCCTGCCGCTGATGTTCGGCCACGGCTCGGGCTCGGAGCTGCGCCAGCCGCTAGGCTATTCCATGGTCGGCGGCTTGGCGCTGAGCCAGCTTTTGACCTTGTTCACCACCCCGGTAATCTACCTTTATCTCGACCGGTTCCAGGCCTGGCTGCGCGGCGACAAGCGCGAGCATCACGAGGAACCGGAGGCGCTGCGCATCGCCGCCGAATAGATACCGCGCGTTGCAATTCCGCTTAGTTTGGCCGTTCCGCGCCGCTCCTTCGCGTCCACGGATTTCCACGGCGGAACTTGATACTTTGTTATTGGTTGCACTGCGGAACAACCGGGGCCGCCGGCGTGTTTTTATTGGGCAGCGCATGGAGGCACTGATGAGAAAACTTGCGTTAAGTCTTGCGGCGGCGGCGGCGCTCCTCATTGCGGCGGCGGCCCCGGCGATGGCTCAGTTCGGCTTCTACGTCGGCCCCGGCTATGGCTACGGCTATGACGACAGCTATCCGTACGGCGGTTACTACGACACGTACTATGGTGGCGGCTATCCGTACGGTTACTACGACTACTACGGTGGTCCGGGTTGGGGTGCCGGTTGGGGTTGGGGCGGTTGGGGGTGGGGGAACCGCTGGGGTGGCGGGTGGCGTCGCTGGTGATAGCAGCGGCCTGATCGCAGCGCAAAGCAAGAGGCCTCGAAACGGGGCCTCTTTGTATTTTGTGTTGCATTGGCCGCTTTGTCCTTACTCGAATTATCGTAGGGCTTGCTGCCATCGCTGCGCCTCGATCCCGACCCCAATCCGCACCCGGATATCGCTCGTGCGATGGCGCGAGGCGCTATGCGGCCGTTTCCCAGCCGCCCTGTTCCCGACGCGGCGGTAGCCGACCGAGCACAGCTACGTTTCCCGGGCGCAGCGCAGCACGAAGTGGTGCGCTGCAGACCCGGGACCTTCACAATCTCCCGAGTATGGAACGATCCCGGATCAGCGGCGCACCGCCATAGCGAGTCGAAGACGCGCGTAATCGCGCTTATGGCGCTGCACCGCATCCGGGAAACAACTTATTTTCGGAACCAACCGCGGCAGGGCGGTGGACAACGGCGCCGGTTTTTCGTTCAAATGCGGCTTCATCGGACCGGGCAAGGCAGGGAGATAGCCATGAAGCTCGCAGCATGCGGCGTTGCCGCCATTTTGGCTTCGATTTTTGCGAGCGCCGCCTGTGCGGCCGGTCCGGTAAAAATCGGCGTCATCTATCCGCTGACCGGCAACGCGGCGAGCGCCGGCCAGTCGGCGCGCGACGCCGTTCATCTTGGCGCCGACATCGTCAACAATGCGCATCCCGAATTGAAGAACTTGCCGCTCGCCGCCAGCGCCGGCCTGCCGAACCTCGGCGGCGCCAAGATCGAGCTCGACGAAGCCGACCATCAGGGCAATCCGCAGGTCGGCCAGCAGCAGACGCTCCGCCTGATCGCCCAGGATCACGTCGCGGCGATGCTCGGGTCGTATCAGTCCTCGGTCTCGCTTGTCGCCACCGCGGTCGCCGAGCGGCAGGGCATTCCGTTCCTGGTCGCGGATTCGGTCGCCTCCAACATCACCGGCCGCGGCTTCAAATGGACCTTCCGCACCACGCCGATCGCGCCGGATTTCGCCAAGGCCTATTTCGATTTTCTCAACGACCTGAAGAAATCGGGCCGCAAGATCGACACCATCGCGGTGGTCAACGAGAACACCGATTACGGCACCTCGGTCGGCGCCAGCATCGTCGAGGCGGCCAAGAGCGCCAACATCAAGGTCGGCGCGCAGATCGCCTACAACGCCAACTCATCCGACGTCACCGCCCAGGTGCTGCAGCTCAAGACGCTGCAGCCCGACGCCGTGATCTTCGTCAGCTACACGGCGGACACCATCCTCTATTTCAGGACGATGAAGAATCTCGACTACCTGCCGCCGATCATCATCGGCGACGATTCCGGCTTTTCCGATCCGGCTTTCATTCCCAATGCCGGCGATCTCGCCCAGGGCGCGATCGACCGCAGCGCCTTCGACGTCGGCAAGCCGGGCAGCAACAGCGCCATCGTCGACCGGATGTTCAAGGCCAAATACGGCCGCGATCTCGATGACACCAGCGCGCGCTGGCTGCAGGGCTTTTTCGTGCTCGCCGACGCAATCAACCGGGCCGGATCGACCGAGCCGGCGAAGATCCAGGCGGCGCTCAAGGCTACCGACCTCAAGCCGGATCAGCTCATCATGGGCTACAACGGCGTCAAGTTCGATTCGACCGGCCAGAACATCCTGTCGGCGACCTATCTGATCCAGCTGCAGGGCAAGCAATACGTTTCGGTCTGGCCGGAAGACCGCGCCACCGCCAAGCTCGAACTGCCGATGAAGGGCTGGCATAAATAATTAAGTAATTCGGTGAACGTAAGTCGTCATTCCGGGGCCGAGCCAACGGGTCCGGCCCGAAGTGGGGTACCCCATCGCACTTGCGCGATGGGACCCCGGGCCGGCCCGATGACAAGCTCCGCGAGGAACCCGGAATCCATAACCCCAGCACAGGGATTATGGATTCCGGACTCGCCGCTTCGCGGCGATCCGGAATGACGAGCGAATGAATGGACAGGCGCTCAATGAGCGGAACCGGCATCAGCGTCGACGCCATGCGCCGCATCGATCGGCTGGCCGGCGTGCCGCTGTGCTTTTTGGCGACGCTGGCCGTCAAGCTGCGCGATCTGGTGCGGCGCAAGCCGCCGCGGCCGATCCGGCGCATCCTGTTCATCGAACTGTCCGAGATGGGCAGCACGATTCTGGCCGATCCGGCGCTGCGCAAGGCGCGCGAGCGCACCGGGGCCGAAATCTACTTTGCGATTTTCGCCAAAAACGCCGGTTCGCTGGCGATCACCGGCACGATTGCGCCGGCCAATGTCTTCGCCGTCGGGACCAAGTCATTGTGGCGGCTTGCCGTCGATACACTGACTTTCCTGATCTGGACGCGGCGCAACCGCATCGACACCGTGGTGGACCTCGAATTGTTCTCGCGCTTTTCCGGATTGCTCACCGGGCTGTCCGGCGCCGACCGGCGAATTGGTTTTTACCGGTTCCACAGCGAAGGCCTGTACCGGGGCGATATGCTGACGCACCGCGTGATTCATAATTCGCACATTCACGTCGCCAAGAACTTCATTGCGCTGGTCGACGCGCTGTTGAGCGAGGCGCCGACGATTCCCTACGCGAAGACCATCATCGCCGACGACGAAATCGCACTGCCGGTTCGGCGCGGCAGCGCGGCCGCCCGCGACAGGATGGCGGCGCAGATCGCCGCGCTGGTGCCGCAACGCGACGCGTCCCGGCTGCGGCTCGTTCTGATCAACCCCAATTCCAGCGAAATGCTGCAGCAGCGGCGCTGGATGCCCGAGCGTTACGCCGAATTGATTCGGCGCATCGTGGCGGCGCACGATGACGTGCTGGTGCTGATTACCGGCGCGGAAAACGAGCGCGGGCAGGCGGAAGAAATGGCCGCGCAATGCGCCAGCGATCGCTGCATCGCGTTCGCCGGCCGCACCAAGCTCGCCGATCTGCCGGCGCTCTATGAGCTGGCCGCCTTGATCGTATCCAACGATTCCGGCCCGGCCCACTTTGCCGCCGCCAGCGGCTTGCCGACCATCGTGCTGTTCGGCCCGGAAACGCCGACGCACTACGGGCCGCTCGGCAAGCCGACCATCATTTACGCCGGGCTCGCGTGCTCGCCTTGTGTCAGCGTCTATAATTCACGCAAGAGCGCCTGCACGGACAATGTCTGCATGCAGGCGATCACCGTCGACCAGGTCTTCGCCGCGGTCACATCCGTTCTGAAAACGCAGATCCGCGAACCGGCCTAATTCGCTGGCTTCTCGTAAGGCGACGGCAGCGGCTTGCGCAGGACGTGGCCGTAGAGAATTCGCACCTCGATTTCCTTCATGCCGGAGCGTCCGAACGCGAACGGCGGCAATTCCTCGATCGAAGCAAAATACGGCGTGAGCGCGCTGCGGATGCCGATCATGCGGTTGCGTTGCCCGACGATCAAGGCGTCGCGGCCGAGCAGCGATTTCGGATCGTAACGGAAGGCGTACTGCTGGCTGGCGCCGAACACCTGCATGGGCAGTGCATCATGCAACGCCTGATCGATCTTGGCGATGTCGATCGGGCCGTCGGAAATGATGAACAAGTTCGGCTTGTCGAGCAGGCCGCGCCGCTGCAGTTCGTCGCGCAGCGGCGCCCATTCGAGGGCCTCGAGCGTCGGATCGCCCTTGGCGAAAACCGCCGGCGCGAGCAGGCGCCCGTACCCGGTAGCGGCGTGACCGACGATCAGGAACGCGACCGCGACCAGAGTGACGGCCGATCCGACCGCCCACCGGCGCGGCCGCGGACGCAGCCGGGCTTCGCGCGCCAGATGCTCGCCGAGCACCGGAAACAGCATCAGCCAGCCCGGCATCTGCCAGTGCGGCAAGCCGCGATCGCCCCACAGCGGCACCAGCGTGAACAGCAGAATCGTCGGCAGCGCCAGGCAAACACAATACCAGGCGCGCTCGTCCGCCCGGCCGCGGCGCAACGCGTAATACGCCGCGACGACCATGGGCACGAAGACCCACGGCCCGATCCAGAGAAACTGCCCGCCGATGTTGACGAGGAATTGCCCGATTTTCGGGAACGAGCCATTGGCGAGCGCGCGTCCGCCCTGGAACGCGAACGAGACCCAATGATGCTCGGCGTTCCAGACGATGACCGGCGAGATCACGGCGAGTGCGACGGCGGCGCCGACCCAGACCGCCGGATGCAGCACAATCCGCCATCGCGGCCGCATGCTCGCCAGATAAAACAACAGTCCGACGGCGATCAGCGCGGCGTGATATTTCGACAGGCCGGCGAGACCGAACCAAAAACCGGCAACGAGCCAAGTCCACCACGGCGACACCGCCGCGCCGGCGGGGAACAGCCCGCGTGCGATCGTGTAGGCAGCGGCCATGAGACAGAAAATCAGCGGCCCGTCGGTTACGACCCAGCTGCCGACAAGGGTAAAGAATGCCGACAGGTTCAGCGCCAGCACGGCCCAGACGCCGGCGGCGCTACCGAACAAATGCCGCGTCAAGAGATAGAGCATCCAGGAGGTGCCGGCGAACAATGCAATGAACGGCAGGCGCAAGGCGCGGCCGTCGCCAAGGAGCGGAATGAAAAAGTGGATCAGCCAGTAAGTGAGCGGCGGGTAGTCGAAATAGGACAGCTTGAGATCGTGTGAAACGCCGATGCCATAGGACTCGTCGACGCCGAGCCCGAGCGTAGCCGCCAATATGAGGCGAAACAGCGCAAAACCGACGATCAGCGCGGCCACGGCCCGCCGGGGTGTGGCCGTGACGCCGGCCACCCAGCCCTTGTCTTTGGGGAACGCGATGGATGTCATCACGGATTTGCGCCGCGAGCCTGCGGCGGTTGTAGCTGCGGCGTTTTGGCAAGGCAACAAATGGCCGCGCCGGCGATCAGATTGATCGGAATGCGCCTTTGTGATGGCACCGCGACCGCCTATCATGGGCCGATCAGGAGACACGTCCGCATGCTCGATCTGGGCTTGAGTTTTCTCGGCAGCGTCGCCCGCGATCCGCAGGCACCGGCGATCGTCGACGGCGAGGTACAGCTCACTTACGCGCAATGGTACCGGCGGATATCGTCCCTGGTCGCAGGTTTCGATGCGCTCGGGCTCAAGCCCGGCGATCATCTCGTCACGGTGCTCACGAACCGTTGGGAAGCCGCCACGCTGCATTGGGCCTCTCAGTTCGCCGGCATCATCATGACGCCGGTGAATTGGCGGTCATCGGCGAGCGAGCTCGACTTTTTTCTCGCCGATGCCGACGCCAAGGCGATCGCGTATGAGGGTGTGTCGGCACAAGCGGTGGCGAGCTCTGCTCTGGCAAAAACGCTGCCGCACGTCGCGCTTGATGCCGCGTCGGCGCCCGAGCTCGCATTCACTGATCTCGTCTCGGGCGCGGCGCCGGACGCAGAGCCGCGGGTCGATGCCGAAGCCTGGTCGGTGATGCTCTACACCTCCGGCACCACGGCGCGACCGAAGGGCGTGCCGCGCCGGCAGCGCGCCGAACGCGCCGCGGCTTTGGCGCACGTGGCGCAAAACCTGTACGCAAGCGGCGAGCGCACGCTCGGCGTCATGCCGCTCTACCACACCATGGGGGTGCGCTCGCTGCTCGCCATGTCGCTCGTCGGCGGCGCCTTCGTCTGCCTGCGCCGCTTCGACGTCGAGGGCGCGCTGCAAGCCATCGCCGCCGAGCGGATCAGCAACCTTTATCTGGTGCCGACGCTTTATCACGATCTCGTCCATCATCCGGCCTTTGCCAAAGCCGATGTGAGTTCGGTGCGCAAGCTCGGCTTTGCCGGCGCGCCGATGACCGACGGCCTGTTGCAAAAGCTGCAGGCCGCGTTCCGGCCCGATCTGTTCGTCAATCATTACGGCTCGTCGGAAATCTACACCTTCACCATCGAGCAGAACGCGGCCAAAAAACCCGGGTCGGCCGGCCGCGCCGGCATCAACCAGATGGTGCGCGTGATCAAGCTCGGCGCGCAGTCGGTCGATGAGCTTGCCGCGACCGGCGAAGAAGGCGAGATCATCGCGCTCCTAGCCGGTGACGAATCGTTCGACGGCTACTGGCGGCGACCGCAGGCCGACGCCAGAGCGATCCGCCAGGGCTGGTATTTTACCGGCGACACCGGCTTCATCGACGCCGATGGCGACGTTTTCGTCACCGGGCGCGTCGACGACATGATCATCTCGGGCGGCGAGAACATTTCGCCGGTCGAAATCGAATCGTGCCTGTCGCTGCATGCCGCGGTATCCGAAGTCGCGGTGGCCGGCCTGCCGGACGAGCGCTGGGGCAAAACCGTCACCGCCTTCATCAAGCGCCGCGCGCCGGTCGAGCCGGACGAGCTCGACGCGTTCTGCCGCAAGTCGGGGCTTGCCGCCTTCAAACGTCCGCGCCGCTACGTCTTCGTCGCCGCGATTCCGAAATCGCCGGTGGGAAAACTGTTGCGCCGCAAGCTCGTCGCCGGCGAATTTTTGGGCGAAGAACCCGAAGCCCGGCAGCAGGGAACGGCGGCATGACCGCGTTGTCCGATCCGCGCCTCAAAGATCAAAAACTCGACGGCTTCCGCGTCGAGATCGACGCCGCGCGCGAGCGCGCCGACGTGGTGCTCGATCGCCCGCCGCTCAACGTCATCGAAATGGGTGAGCGCGACCAGTTGCGCATCGCCTTCGAGGCGCTCGACGAGGATTTGCGCGTGCGCGTCATTGTGCTGCGCGCCATGGGTGAGCATTTTTCCTCCGGCGGCAATATCGCCGGATTCCTGCAGGCCTCGCCCGAGCATGTAGCCAAGCTCGCCTGGAACGTCGCCGCGCCGGCGCGCTGCGCAAAACCGGTGATCGCCGCTGGCCGCGGCTATTGCTTCGGCGTCGGTTTCGAGCTGTCGCTCGCCTGCGATTTCCGCATCGTGTCCGAGACCTGCCAATACGCGCTGCCGGAGCAGCGGCTCGGGCAAATTCCCGGCTCCGGCGGCTCGGCGCGGCTGCAAAAGATCATCGGCATCACCCGCACCAAGGACATCGTGATGCGGTCAAAGCGTATTGCGGCCAAGCAGGCCTGCGACTGGGGCATCGCCACCGAATGCGTGGCCGACGACAGGCTGGAAGCGGCGACCGACGCGCTGGTCGACGAGTTGCGCGCCTTCTCGCCGCTGGCGCAGCGCACCGCCAAGGCGCTGCTCAACGCCACCGAGGATACCGGCCTGCAGGCGGCGATCGAACTGGAAGGCCATTGCTACAGCCGGCTGCGGCAGTCGGACGATTTCCGCGAAGGCGTCGAGGCATTCCACCAAAAGCGCAAGCCGGCGTTCCGCGGCACGTGAGACCGGCGCGAGGCGCGCGCCGCGAAATTTTCTGGGCTACTGCAACGCCTCGCCGTGCTGCGTCACGTCCAGACCTTCCATTTCGGCCTGTTTGTCGACGCGCAGCGGGATGAAGGCCGAGATCGCTTTCAGCAGAATGAATGTGGCGATGGCCGACCAGGCCAGCGTCACCACAATCCCGTAAAGCTGCAACAGGAGCTGCATCGCGTGGCCTTCCAGGAGGCCGGAAGCGTTGCCAATGGCGCGCGTGGCAAACACGCCGACCAGCAGCGTGCCGGTGGCGCCACCCATGCCGTGGACGCCGAACACGTCGAGTGAATCGTCGTAGCCGCAGCGCAGCTTCAGCCAGGTGCAGCTCCAGAAGCAGACGAGCCCGGCGATGATGCCGATGACGAGCCCCTGCCACGGCAGCACGAAGCCTGAGGCCGGCGTAATCGTGCCGAGCCCCGCGACCGCACCGGAGATCATGCCGAGCAACGACGGCTTGCCGCGCGTCCACCATTCGAGCGCCATCCAGGTGACGGCGCCGGCCGAGGCGGCGAGATGCGTGCTGAGAATCGCAAACACCGCGCGCGAGCCGGCGCCGAGCGCCGAGCCGCCGTTGAAGCCGAACCAGCCGACCCAGAGCAGGCCGGTGCCGATCACCGCGAGCGACAGATCGTAGGGCGCGAAATTGTCGGTGCCGTAGCCGCGGCGCGTGCCCAGCACGAACGCGCCAATGAGGCCGGCGACGCCGGCATTGAGATGCACCACGGTGCCGCCGGCAAAATCGAGCACGCCGGCGCTGCCGAGAAAGCCGCCGCCCCAGACCCAGTGCGCGATCGGCACATAGACCACCAGGAGCCACAGCGCCGAAAACCACAGGAACGCCGAAAACCGCATGCGGTCGGCGACCGAGCCGGCGACCAGCGCCACCGTGATGACCGCAAAGGTCATCTCATAAAGCATGTACAAAGCTTCCGGAATCGTCGGCGCGAACGCACTGACCGAGTCCATGCCCATGCCGGCGAGTGCAAACCGGCGCAGGCTGCCAAGGACCGGCCCATCTCCCACAAAGCTCAGCGAATAGCCGAGCATCATCCACAGCACCGAGCCGAGCGCGATTGCCGCGAACGTTTGCGCCATGGTGGCGAGCACGTTCTTCTTGCGCACCATGCCGGCGTAGAACAAAGCGAGCCCCGGGATCGACATCATCAGCACCAACGCCGTGGCGACGATCATCCAGGCGGTGTCGGCCGGGTCGATCTTGGCAGGCGGCTGCTGTGCGGCGGCCGGCGCCGCCGCAACGAACGTCAACGCTGCGACAACAGCCGCAGTGCGAGCGAACCGTGCCACCCTCATCAGGATCCCCCGTACATTTTTGGTTGCTATAACGCGTCGCTGTCGGTCTCGCCGGTGCGGATGCGCACGGCCTGCTCGATCGGCGTGACGAAGATTTTGCCGTCGCCGATCTGGCCGGTTTTGGCGGCGGCGCCGATCGCCTCGACCACGCGGTCGGCGTCCGCTTCGGTCACCGCGATCTCGATGCGGATTTTCGGCAGAAAATTCACGGCGTATTCGGCGCCGCGATAGATCTCGGTATGGCCCTTTTGCCGGCCGTAGCCCTTGACCTCGGTCACGGTCATGCCGTGCACGCCGACCGCCAACAGCGCGTCGCGCACGTCATCGAGCTTGAACGGCTTGATGATGGCGGTGACGAGCTTCATGACGGGGCCGCTCCGGCTGGGATTGGACCCGCCCACCATATCGGCATTGCTGCCGAGATTTAAGTCATTTGTTGCGGCGCGGCGATCTCATGGCGCCGCTACGTGCGGTTGCGCGCGGCGATCGCGGTCAGCCTGCCGATGCCGACGGCGCCCGCTATCGCCAGGCCAAGTAACGCTGCAAGTAACGCCGCAAGCGCGATCGTGGCGTCCCGGCTGTTTCCGACAACACCGAGCACCTGAGCCCGTGTTGCGCCGATCGAAACGGCGGTCGCGGCAATGACCAGTGAAATAGCCAATGCGGCGGCAGCGGCGAGTTCGACGCCGGCGCGGCGGTGCTTGATGAGGGTATTTTTGGCAGCGGGAGACGCAAAACCGACCTTCCCGTTGAGCTCTGTCATGGTCGGCATCCTTCAAGGCGAATCAGTTTGGTCGATGCCGCCATGGTGCGCTGCGGATGCCGGCGCGTATTCGGCCGAACTTGGGCGAAGCCATTGACGAATAACGGCAATTTTGTGCTTTTGATTAACGAAGAGTAAACGCCGCGGCCGGCGCGCGCAATAAACTGCCGCGGCGGCTTTCAGGGATCAGGGATCAGGGATCAGGGATCAGTAATCAGGGATCAGCAATCAGCAGTCGGGCCTCATGGTGGCAGGCGACGTTTCTGATTACTGATTTACTGATCCCTGGTTTACTGATCCCTGATTTACTGAGCCGCCGTCATCGCTGGCGTCGGATTGAGATCCATCGCGACGTAGCCCGGCTGCGCGGCGACGCGCGCCAGCCAGGCGCGCACTGCGGGAAAGGCCGACAGGTCATAGTCGCATTGATGCGCTACATGGGTGTAGGCGTAGAGCGCAATGTCGGCGATGGTGTAGTGGCCGGCGGCGAAGTAATCGTGCAGGGAAAGATGCTTCTCCATCACGCCGAGCGCGCGGTGGCCTTCTTCCATCCAGTCCTCGATGGCATGGCTTTGCAGTTCGCGACCGCCTTTGATCAGCGTCAGCCAGAAATACGCGGCGCCCAGATTCGGCTCGAGGCTGTGCTGCTCGAAGAACATCCATTGCAGCGCCTCGGCGTGATCGACGCGGTCCTCCGGCGCAAGCGGCGTGCCGCCGGCGATGTACCAGAGGATGGCATTGGATTCGGCCAGATAGCGGCCGGGCGCCACTTCAAGCAGCGGCACCTGGCCGCTCGGATTCTTGAGCAGGAACTCGGGCGTGTGACTTTCGCCCTTGAGGATGTCGATCTCGATCAGGCGATAGGGTACGCGAAGCTGCGCCAAGGCGAGCCGCGCCTTGTAGCTGTTGCCGGAACGCTGCATCGAGTAGAGCGTGAACATTGGCGCTCCGACCTCCCGCGCGGCCCCTCCCGATTGCCGTTCTGCACATCTATTGTTCGAACGCGGCGATGTCGTGACCGCTCCGCGCGCCGCTGTCCGCCATCCTAGTGGAAGCGCCGTCGAAACGCACCAGCGAAACGCGGCCAGGTTCCCCGCCGCCACCGCACCGCAAATGCTGCAAGCAGAACCGCGCTTTGCCCTTGCCTCTACGCCGGCATCGCTTTAGGAAGCACGCGCCATAAAGGACGTGGAGGTTGCAATGGCCTTTCTTGCGGACCGCACGACGCGCATCAAGCCCTCGGCCACCATGGCGGTGACCGACAAGGCGCGCGCTCTCAAGGCTGCCGGCCGCGACGTCATCGGGCTGGGCGCTGGCGAGCCCGACTTCGACACGCCCGATAACATCAAGGAGGCCGCCATCAAGGCCATCCGCGACGGCCGGGCGGCGAAATACACCGCCGTCGAGGGCATTCCGGAACTCAAGGCCGCAGTGGCGCGAAAGTTCAAGCGCGAGAACGAGCTCGACTACAAACCGTCGCAGATCATCATCGGCGCCGGCGGCAAGCAGGTTCTGTTCAACGCCTTTCTGGCGACGCTCAATCCGGGCGACGAGGTCATCATCCCGGCGCCCTACTGGGTGAGCTATCCGGAAATCGTGCTGGTCGCCGGCGGCGAGCCAGTGGCGATCGAGACCCGCATGGCGGACGGCTTCAAGATGAAGCCGGAGGCGCTGGAGCGCGCCATTACGCCGAAAACCAAGTGGCTCCTGTTCAACTCGCCGTCGAACCCGACCGGCGCCGCCTATACGCGTGCCGAGCTCAAGGCGATCACTGATGTGTTGGTGCGTCACCCGCATGTCTGGCTGATGACCGACGATATGTACGAGCACCTGGTCTACGACGATTTCGAGTTCTTTTCGCCGGCGCAGCTCGAGCCGCGTCTCTATGAGCGCACGCTGACCGTGAACGGCACGTCCAAGACCTATTGTATGACCGGCTGGCGTATCGGCTATGGCGGCGGCCCCGAGCCGCTGATCAAGGCGATGGCGATGCTGCAGTCGCAATCGACCTCGAACCCGGCGGCGGTGTCGCAATGGGCGGCGGTCGAGGCGCTCAACGGTCCGCAGGACTTTATTCAGAAGCACAAAAGGATCTTCAAGGAGCGGCGCGACCTCTGCGTCTCCATGCTCAATCAGGCGAACGGCATCCGCTGCCCGAAGCCGGAGGGTGCGTTCTACGTCTACCCGTCCTGCGCCGACACCATGGGCAAGACCGCGCCGACCGGCAAGAAGCTTGCGACCGACGAGGATTTCGTCACCGAGCTGCTCGAGGCCGAGGGTGTCGCGGTGGTGCAGGGTACGCCGTTCGGCGTTGGGCCGGCGTTCCGGCTCTCCTATGCGGCGGCGACCGCCGCCCTCGAACAGGCCTGCGCCCGCATCCAGCGCTTCTGCGGGGACTTGAAATAGTTCCCGCAGCCCGCGCAGCGTCGGCGCCGCGCCGCGTCGAAAACGGCAGGGACGGCGGACTGGTTCTCGCGTAGAATGCGCAAAAGGCCCGATCGGGCGGGCCCGTGAGGGAGAACCACCCAATGTCACGCACTGCCTTGGCGGCGGCCTGTGGCGCGGCTGCGGCTTTTGCCACGATCCTGACGTCGCCTTTGTCCGCGCAGCAGCCGCGCATTCAACTCGGCGAACTCGATTGTTCGCTGTCCTCCAGCGTCGGCCTTGTCGTCACCTCGCAGCGCAACGTGAGCTGCTTCTTCCACAGCGCCAACGCGCCTGAGACGGCCTATGTGGGCACGCTGACCCGCGTCGGCCTCGACGTCGGGATCACCAGCGGCGGCAAGATGGTCTGGACGGTGTTCGTCAACACCGACAAGTATGCCGGCACGCTGTCGGGCAGTTATGTGGGGGCGACGGCCGAGGCGGCCGTGGCGCTTGGGCTCGGCGCCAACGTGCTGATCGGCGGGTCCAACGAGTCGGTCGTGCTGCAGCCGGTGTCGGTCCAGAGCACCACCGGCTTCAACATCGCTGCGGGTGTCAGCCAGCTCAATCTGTGCGTCGCCGGCAACCAGTGCTGACCGGGCCGACGGCGTAATGTCCGCCCTCTTGACCTCCCCCGCCGCCGCCTGAAACCATAGCGCGTTCCGCTTCGTCGTCGGCTCGCAGCGCCGCGTGAAAGAGGCGGCAGCTCAGGTGCGGGAGAGCGTTCATGGCGGCAAACGGCAACAATGGCACGCGCGCGACCGGTCCTCGCGCCGTTGCCCTGGTGGGCCCCTTCCAAAGCGGCAAGACGACGCTGCTCGAAGCGATCCTCGCCCGCACCGGCGTGATCCAGCGCCAGGGCACCGTCGAGGCCGGCAACACGGTCGGCGACGCCAGCAAGGAAGCGCGCCATCACCGCATGAGCGTCGAGCTTACCGTCGCCACCGCCAACTTCATGGGCGACTCCTACACTTTCCTCGACTGCCCGGGCTCGGTCGAATTCGTGCACGACATGCGCGCCGTGCTGCCGGCGATCGACGCCGCCGTGGTCGTCTGCGAGATGGACGAGAAGAAGGTGCCGCAACTGCAGCTCATCCTGCGCGAGCTTGAAGAGCAGAAGATTCCCCGCATCCTGTTCGTCAACAAGATCGACAAGGCGGATGCCGGCGTCCACGACGTGCTCGAGCTGTTGCAGCCGGCGTCCCGCACCAAGCTGGTGCTGCGGCAGATCCCGACCTTTGCCGGCGACCTGATCACCGGCTTCGTCGATCTCGCGCTGGAGCGCGCCTTCGTCTACAAGGAGCATGCGCCTTCGCAGGTGGTGCCGCTCGAAGGCGAACTCGCCGACCGTGAAAAAACCGCGCGCTTTTCGATGCTGGAGACGCTCGCCGACCACGACGACGAGTTGATGGAGCAGTTGCTCGAAGACATCCAGCCGCCGCGCGACAAGATTTTCGACGACCTGACCCGGGAATTGCGCGACGGTTTGGTCAGCCCGGTGCTGATCGGCACCGCGGCCCGCGCCAACGGCGTGCTGCGGCTCCTCAAGGCACTGCGCCATGAATCGCCGGGCATTGCCGAAACCGCCGAGCGCCTCGGCGTCAAACCCGGCAGCGACGCCGTCGCCTACGTGCTCAAGACGCTGAACACGACGCACGGCGGCAAGATGTCGGTAGCGCGCCTGCTCGCCGGCCAAGCTGGCGACGGCACGACGTTCTTGTCGAGCGGCGGCGACGAGGCGGGCCGCGTCGCCGGCACATTCAAGCTGATCGGCCAGAATTCGGAGAAGCGTGGGCCGGCGCCGGTCGGCGAAGTCGTCGCCTTCGCCAAGCTCGACAAGGCCAAGACCGGCGACACGCTCACCGCCGGCAAGGAGCCGCATGCTCCGGTTGCCAAGGTCGAGCCGTTTGCGCCGGTGCTCGCGATCGCCATCTCGGCCAAGGAGCGCAAGGACGACGTCAAGCTCGGCCAGGCGCTGAACAGGCTCGCCGAGGAAGATCCCTCGATCACCATCGTACACAACCCGGAAACCCACGAAGTGGTGTTGTGGGGCCAGGGCGAAATGCACCTTCGCGTCGCCACCGAGCGCCTGAGCGACCGCTATGGCGTCGCCATCGAGCGCCGCCAGCCGTCCGTCGGCTACCGCGAGACCATCCGTAAGGGCGTCACGCAGCGCGGCCGCCACAAGAAGCAATCCGGCGGCCATGGCCAGTTCGGCGACGTCGTGCTCGAGATCAAGCCGATGCCGCGCGGCTCCGGCTTCGCCTTCGAGGAACGCATCGCCGGCGGCGTGGTGCCGCGCAATTACATTCCCTCGGTCGAGGAAGGCGTGATCGACTCGCTCAAGCAAGGCCCGCTCGGCTTCCCGGTGGTCGACCTGCACGTCGCGCTGATCGACGGCTCGTACCATACGGTGGACTCCTCCGACATGGCGTTCCGCACCGCCGGCCGCATCGGCATGACCGAAGGCTTGCCGCAATGCCAGCCGGTGCTGCTCGAGCCCATCCATCTCGTCGAGATATTCTGCCCGACGGACGCGACGGCGAAGATCAATGCGCTGTTGTCCGGCCGCCGTGGCCAAATTCTCGGTTTCGACACCCGCGAGGGTTGGGACGGCTGGGACGCGGTGCGCGCCAAAATACCCGAGTCCGAGATCGGCGACCTGATCGTCGAGGTCCGCTCGGCGACCGCGGGCGCCGGCACCTTCACGTTCAAGTTCGACCATATGGCCGAACTGACCGGCCGCACCGCCGACCAGATCGTCGCCGCGCGCCGCGCCGCGGAGTGAGGCGATATCACCCTGCGCTCGTCCCCGCGAACGCGCGGACCCAGGACTTTCAAACTCTGGATTCCCGCTTGCGCGGGAATGAGCGGAATTCCGGTTTGCATGGTTTCGCGCTGCACCGCATCGAGAAGAGTAAAAATCTCGGCAATCCGCTTACGCTTCGCAAACGATAATGTGCGTCGGCGCTGCGACATTAACGGTGCCGTCCCCTCCTCAGCAGCATAATCGGTTTCTATCAACGAGAACGCCGCGTGATGACGGCGCAGCTTTGAACCGTAATGCTGCAAGCCCTGCAAAAACTGTTTGCCGCCAAAGCCGACGAGCCCGAGCCGGCTAACGGCAAGCTGACGCTTGGCGACGTGCTGCGGCTCGATCTGTTCGAACTGTGGTACCAGCCCAAGATCGACCTGCGCGCCAAGCGTTTGGTCGGTGCCGAGGCGCTGGTGCGCGCCCGCCGGCGCGACGGCAGCCTGATCAGCCCCGGCGCGTTTCTGCCCGGCGCCGCCGAAGCCGACATGCTGGCGCTCACCGAGCGCGTCATCCTCACCGCGCTGCGCGATTTCGAGGATTGCGCCGCGGCCGGCGCCGCGCTGAAGCTGTCCGTCAACGTGCCGGCCTCCGCCTTCGTCAAGCTGCCGATCGCGCAGATGCTGCACGAGGAGCGGCCGAAAGCCGGCAACTGGCCGGGTCTCATTCTCGAAGTCACCGAGGACGAGGTGATGCACGACCTGAAAATCGCCAACGAGATCGCCGATCAACTGCGCGCGCTCAACTGCTCGCTGGCGCTCGACGATTTCGGCGCCGGCTATTCGTCGCTGGCGCGGCTGCGGCAATTGCCGTTCAGCGAGCTCAAGATCGACCGCTCCTACGTCACCGATTGCCACGTCGACAAGGTCAACGCCGGCCTGTGCGAGACCATCGTCGAACTCGCCAAGCGTTTCGAGCTCAAAACCGTCGCCGAAGGCATCGAAACCCCGCACGAGAGCCACAAGCTGCAGGGCATCGGCTGCGACATCGGCCAGAGCTATCTGTTCGCCAGGCCGATGGCGAAGGCGGCGTTCGTCGCGCTGCTCGGCCGCCGCATGGTCGGCGCGCCCAAGCACCCGGAAAAGCGCTCCACCGCCGCGACCGTGCTGCGCGGGCTGTTCGCGGAGACGTAAACGCCGCTCTTTACCCTCCCCTGCAGGGGGGAGGGTCGGCGAGCATCGAAGATGCGAGCCGGGGTGGGGTGACCTGTGCGCTCCGTGCTACGACTTCTCCCACCCCGATGCCTCGCTTACGCTCGGCATCGACCCTCCCCCTGCAGGGGGGTGAATCATGCGGAGCACTCCATGCCAGCCTATTGGGTCGCGCGCTCGAAGATCAACGATCCGGTCGCCTACAAGAAATACACCGACCTCGTGCCGGCCATCATCGCCAAACACGGCGGCAAGGTTTTGGCGCGCGGCGGCCGTTATCAGATCCTGGAGGGCCCGCACAAATTCCAGCGTTTCGTGGTGATCGAATTTCCGACCTTCGAGCAGGGCGTCGCCTGCTTCCAGTCCGACGAATACAACAAGGCGGCAGCCTTCCGCCGCGAAGGCGGCGCCGGCGAGGTGGAGACGATCATGGTCGATGGCGGCGATGCGACCTAAATTCCTCATCCTGAGGTGCGAGCGGAGCGAGCCTCGAAGGATGTAGGCCGAGGCGCCCGGGCCTGCATCCTTCGAGGCTCGGCGCGGAGCTTGTCATCGGGCCGCGCTTTGCGCGGACCCGTTGGCGCCGAGCGCCTCAGAATGAGGAAATAAGTTTACGCCGCGGCGCGTGGTTCACCGCCTCCCGGCGGCGGGATCGGCACGCCGTCGGCCGAATATTCGTTGAGCTTGTTACGCAAGGTGCGGATCGAGATGCCGAGCACGTTGGCGGCGTGGGTGCGGTTACCAAGGCAATGCTTGAGCGTTTCGAGGATCAGGTCGCGCTCGACCTCGGCGACGGTACGGCCGACCAAGGCGCGCGACACCTGCTCGGCGGCAAGCGCGGCGTGCGCCACCGCGCCGGCGCTGCGCTGCTGGTCGAGCCGCACGCCGTCGGGCGCCAGGATCGCCTCGGGCCCGATCTCGGCGCCGCTCGCCATCAGCACCGCGCGGTGCATGGTGTTTTCCAGTTCGCGCACGTTGCCGGGCCAGTAGTTGATGGCGAGCGTGCGCCGCGCGTCCGCCGATAAGGGCCGCACCGGCACGCCGTTCGCCGCCGCGTATTTCTTGACGAAATAGTCGGCAAGCTCGAGCACGTCAGCCGGCCGCTCGCGCAGCGGCGGTATTTTTAAATTAACCACGTTGAGCCGGAACAACAAATCCTCGCGGAAGCTGCCGTCGCGCACCGCCTCGGCGAGGTTGCGGTTCGCGGTGGCGATGATGCGGATGTCGACCGGCACCGGCCTTGTGCCGCCGACGCGGTCGATCACCCGCTCCTGAATGGCGCGCAGGAGTTTTGCCTGCAGCCGCACGTCCATCTCGGAAATTTCGTCGAGCAGGAGCGTCGAGCCGTTGGCCTCCTCGAACTTGCCGACGCGGCGCGCCACCGCGCCGGTGAAGGCGCCCTTCTCGTGGCCGAACAGTTCGGATTCCAAAAGCGATTCCGGCACCGCGGCGCAATTGAGCGAGATCAGCGGTTTTTTGGCGCGATGCGAACGCGCGTGCACGTAGCGCGCCAACACTTCCTTGCCGGTGCCGGAATCGCCGGTGATCAGCACCGAGGCCTCGCTCGGCGCCACCTGCTGGGCGAGCTTGACGACCCGCGCCATGGCGTCGTCGCGGTAGATCAGTTCGTGCGTGTCGTCGGCGACCGCGGCGAGCACCGCCGCGATCAGCTCCGGATCGGGCGGCAGCGGGATGTACTCCTTGGCGCCGGCATGGATGGCGGCGACGGCGGCGCGCGCGTCGGTGGCGGTGCCGCAGGCCACGATCGGCACGTGAATGTGTTCGGCTTCGAGCCCACGCACCAGTTCGCGGATCGCGACCGCGACGTCGACCATCAACAGGTCGGCGCCGCGGCCGGCACGCAGCACGGCGAGCGCCTGGGCGATGTCGGCGGCGTGCGTGACGGTCGCGCCCTTGTCCATGGCGAGCTTGGTCGCAGTGGTGAGCTGGCCGTCGAGTGTGCCGATGATCAGGAGCCGCATGGGTTTATTCCTTTTCTGCGACCGGAGATTTGCGAATGGCGAATAGCGAATGGCGAATAGCGAATGGGAAAAATGTTGCGCACCGACATTGTCTGCACCATTCGCTATTCGCCATTTCGCTATTCGCTCTCTTCACGACCGCTCGGCCCTTATGATTTCCGTCATCGTCACGCCGAGCTTTTCCTCGACCAGGACGACTTCGCCGCGGGCCACCAGCCGGTTGTTGACGTAGATGTCGATCGCCTCGCCGACCTTGCGGTCGAGCTCGAGCACGGTGCCGGGGCCGAGCTTGAGCAATTCGCCGACATCCATGCGGGCGCGGCCGAGCACCGCCGATACCTGAACCGGCACGTCGAACACCGCTTCGAGATCGGCGGCGACCCGCGTGGTCGGCCCTTCCGGCTCCGCTGCCGGCGGCATGTCGGCGTGCGTTCCGGCATCTTCGAGATTCGGCAGCGTGACCTTGCCATCATCGCTCATCCTGTACTCTCCTCAACGTGGCGCTGCGCGCCGGCGGCGGCCGGCGCAACGGCCGGGCCGCGGCGAGCCGAAAGATAGGCGGTGACTGCGGCGCCGATGGCGGCGTCGGCGCTGGCGCTGTCGCGGTTGACGCCGCCGTCGGCCCATTCGATGCGGCAATCGCCCGGCGCGATCTCCGGCTCGGCCAGCACGACCAGGCGGCCCTCGAAGCCGCCCGCGCGCACGATGTCGTCGAGTTTCTCCCGGGCCGTGGTGTAAAGCGCGTCATGGATGCGCACCACGATGTGCGGCGCGGTGACGAGCTGCCCGAAGCAATCGCCCGCCAGCGCGGCGATTTCGGCGAACGGCTCGCGCGCGATCAGCGCCGGTGCCAGTTTTCGGGCGACCGCGACGGCGACTTCGACGGCTTCGCATTCCAGCCGCGTCTCGATCGCGGTCAAAGCATTGGCCGCCCCGGCAATGCCGTCGGCGATGCGCTCGAGCGCGGCGGCGATGCGCCGCTCGGCTTCGGCTCTGGCGTCGGCTTGCGCCTGCGCATAGCCGCGCCGATGCGCCGCGGCTTCCGCCTCGGCAAGCTTTCGCGCGTGCTCGGCGAGCGCCAGCGCCGGCTTGCGTTCGGCGCCGCCGGCAAAATCGACGTCGAACAAAAATTTGGTCGGCGCGTTCATTGCCGCGCCTCCTCACCGTCATTCCGGCCGAGCGAAGCGAGAGCCGGAATCCATAACCCCTGCCCATGCCGGCAAATCTCAGAGTAAAGCCGGCAGCGCGCGTGGTTATGGATTCCGGATTCGCCGCTGCGCGGCGCCCCGGAATGACGGATCGTGGTGGGCCTGCGCGCGTTCATTGCCATCCTCAATAAATCAGCTCTTCTTCGCCGCGGCTCTTGGAGATGATGATCTCGCCCTTGGCGGCGAGGTCCTTGGCGAGGTTGACCAAGAGCGCCTGCGCCTCGTCGACCTCGCGCAGCCGCACCGGCCCCATCGCCTGCATGTCGTCGAGCAGCATCTTGGCGGCGCGGGTCGACATGTTGGACAGGAAGAACTGGCGCACCTGCTCGGCGGCGCCCTTAAGCGCCACCGCGAGCTTGTCCTTCTCGATATGGCGCATCAGCGTTTGCGTCGAAGCAGCGTCGAGCTTGGTGAGATCGTCGAAGGTGAACATCAGCGTCTTGATGCGCTCGGCGCTTTCCGGATTTTCCTCCTCCAGCGCGGTGAGGAAGCGGGTCTCGGTCTGGCGGTCGAAATTGTTGAAGACTTCCGCCATCACCTCGTGCGCGTCGCGCCGGCGCGTCTGCGACAGGCTCGACATGAACTCGGTGCGCAGGGTCTGCTCGACCCGCTCCAGAACCTCTTTCTGCACCGCCTCCATGCGCAGCATGCGGTTGATGACGTCGAGCGCCAGCTCTCCCGGCAGGATCGCCAGCACGCGGGCCGCGTGTTCGGGGCCGATCTTCGACAGCACCACGGCGACGGTCTGCGGGTATTCGTTCTTCAGGTAATTGGCGAGCACCTCTTCCTGGACGTTGGATAGCTTCTCCCACATGTTGCGGCCGGCGGGGCCGCGGATTTCGTCCATGATGTTGCCGACCCGCTCCGGCGGCAGGTATTGCTGCAACAGGCGCTCGGTGGCGTCGTAATTGCCCATCAGCGCGCCCGACGCCGACATGCGCGAGACGAATTCGAGCAGCAGGTTCTCGACCAACTCGGCCTGCACGGTGCCGATGGTCGACATCACGATGGAAATCTGCCGCAGCTCGTCGTCGTCGAGCATGCTCCAGATCTTGGCGCCGTGCTGCTCGCCGAGCGCCAGCATCAGCACCGCGACGCGTTCGGGCCCGGTGAGCTGGCGTTTCGGCAGCGGCGCGTTGGCGCGGCCGGCGAGGCTCGCCAGCGCGCTGTCGATCTCACGGCGGGCAGCGTCGTCTTTTTTTTCGGAGTATGCGGACGGCATGGCGGCGATCGATCAGGCGGCGGCGTTTTCGTGCAGCCATTGACGAATGATGGAGACGGTTTCGCCCGGGTTACGGTCGGCGATCTCGCCGACCTTTTGCACCGATTGGGCGTGGACCTGGCCTTGGACCTGCGCGAGGTCGATCATCTTCGAAGTTTCGCTCGGCTCGGCGCTGAAGGTTGGACCGGTTTGAGCAAGCGCGGCGGCGCCCGCTTCGCCCGGCGCCGCGGCGGCACC
>JASHPU010000217.1 GCA_030037885.1 Xanthobacteraceae bacterium | reverse complement strand
CTGTTGCTGGCCGTCCGCAAGGACGCCGTCGTCATTCCGCTGCTGGCCGTGCAACGCGGCCCGAACGGGCTGTTCACCTGGGTGGTCAAGGCCGACAACACGGTCGAGCCGCAGCCCATTGCCACCGGCACCACAACCGGCGACCGCACCATCGTCACCTCCGGCATCACGGCTGGCGAGCGCGTGGTCACCGACGGACAATACAAGCTGCAGACCGGCGCGGCGGTGACGATCATGCCGGAGCACGCGGTAGCGCGAGGCGATCCGTCGTGAACCTGTCCGAACCGTTCATCCGGCGCCCGATCGCGACGACCTTGTTGATGGCGGCGCTCGCCTTCGTCGGCATCGTTTCGTTTCCGTTCCTGCCGGTGGCGCCGCTGCCGCAGGTCGATTTCCCCACCATTCAGATCACCACGACCTGGACCGGCGCCAGCGCCGAAACCATGGCGACGTCGGTCGCGGCACCGCTCGAGCAGCAGTTCGGGCAGATCGCCGGCGTCACGCAGATGACGTCGCAGAGCACCGAGGGCGCCTCCACCATCGTCATTCAATTCGAGCTCGACCGCAACATCGACTCGGCCGCCCAGGACGTGCAAGCGGCGATCACGGTGGCGACCAAGACGCTGCCGCAATCGCTGACCACGCCGCCGGCCTACAAAAAGGTCAATCCGGCGGACGTCGCCATTCTGTTGTTTTCGGTGCACTCCGACACCATGCCGCTGACCACGGTCGATGAATACGCCAACGTTTTTCTGGCGCAGCAAATCTCGCAGGTCGCGGGCGTGGCCCAGGTCCTGGTGTTCGGCGACCGCGCGCCGTCGATTCACGTTCAGGTCGACCCCGCCAAGCTCGCCGCCACCGGAATTACGCTGGAAGATATCCGCGGCACGCTCGCCAACGCCACGACCAATGCGGCCAAGGGCGTGATCAACGGCGACAAGATCAGCTTCACGATTGCCGCCAACGACCAGATCACCGACGCCGACAAATTCAACGACGTCGTGCTGGCCTACCGCAACGGCGCGCCGATCAGGGTGCGCGACGTCGGCCAGGCGGTGTCCGCCCCGCTCGACCGCACCGTTGCCGGATATCAGAACAATCGCGATGGCGTCATTCTCGCGGTGTACAAGCAGCCCGGCGCCAATGTCATCGACACCATCGACAAGATCAAAACGGAATTGCCGCAGCTCACCGCCCGCATTCCGCCTGCGGTCCACGTCGAGACCATCCTCGACCGCACGGTGACGATACGCGCCTCGGTCGCCGACGTCGAATTCACCATGGTGCTGACCATCGGCCTCGTGGTGATGGTGATTCTTCTGTTCCTGCGCAATTTCTGGGCCACGCTCATTCCCAGCGTCACGGTGCCGCTGGCGCTCGCCGGCTCGTTCGCCGCGATGTATCTGATGAACTTCTCGCTCGACAATCTGTCGCTGATGGCGCTCACCATCTCGATCGGCTTCGTGGTCGACGACGCCATCGTGGTGGTGGAGAATATCTATCGTCACGTCGAGCACGGCGAGACGCCGTTCACCGCCGCGCTCAAGGGCGCGCGCGAGATCGGCTTCACCGTGCTGTCGATCTCCTGCTCGCTGATCGCCGTGTTCATCCCGCTGTTGCTGATGAGCGGCATCATCGGCCGGCTGTTCCGCGAATTCGCCCTCACCGTCACCGCCTCGATCGCGGTATCCGCGCTGGTGTCGCTGACGCTGGCGCCGATGATGTCATCGCGCTTCATGCGCGCCGAAACGGAGACCCATGGCCGGCTTTACCGGGTGATCGAGAGCGGCTTTACCGCCATGATCTCGTTCTATCGGCGGACGCTCGACATCGTGCTGGCGCATCAGGGCACCACCTTGTGCGTGTTCTTCGCCACCATGGCGCTCACGCTCGTTCTCGCCATCGAGATTCCCAAGGGTTTCTTTCCGATCCAGGACACCGGCATCATCACCGGCTTCGCCGAAGCGGCGCAACGGACTTCGCCGGACGAGATGATGCGCCTGATGCAAAAGCTCGGCGACGTGATATTGCGCGACCCCGACGTCGAAGGCTTCGGCTCGCAGACCGGCTCGACCGGCAGCGCGCAGACCGCCAATACCGGCCGCTACTTCCTCTCGCTCAAGCCGCACGACGAGCGCACGCTCAATTCATCGCAGATCATCGACCGCTTGCGCCCAAAGCTTGCCAAAGTCGAGGGCGCCAATCTGTTCTTGCAGCCGGCGCAGGATATCAACGTCGGCGCCCGCATCGCCCGCGGCAGCTTTCAGTACACGTTGCAGGATTCCAACATCGACGAGCTGAACGAATGGTCGCAGCATCTGACCGAGAAGCTGCGCACCTTGCCGCAGCTCGCCGACGTGACCAGCGACCTGTTGGCCAACGCGCCCAAGCTGCAGGTCACCATCAACCGCGACCAGGCCGCCCGGTTCGGCATTTCGCCGCAGCTCATCGACGACACGCTCAACGACGCCTTCGGCCAGCGGCAGATCACCCAATACTTCACCCAGCTGAAAACCTATTTCATCGTGCTCGAAGTGCTCCCCGACCTGCAAAAAGACCTTGCCACGCTGGACCGGCTCTACGTCAAATCGCCGCTGACCGGCGGTGCGGTGCCGCTCTCGGCGCTGGCCAGCATCGACTCGAACGGCGTCGGCCCGCTGTTGATCTCGCATCAGGCTCAGTTTCCGGCGGTGACCATCACCTTCAATCTGGCGCCGGGAGTTTCGCTGGGAGAGGCCGTCAAGGCGGTGACCAAGGCATCGAACGACATCGGCATGCCGTCCGCCATCATTCCGACCTTTCAGGGCAACGCCCAGGCGTTCCAGACTTCGCTGAAAAGCGAGCCGGCTTTGATCGCGGCGGCGCTCATCGTCGTCTACATCATCCTGGGCGTGCTCTATGAAAGCTTCATCCATCCCTTGACCATCCTGTCGACGCTGCCGTCGGCCGGCATCGGCGCGCTGTTGGCGCTGCGGCTGGGCCACATGGACCTGTCGGTGATCGGCATCATCGGCATCATCTTGCTGATCGGCATCGTCAAGAAGAACGGCATCATGCTGGTCGATTTTGCCATCGCCGCCGAGCGTGACCGCCACCTGCCGCCGGTCGCCGCGATCCGCGAAGCGTGTCTGCTGCGCTTCCGGCCGATCCTGATGACCACGGCGGCGGCGATGCTCGCCGGCGTACCGCTGGCGCTCGGCAACGGCGCCGGTTCGGAAATGCGGCAGCCGCTGGGCTACGCCATGGTCGGCGGGCTCGCCTTGAGCCAGCTCTTGACGCTCTACACCACGCCGGTCGTCTACCTTTATCTCGACCGGCTGCAGCGCTGGCTGTTCGGCGCCAAGCTCGGCCCTGTGCTGGAAGAAGACGAGCCCGTGCACGCCGTCGCCGCCGAATAGACACCCGATAGATACGACAAGCGCCGGGGGGTGACGATGCGTTGCGGCTTTGAGTGCGTCGTTCGAATGGTCTTCCGTGCGATAGCGCAGGCGTTTTCCATTGCGCGCCTGCTGTTTATATTTCTCTTGGGAGTTACCGTTTTTTCCTGCGTGGTAGCGGAAGCGGCCGAGCCGACGTTTTACGCTCAATGCCGCAAATTGCTGCCGAGAGCGAATGATTTCGCCAAGGAGTGTCTGGAGCGGGCAAGACCTTTCTCGCGAACCTTCTACCCTAGCGGTGGCACGAGGGGCGAAACAGAGTCGTATAGCGCCTATTTCAAAAGCCTGAACGCGCCATCTCACTTCGTTCTCGGCTGTATTCTCAATTTTAAACACGCCCTAAGCTTTGTGGGCCTGTACTACAGCGCGCAACCGCTGGACATGGCCCACTTCGACGACGACAAGATAGTCTCCATCACGCCTAATGACGACGTCAATCTTCTTATTCAGGGCGTTCAACACACGTTGATTGCCGCCAGACAATTCCAGACGGATGAAATACCGCCACGCCTTAAAGGCGCTGTTGCTAATTGCGACAATGCCGGTTTAGAGACGATCAACGGGTTGAATATTACCGCTATTAACGGCTGGCATTTTCGTAAACTAACCGACGACAGGCTTGAGGTTTGTTTGGCGGATTATTGCGAAGCCCCGCACTCCTATGCGGTGTTCTTCGGCCCACACGACACGCCGATCATTTATGCACTAAACAAGCTCATTTTGATCGATGGAAACGGAGCATTACTGCTGCTGCAGCCATATTACGACAATGCATGCAAAGGCTGGAAGCGGCAGCCATTAGACATATACGGGATCATCTACGAAATGTGCGGCAAGAAGGCGGCTCAATAGAGTAGCGGTAACGCGCCGCCTGCAACGCTACCGCCACAGCTCGGCGCTGGCGAGCCGCGCGCCTTCGACCAGCGCCGCGAGCTTGGCCCACATGATGCTCGGGTGCACGCGGCGGTGGAACGGGCCTTGCGCAAAACCGCAATCGGTGCCGGCGATGACGTTCTCGCGGCCGATCAGGCGGGCCAGCCGCACGATGCGTTCGGCGACCAGTTCCGGATGCTCGACGACATTGGTGGCGTGGCTGATCACGCCGGGAATGAGCACCTTGCCCGCGGGCAGCTTGGCGCTTTCCCAGACCCGCCATTCGTGCTCGTGGCGCGGATTGGCGCCTTCGATCACCAGCGCCCCGACATTGAGCCGTAGAATAAGATCGACGATGTCCTTGAGCGCGACGTCGCTTGAATGCGGGCCGGGCCAGCTGCCCCAGCAGACGTGATAGCGGATGCGGTCGGCCGGCAGTCCGGCGATGGCCGCATTGGTGACCTCGATCTGCAGCGCGAGCCAGTTGCGGTAATCGGCAAAGCTCGCCGGCGGCACCATGCGGTCGTAGGTGACGGCGGCGCGCGCATCGTCGAGCTGCAGCAAAAAGCCGGAATCGATGATGGTGCGATATTCGCTGCGCATCGCCGCGCCGATGGCGCGGATCAGTTCCTCGTCGGTTTTGTAGTATTCGTTCTTGCGGTCGGGAATGACGCTCGCCGGCGCGGCGACCGGCAGGAACGCCTCTTCGACGTTCACCGCCTTGAGCGCCGATTTGAAATTGTCGATGTCGCGTTCGAGCTCCGCCTGCCCGGTGTAGCTGATCGGACCGACGCAGACCGCTTCGACCGTGGTCGCCACGCCTTCGCGGGCGTCGAGCTCGGCGTAGAACGCGGCGAACTTTTCGCGGTCCACCCCGCGCGTGAACGGATTTTTTGTCCCGGCCTTGATCGGCCGCCGCTCGAAGCCGCTCAAGCGCTCGAGCACGTATTGCGACCACGAGATCGATTTGCCGAATTCACCGTCGGAGACCACATCGACGCCGACTTCGGCCTGCTGGCGCACGACTTCGGCGACCGATTGCGCCAAGCACTCGCCGTAGGCAGCCTGGTCGTACGGCTTGCCGGCCTGCTTGGCGCGCAAAAACTCCTGCAGCGCCGGCGGCCGGATCAGGCTGCCGACATGGGTGGTGAGAATTCGATCGCTGCTGCGCTTCATTTCATACTCGTTACCGATGACGTCCAAAAACGCGATTTGACCCTAATACGGGACTGTTGCGCACTGCAATCGCGCCGAAGACAACGGCATCGGCGACCGGCTATCCCGTCTCGCCTTGGCCGCAGCGGTACGATAGCTTCATGCCGAGATGCAGCGCTTCATCAACGGAGGATTTCATGTCGCCATTCACGCGCCGCCAACTGGGCCTGTTATCGTTCTCGGCGTTCGCTCTTTCCGGCGGGTTCGCCCGCGCCGCCACGCTCGATCAGGCAGCCGTGACCTACAAGTTGCCCGATCAGATCAAATGGTTGCCACCAAGCCCAGCCGGCGCGCAGAACGCAGTCCTGGTCGGCGATCCGTCCAAGGAAGGACTCTACGTCCAGATGGTCAAATGGCTGGCGGGCCGTCATTTCAGCCACCCGCATTTTCATCCGCACGACCGCTTCATCACCGTGCTCAAGGGCACCTGGTGGGTCGGCACCGGCACCACGTTCGATCCCGACGCCACCGTGCCGATGCCCGCGGGCACCTTCGTGACCCATTACGGCCAACACGTGCATTTCGATGGCGCCAAGGACGAGGACGCGGTGCTGCTTATCGTCGGCGAGGGTCCGGGAACGTCGACGCCGGCCGAAGTGAAATAGCGGGGTGACTTTGCCGTCAGGCGGCGGCGGATTTTGCCGTTGCGTTGGCGCCCAGCGCCGCCAGCGCGCTTTCGCCGGTAACGCGCTTGATGCGTTCGAGGACGAGTTCGATCGAGCCGATTTCAATGCGATTACGGCCGTTGTCCTTGGCGCGGTAGAGCGCGTGGTCGGCCTGCGCCAACAGCGCGGCGAGATCGAGCCCGGCATCAAGGCTGACGGCGATACCGATGCTGACCGTGGCCACGACCGGCCGGCCATCGACCTCGCTGCTCGCCGCCGCAAAGTTGGCGCGGATCTCTTCGGCAACCGCCAGCGCGCGCTCGTGCGTCACGTCGAACAACAGGGCGGCAAATTCCTCACCGCCGAGCCGGCCGAACACATCCATGCGTCGCATCGAGCGACTGGAAACCTCGGCGAACAGCTGCAGCACCCGGTCGCCGGCGGCATGGCCGAAGCGGTCGTTGATCGATTTGAAATTGTCGAGGTCGAGCAGCATAACCGCAAGCGGCCGCGGATTGATTGCCTGACGATGCAGCTGCGCTTCGCCGTCCTGCAGGAAGGCGCGGCGGTTGGGAACGCCGGTCAATGGATCAATCAGCGCCGCGGTCTTGTGGCGGTGCTCGGTGCGCTCTTTGGCCATGGCGAGCAGGATGAAGGCGATGGCGATGGTGAACAACAGCGCCTCGAAGCTGAGCACCGTGAGCCAAACGCTCTCGAACACGTCGTTGCCGGTCGGCGACCACGGCAGCATGGCGCCGAACGGCGTGCGCAACAGGTACAGCGAGCCGTGGGCGAACAACATGAAAATCGCCGGCCAGCGCGACACCAGGGGCTCGCTGCGGCCGCGCCAGAATTCGTAAGCCGTAGCCCAGGTATAGGCGGTGATGATGGCGGAACTGATGAGGATACGGACATTGAAGGAATCGGCAACCAACGGCGTGCGGCAGACGACGAGCCACAGCGCCGCGCCGGCAAACAGCAGGATGGGCTGCGGCCGCAGATGGTCGAACACCCGCGCCCCGGTCCAGGTCAGGGCAAACGCGGTGAACAGGACCGCATTGGCGACATCGATCGAGACGACGTCGGGGACCGAGCCATAGAGACCGAGCAGCACCACCGAGATGGCCCGCAACAGATGGGCGAAACCCCACCACGCCACTGCCGTGACCGTCGTGTTCTGCACCCACACGAATAGCAGCAGCAGGCCCAGTATGACTTCCACGTAGATCGTTACGACGAAGAGCGTATTGACGTCGAGATTCATCGTTGCACCCGGGCGAGCCGAATTGGCCGGTGCTGGGCATGGCCTGGCGCGCCGGATTAGCGCGGCGGCCGCCAACAACAGGTGAATGAACGCGGCCGGAAGGTCCGGCTCGGCGCGTTATGGTTTCGATAATGTTGCGGCGGGAAAAACCGCTTCGAGGCGTCTGTCCCGGTCGGGATCGCAACCGCCGAGAGCGACCTTGGCGCGAGACCGGCCCCGCCTTGTTTCGGCAGATTGGGTCAATTAGGGTCCCGGCCGGTGGATGTGACCTTCATGCAGGCACGCGACAGCATCGTCGAGGCCATCGGCAATACGCCGCTGATCCGGCTCGAACGCGTTTCGGCCGCGACCGGCTGCGCCATTTTGGGCAAGGCAGAGTTCATGAATCCGGGCCAGTCGGTCAAAGACCGAACCGCCCGCCAGATCATCCTCGAAGCGGAGAAACGCGGCGAGATCCGGCCCGGCGGCCTCGTCGTCGAGGGTACTGCCGGCAATACCGGGATCGGCCTGACGCTGGTCGCCAATGCACGCGGCTACCGCACCCTCATCGTCATCCCCGAAACGCAAAGCCAGGAAAAGAAGGACATGCTGCGGCTCGCCGGCGCGCAGCTCATCGAAGTGCCGGCGGTGCCGTACAGCAATCCCAACAATTATCAGCACGTGGCGCGGCGATTGGCCGACCAATTGCGCCCACGCGAGCCGAGCGGGGTGATCTATGCCGACCAATGGAACAATCTCGACAATCGCCTGGCGCATTATTTGACCACCGGGCCGGAAATCTGGCAGCAGACGGACGGCAAGGTCGATGGATTCATCTGCGCGATCGGGACCGGGGGCACGCTCGCCGGGGTGGCAAAATATCTGCGCGAGAAGAAAAAGGACGTGGTGATCGGTTGCGCCGATCCGCATGGCGCGGCGATGTATGAGCTGTTTGCGCACGGCACCGCCAAGGCGTCGCCCGGCAATTCGATCACCGAAGGAATCGGACTCGGCCGCGTGACGCCGATCATCGATGGACTGAAGGTCGAGAGGCCCTATCTCATTTCCGATGCGGAAGCCGTGCCAATCATTTTCGATCTGCTCGAGCATGAGGGTCTCTGTCTCGGCGGCTCATCGGGCATCAACGTTGCCGGCGCGGTGCGGCTCGCCAATGAACTGGGCCCCGGACATACCATCGTGACCGTGCTCGCCGACTACGGCACGCGCTATCAGTCGAAGCTGTTCAGCCCGGCATTCCTGCGCGAAAAGGAGCTGCCGGTGCCGGCGTGGCTCGAGCGCCAGATGGACATCAAAGTTCCGTACCAGTGAGGCGGCGAGTAAGGCGCAGCCGAATTGGGCGAACTTGCCCGCGGCGCCGACGTTGATTGATCGAGTTGACACAACGCCCAATGTCGAAACCATGCTGCGAACCGACCAGGATCCTGCACCGCCAACGCCCAACCGCTGGCTCAAATCGATCGATTGGCTGGCGCAGCACCTGCGCGACCGCGACGTGGTCGCCGTCGATGGCTCGTGTTTCCTGCCGACGCAGAAGCGTGATGCCCATGCAGAGTACCGCAGCGGCCATATCCCGGGCGCGGTGTTCTTCGACATCGAAGCGGTGTGCGACCGCTCGACCGATCTGCCGCACATGCTGCCCGGAACGTATCAGTTCGGCGAAGCGGTCGGCGCACTCGGCATCGGCGACGGCGACACGGTCGTGGTCTATGACAGCCTCGGTCTGTACTCGGCGGCGCGGGTGTGGTGGACCTTCCGCGTGTTTGGTGCTGCGAACGTCTTTATCCTCGATGGCGGCCTGCCGAAGTGGAAGGCCGAAGGCCGGCCGCTGGAGACCGGCGAGGCCAGGCGGGAGCGTAAGCAATTCCATGCCGAGATGAACGTCGATGCGGTCGCGATGCTGGCCGACATCCGCATGGCGATCACCGATCAGGCGACGCAAATCGTCGATGCCCGCTCGGCTGAGCGCTTTGCCGGCAGGGCGCCGGAGCCGCGGCCCGGGCTTCGCTCCGGCCACATGCCTGGCTCGTTCAACGTGCCGTTCGACCGCGTCGTGGAAAACGGTCGCCTGGCGCCGCCCGACCGCATCGCAGCGGCGTTTGCCGAGGCCGGCGTCGATCTCGACAAGCCGATCATAACCTCATGTGGCTCGGGCGTGACTGCGGCGATTTTGAGCTTGGCGCTCGAATCGATCGGCCGGCCGCCGAAGCGCCTGTACGACGGCTCGTGGTCGGAATGGAGTTCGCGTCCCGACCTTCCGATCGAGCGCGGCTGAGGCCGCGGCAAAGCGCCATGGCGAAGTCAAGGCGCGTCGCCCTCGTCACTGGAGGTGCGAACGGTATCGGCCGCGCGGTTTGCCGCCACCTCCTCGGCTTGGGCTGGCGCGTCGGCATCGTCGATTTGCCAGGCAGCGGCCTTGTCCGCAGTTTTCCCCCGCAGGTGCGCAACGTCGTGTTGATCGAAGGCGACGTGCGCGAGGAGGAAACCGCAGCGCGCGCCGTCGCTGCATCGGCCGAGCGTTTCGGCCGGCTCGACGGGCTCGTCTGTAATGCCGGCGTCATGATCCGAAGGCTGCTGCAGCGGCTCACGCTCGCGGAGTAGCCGGGATTGAGAGCGACGATGCGGTCTCTGAATTCGACCCTGAAGGTAGCCTTCCACACCGTGAAGAACTCGTCTTCGCGCTCGTGATGGTGCCAGGGAAATTGGCCTTTGACCTTAACGAGCTTGACCTTCTGGCCGTTGAGCACAGCGATCGTCTTCGGCGCCAATGTTCATGAAACAGCGAGAATTTGTCGTCCAGGCTGATTTTTTGCACCGGCGCCGCTCTCGTGCTGCAAGTCATGCTGCAGGTCGAGCGCAGCGCGTCGCATCCTTGCGCACGATTTCACCGCCACACATGCGAAAGCCGCAGGACAAGAAATCCTGCGGCTTCCGTTTTGGCGGCCGCTGCGGGGAGGCGAAAAATTCAGCGGACGCCGGGAAAATCGAACGGATCAGAGTTGCGAGTCTGGACCACCCTCGCCGGCCGGACCATTCGGAGCGGAGCGATGATGTCCGGGCCCAAAGCTCTCGCCGTCGCGGCGGAACCAGTGGCCGCCCGGACGGAAGCCGCCGTCGCGCTCGTTGAAGGCAAAGCGGCGCAAGTGCGGCCGCAACATGTGCGCCAGCCGGGTGAATCGCGCCTTCTGCGCATCGCTCAAGCTCTGGTAGAGCGGCGCGCCGGTATCGGCGACCTTCTTGAGTGCGGCACCAGCCTTGGAGAGAGCGCCGGCGCGGCGTCCGAGCCGGTCAAACGGGTTCACCTGAGATTGGCCTTGCTGCGGCGCCGCTTGGCCCTGTTGCGGTTGCGCATTTTCGCGCTGCTGCATTGCCGCTTGCCGGGCCTGCATACGCGCGACGCGAAGCTGCGCCGCGTCACGCAACGCCTGCTCGAACGGCGGCCAGTTCTTGGCCTGGTCGGGCGTCAATTCGAGGCCGGCCTTGAGCGCAGCGATGCGCGCATCGGTGAACGCCGCCATATCCTCGGCGCTTGGCCGGTGCCGCTGCTCGGCGCGCGGGCCCCCATAGCCGCCGTGCTCGCCGAAACGGTGTTGTGCATACACGATCGAAGAGCCAGCGATGGCAAGGACCGCCGTCGCGGCGATAACAGGCTTGAGCATGTGCTCCTCCACGGTTGTCTTGTGCCAGGACTAAAGGCGCAGCGCCGGCGCAACTCAAGTTAAAGTTTGGTCAGGTGCGCGTCGCGCGGATTACAGCTTCGTAATCTTCGTCATTTACGTGAGATAAACAGACTTTCGGCCGTGGCAGCGCGGTCGCGGCGCGGCAGCGCTAATGCAGCACCTGCTGCAGGAACAGCCGGGTGCGCTCGTGCTGCGGCGATTCAAAAAATTGCTTCGGCGCGTTGATCTCGATGATCTGGCCGTCGGCCATGAAAATCACGCGGTCGGCGACCTGGCGGGCGAAGCCCATCTCGTGAGTGACCACCAGCATGGTGATGCCGTCGGCAGCGAGCTCCACCATGGTGTCGAGCACCTCCTTGACCATCTCGGGGTCGAGCGCTGAAGTCGGCTCGTCGAACAGCATGATGTTGGGGTTCATGCACAGCGCACGCGCAATCGCGACGCGCTGCTGCTGGCCGCCCGACAGGCGTGCCGGATATTTCTGCGCCTGCTCGGGAATCTTCACCCGCGCCAGAAACCGCATCGCCAGCTCTTCGGCCTGCTTTTTCGGCATGCGGCGCACCCAGATCGGCGCCAGCGTGCAGTTTTCCAGAACCGTCAGATGCGGAAACAAATTGAATTGCTGGAACACCATGCCGACATTGCGGCGCACGGCGAGGATCTGCCTGGGATCGTCGGTCAGTTCGATGCCGTCGACCACCACCCTGCCCCGCTGCCAATCTTCCAGGCGGTTAATGCAGCGCAACAGCGTCGACTTGCCGCCGCCGGACGGGCCGCAAATGACGATGCGCTCGCCGCGCGCCACCGCCAGATTGATGTCGCGCAACACGTGAAATTCGCCGTACCATTTGTGCAGGCCGGCGACTTCCACGGCGATTTCCGCGGGTGAATTCCTTGCCGCAAAGTCGTTCGGCGTTCGCATCGCCATTTCCGAAAGCCCTCAGCGCCGGTCGCTGCGCGACAATCGCGCCTCGACGCTGCGGGCGTAACGCGACATGCCATAGCAGAAGATGAAGTAGAACAATGCGGCGAAGGCATAGCCCGTGGTGGCGGTCACCGGCGTCGCCCATTTCGGATCGCCGCGCGCCGCCTCGATGGTGCGCAGGAAGTCGAAAATGCCGACGACGAAGACCAGCGTCGTGTCCTTGAACAGACCGATAAAGGTATTGACGATGTTCGGCAGCGTCACGCGCAACGCTTGGGGCAGGATGACGAGCCCCATCGTGGGCCAATAGGTCAGCGCCAGCGCACGCGCCGCCTCGTATTGGCCGCGCGGCACCGCGGCCAGCCCGCCGCGCACCACCTCCGCCGTATAGGCGGAGGCGAACACGGCCACGCCGATCAGCGCGCGCAGCAGCTTATCGGGCTCGAGCCGCTGCGGCACGAACAGCGGCAGCATCACGCTCGCCATGAACAACACGGTGATCAGCGGCACGCCGCGGACGAACTCGATAAAGCCGATGGCCAACCAGCGCACCGCGGGAAGCTCGGAGCGCCGGCCGAGCGCGAGCAGGATGCCGATCGGCAGCGAGGCGACGATGCCGACGGTCGCCACCACGATGGTCACCAGCACGCCACCCCACAGATTGGTCGGCACCGTGGGCAGGCCGATCGCCGGAAAGCCGTAAAGCAGGACAACCGAAAGAACCGGCAGGACAATGAAGAAATACACAGCGCCGAGGTCGCGACGCGGCGCCGACAACCAAGCGAGCCAGCCGATGCCGAAGGCCAAAGCGGCAAAGAACACGTCGACTCGCCATCGCCCCGGGATCGGATAGAAGCCATAAACAAAGTAGGAGAGCCACACCCGCACGAAGGCCCAGCAGGCGCCCGGCTCCAGGTGTGCAGAAGAGGCGAGGCAGACCTCCCGATCGGATCCCGACCACACCGCGTCGATAAAGAGAAAACGCAACAGCGGCGGCACGGCCCAAAGGATCAAGGCCGCGCAGGCGAGGGTCAGCACGGTGTTGCCGAAGGAGGAGAACAGATTGGCGCGCAGCCAGCCGATCAAGCCCGAGCTTGCCGGCGGCGGCAGCAGCTGCTCGGCCGGCGCGGTGCGCACATAGAGAACCGGCGTATCGGCGATCACCGCCATGGTCAGCGCTCCACGATGGCGGTCATTCGCCCGTAAAGGTTCATCACCAGCGAGGTGAACAGGCTGATGGTGAGATACACCGCCATGGTGATGGCGATCACCTCGACGGCTTGGCCGGTGATGTTGAGCACCGAGCCGGCAAAGACCTGCACCAGGTCCGGATAGCCGATGGCGACCGCGAGCGACGAGTTTTTGGTGAGATTGAGATATTGGCTGGTCAGTGGCGGCACCATCACGCGCACGGCCTGCGGCACCACGATCAACCGCAATGTCGTGCCGGAGCGCAGGCCGAGCGCCTGCGCCGCCTCGGTCTGGCCCGCCGCCACCGCCAAAATGCCGGCGCGCACCACCTCGGCAATGAACGCCGCCGTATAGACCGACAGCGCCACGACGAGCGCGGCGAATTCGGGAAGGATTTCCAGCCCGCCGACGACGTTGAACCGGCTCATCTGCGGCAATTCGAACGCGACCGGAAAGCCGGCAAGCGCGAGCGCGGCAAGCGGCAGGCCGACGAGCAAAGCCGCGATCCACCGGCCGACTGGTGTCGGCGCGCCGCTGCGCTTGCGCCGGCGGCGCGCCCAAACCTGCAGCACGATCGCCGCGCCGATGCCGACCAGCAATGCCGCGATCACGGCACTAAAGCCAGGCGCGAACACGGGCCGCGGCAAGAACAGGCCGCGATTGTTGAGAAAGCCGCCCATCGGCAGCACGATGCTGTCGCGCAATTCCGGCAGCGATTTGAGCACCGCGTTGTACCAGAACAGAAGCTGGAGCAGCAGCGGAATGTTGCGGATCAATTCGACATAGAAGCCGGCGAGCCGCGCCACCAGCCAATTGCGCGACAGCCGGGCAATGCCGATGGTGAAGCCCAACAGCGTCGCCAGCACGATGCCCAGCGCGGCGACAAACAGCGTGTTGAGCAAGCCGACCCAGAACGCACGGCCAAAGGTCGAAATGCCCGGCGAATACGGAATGAGCGTTTGGCTGATGTCGAAGCCGGCCGAATTATTCCAGAAGCCGAAGCCCGAGGAGATATGGGTGCGCGCCAGATTGTCCGCGGCGTTGATGAAGGCACCGTAGATGAGGCCGCCGATGACGGCGGCCAACAGCACCTGAAGCCCGACGCGCCAGGCTTGGGCGCCGTGCCGCGCCGGCTTGATCGCGCCCCTCATGGCACCAAGCGCAGGGCGCCAAGCGACGGCCGGCGGACGCGCACCGGCTTTGCGCTCAACGCACCGGCAGCCCGTATTGCAGGCCGCCCTTGGTCCACAACGCGTTGAGCCCACGCGCGATCTTCAGCGGCGAGTTCTCCCCGACATTGCGGTCAAAACTCTCGCCGTAATTGCCGATGGACTTGATGATCCGATAGGCCCAATCGTTGGTCAGTCCGAGCGACTGGCCGAACTGGCCCTCGACGCCGAGCAGCCGCCGGATTTCCGGATTGGCCGATTTCAGCTGTTCGTCGACGTTGCTCTTGGTGACGCCGAACTCTTCGGCGTCGAGCATGGCCTCATGGGTCCAGCGCACCAAATCTTCCCAGCTGTCGTCACCCTGGCGCACCGCCGGACTGAGCGGCTCCTTCGAGATGATTTCCGGCAGCACGATGTTGTCGTTCGGGCTGGTGAGCCGCAGCCGCTCGCCGTACAGGCCGGAGGAATCGGTGGTGTAGGAATCGCAGCGCCCGGAATCGTAGGCTTTGATCGCTTCGTCGGCCGTGGCGAATGTCACCGTCTTGAGCGCCATCTGATGCGAACGGAAATAATCGGCAAGGTTGAGCTCCGTGGTGGTGCCTTGCTGCACGCAGACCGAGGCGCCGTTCAATTCGAGCGCCGAGCTGACCTTGAGCGACTTGTGCACCATAAAGCCCTGGCCGTCGAAGAACGTCACGGCGGCAAAATCGAGTCCAAGCGTGGTGTCGCGCGACATGGTCCAGGTGGTGTTGCGGGAAAGTACGTCGACCTCGCCCGATTGCAGCGCGGTGAAACGGTTGGCGGCGGTCAGGGGCACGAACTTGACCTTGCTCGGGTCGTTGAAGATCGCCGCGGCGATAGCGCGGCAGAAATCGACGTCGAAGCCAGTCCAGTTGCCCTGCGGATCGGGCAGGCCGAAGCCGGCGAGCGTGCCGTTGGCGCCGCAGATCAATTGGCCGCGCTGCTTGACGGTCTGCAGCGTTTGCGCCCAGGCCGTCTGCGCGGAAAACGCAAGCAGCAGGGCAAGCGAGAGTGCCGTCGCTATACGTTTCATGACCGGACCTTTTCAGGAGAAACCCGCTCGCCATCTGAGAACGGCGGCCCAACAAGGTCAAGGGGTTGACGGCGGCATTCGAACTCGGGGTAATGCAATTGCGCGGCGCCAACGCCACGCCGCAAACTGGTGAGGGCCGGCATGAACGACAGCAGCGAAAAAAGATCCGGGCGGCCACGCCGGCCGGATACGAGCCTGGTCACTGCGGGGCGCAATCCGCGGTCCTACCACGGCTTCGTCAATCCGCCGGTCTATCATGCCTCGACCGTGCTCTATCCGAGCGCCGAGGATTACGTCGCGCACCGCGCCCGCTACCAGTACGGCCGGCGCGGCACGCCGACCACCGAAGCGCTGGAAAGCGCGCTCGCCGAGCTCGAGGGGCCCCGCTGCGCCGGCGTGGCGCTGTTGCCTTCGGGGCTCGCGGCGATCTCGACCGCACTGCTCGCGGTGCTGCGCGCCGGAGACCATTTGCTGGTGACCGACAGCGCCTACGGGCCGACGCGGCAGTTCTGCGAGCAAATCCTAAGCCGGCTCGGCATCACGACCACCTATTACGACCCGCTCGCCGGCGCCGCGGCTGCCGCGCAGTTTCGCGACAACACGCGGGCGATTTATCTGGAAGCGCCCGGCTCACTCAGCTTCGAGATGCAGGACGTGGCGGCGATTGCCCGTGCGGCGCACGACAAAGGCGCGCTGGTGCTGATGGACAACACTTGGGCGACGCCGCTCTATTTCCGCCCGCTCGACCACGGCGTCGATCTCGTGATCCAGGCCGGCACCAAATATATCGGCGGCCATTCCGACGTCATGCTCGGCACGGTGTCGGCGAACGCAGCGACCGTTACGGCGCTGAAAAACATGGTGAGCTACGCCGGTCTGTGCGAAGGTCCCGACGACATCTATCTCGGGCTGCGCGGCCTGCGCACGCTCTCGGTACGGCTCGAACGGCATTATCGCTCGGGCCTCGAGGTGGCGCGCTGGCTCGAGCAACGGCCGGAAGTCTTGCGTCTGTTGCATCCGGCATTGCCCAGCCATCCCGGCCACGCCATCTGGAAACGCGATTTCACCGGCGCCAGCGGGCTGTTCAGCATGGTGCTCAAGCCGGTGCCGCAGCAGGCAGTGTATGCGTTCCTCGACACGCTCGAACTGTTCGGCATCGGCCCCTCATGGGGCGGCTACGAGAGCTTGGCGATCCCGTTCGACTGTGCGCCACTGCGCACCGCAACGCGCTGGCAGCCGGGCGGGCCGACGGTGCGCTTCCACATCGGGCTGGAGGCCGTCGAAGATTTGCTGGCCGATCTCGAGCGCGGCTTTGCGGCGCTGGCGGCCGCTATGAACTGAAGATGCGCCTCAGCGCGGCACCGATCTGCCGCAGCGAGGGACCCGGATAGGGCGCAAAATCGTGCGGCGAAAACACCAGGCGCCGCGCCGCAAACCAGCGGCGCACCAAGGCCGCAAACAGCGTGCCGACCAGGGCGCCGGCAAGCACGTCGCTTACATGGTGCGACGTCAGCACGATGCGGCTGAACATGATGGTCAGCGCGTAGAGCCACATGATCCAACGCGTGCGCGGGAACAGCGCGCCGACCGCGACCGCGAGCGAGGCGGCGGTCGTGCCGTGGCCGGACGGCAGGCTCGCGTAGTTCGAATCCAAACTAAGCCCGATGAAGGTGAAGGGATGGCCCGCCGGTTCCACGTAAGGCCGTGCGCGCCCCAACACATGCTTTAAGAACGTGGTGACCAGGCCGGGTACAGCGATCGCCAGGAAGAAAAAGCCGCAGCGAGCGGCGAGCGCCGCCAGCACCCCCCATGTGAAGCGCGGCAAGGTTGGCGAGGCCAGCGCCGCCAGCCACAGAACGATGACGCCGGATGGAATCAGATACCACCCGGAAAGACCGGCTTTGGTTATTTGCTCGAAGGCGTCGACCACGCCGCGCGGCAGGTGGTGCGCCCAGGCTACAACAGGAACGTCAAGCAGAAACATCGCGGCAACCACCGCGCCCAGCATGATGGCGATGCCGGCGATGGCGCTTTTCGGCAATGGCGGGATCGGCGCACGCGAAGGCCGCGCCAGCACGACACACCACCGCAGCAGATTGACCGCTAGGTCGCGACCGAGCGGAGCCCGCCGCAACGGCCGCGGCACCTCATCGAGCGGCTTCACGGTGTTCACCGCGGCGCCGCAACGCTGAACTGCCGCGGCCTTTGCTCGGGGCGATGACAAAAATTTGTCCGCAGTCAGACATGCGCGTGGACAATAGTGAAAACGAGGGTGCCGGGAAAGGATTACCGGACGCGGCGGCGTTGCACCGCGTTCATCGCGTGTCGCTGTGGGAGGCCCGCACCACAGCGTTGGCCGAGGCGCCGTCGGCAATCCGCACGACGACGCTGTCGCTGGCGCCCGTGCCGTCGATCACCGTCACCCGCGAAAAGCCGGGGCCGTCCGGAGTGAAAAACGCGCTGCCGCGCTCTTTCGGCACGTCGGGAATGCCGTTGACGAAGATCGTCACCGGCGCGACGCCGCCAGTTATTTTGAGCGGCACCGGATCGGGCCTGCCGTCGGTGGTCGAAAGATCGAGCAGCGCACCGTTGGGCGGAAACAGAATGTGCAGCGCGGTCTGCGCTACGCCCCCGGCAAGCGCAGCAGGCCGGAAGCGCCGCAGCGGCGGCGGCAGCTTGGCATTTGACGCCATAAGCACGCCGGCCGGAGGCCGCGCCAGCGGCGCGGACGGCTCAAGCCGGGCAAAGGCGTCGAACAGAATCGGCGCCGCCGCGTCGCGACCGACCAGGCCCGGCACCGGGGCGCCGTCCGGCCGTCCGACCCAAACGCCGATCGTGTGCTTGCCGTCGAAGCCAACTGACCATGCGTCGCGATAGCCATAGCTGGTCCCGGTCTTGAACGCGATCTTTCCGGCAACGCCGTTCTCAGGCGGCGGCGAACCGAGCAGCACGTTGCTGACGTACCACGCCGGCACTGCCGCCAGGAGCCGCCGCGGCTGCGACGCCGGCGCGTCAAGCCGCTCGCGCAACGGCAGCACGGTGCCGAGCCGCGCCAAGCCGGCATAGAGCATCACCAAGTCGGACAGTTTGGTGCCGACGCCGCCGAGGCCGACGGCAAGTCCCGGCGCTTGTCCTTCGGGCAGGACCAGCGCGGCGCCGGCCTGGGCGAGCCGCGCGGTCAGCCGGCTTGCACCGACGCGATCGAGCACCGCGATCGCCGGCATGTTGAGCGATTGCTGCAAAGCCTGCGCGACCGTCACGGTGCCCTGGAAAGTAAAATTGAAATCGCGCGGCGCATAGCCGCCGTAGCGCTCGGGCCGGTCGTCGATCAATGTCTGCGGATGAATGAAGCCGTCCTCGAAGCCGAGCCCGTAGATGAAAGGCTTGAGCGTCGAACCCGGCGAGCGTAAGGCCTGGGTCATGTCGACCTGGCCGGCGCGCCGTTCATCGAAATAAGCGGGCGAACCGACGCGGGCCAAAATTTCGCCGGTGGCGTTATCCACGACCATGACCGCCAGCGAAATATCCGGGCCGAGCGTTTGCGCGAGGTTTTGAGCGCGCTCGCGCGCGAGCTCTTCCAGGTTTTTTTGCAGGCCGGCATCAATGGTCAGCCGGATTTCGTGGACGGACGGAGTTTCGGCAATGGCGCGATCGGCGGCATGCGGCGCGACGAGCGGCATCGCCCGCCGCGCCGTCGGCACCGGCTCGGCCTTGGCGCGTGCGATCTCGTCGGCTGGCACCGTGCCGGTGGCGGCGAAGCGATCAAGCACGCGATTGCGGGCAATGCGCGCCGCCTCAGGCGCGAGGTCGGGACGGCGCAGCTCCGGCGCCTGCGGCAACGCCACCAGCAGCGCCGCTTGGCCCAGCGTCAGGTGCCGCGGCTCCTTGCCGAAATAGGCGAGCGCGGCGGCGCGGATGCCCTCGATGTTGCCGCCGTATGGCGCAAGCTCAAGATAAAGCGAAAGGATCTGGTCCTTCGACAGTGCACGCTCAAGTTCGATGGCGCGGACCATCTGGCGAAGCTTTGCCGCCAAGGTGCGGCTCCTTCGCGGCTCCAACAGCCGTGCCACCTGCATGGTGAGCGTCGAGCCGCCTGACCGAATACGCCCGCTGGTGACGAATTGGCCCACCGCCCGCATCATTGCCAGCGGGTCGACGCCGTGGTGGCTGCGAAAGCGCTTGTCCTCATAGGCGAACAGCACGTCGAAAAAACGTGGATCGACGTCGGCGACCCGCGCCGGCAGCCGCCAGCGACCGTCGCTCGTCGCATAAGCGCGAAGAAGCCGGCCGTCGCGGTCGAGCACGGTTGCGGAAAACCGCAAATCCTTGCCGAGCGGTGCTGGCCCGAGCGAGGCGATCCACCAGGCGGAGCCGAACAAAGCCACGATGCCGATGAATAGGGCGACGCTGATAAGAGCGCAGCGCACGCACCACGTCCGCCGACCCGCGGCGAGGGCGGAGGCATCATTCGTCGTTGCGTGCTGCTCGTTCACCGGCTTACTTGCCCGCCACCACCTCGACGCTGCCGCTGTCGCTGCGGCCGAACCGGTCGGGGCGGTACATGTCTTCGACGCTTGCCTGCGGGCGCACATATTTGCCGAGCGCGACGGCACGCACCACGTAGGCGACAGTGAACACCGCTGGATCGTCGCTCTTGCGCTCGAACGCCGCAGTGAAGCGGTCATCGCGGAATTCGGTGTTGACCGGCGCCGCGGCGTCGGTGATCCACGGCAGCGTGCCGGTATCGCCCGACGAGACCAGATGCGGATTGTCGACCTCGAATCCGGCCGGCAGATAATCGGCGACGATGATCCGGCCGAATTGCGGCTGCGCCTCGGTGACTTTCAGCACCACGACGAGCCGCGTGTTCTGCTTGACCTGTGCCGCATCGACCGGGACGCCGTCCATGGTGTAGGTCTGGCGCTCGATCTTGAAACCGTGCTCGGTCGCGGGCTCGGGCGTGAGCGGCGCGCCGGTGACGGTAACGACGGCTTTGACCGCATCGGCGCCGGTGTTGGTGACGCGCAGCGGCTCGTTGAGCGCTGCGGCAGCGACGGTGCGGTACAGCGGCCGGGTGACGGTCTCGCTGCCGACGGTGAGCGAAATTTTGCCGGCGTCTTTGGCCAGTACGCTGGCGGCGAGCAACAGCCAGGCATCTTCCTGCGTCGAGGTCGGGCGCAGCGAGGCGCGCGCGGCGTCGACGCGCTGCACGGCCGCCTGCACCGTCGCCGCAGCGGCGCCGCCTTCGGCGGCGAGCGTGAGCAGCGCCGCGGCATCGCGCAAGGTCGAGCCGTAGTCCTGCCGATCCTCGATCTCGGCAGAACCCGGCGGCCGCGTCAACGCGGCGAGCGCCGCCGCATAAACCCGGTCGGCGCGTGCACGGTCGCCGCTCAACGCCAGCGCCGCCGCGATCTGCGCCTTGGCAATCGGCGTCGCCAGCGCGTCGAGCTTGGCGTCGGCGAGATAGCGCAGGTCGCCGATCGGCGCCAAACCGTTGCGCGCCAGCACGTAGAGCGCGTAGGCGAGATCGGCGCCGCCGTTCTTGCTCGGATCGTTACTGGTCGCAACTGCATTGCGCAGCCGATCCAGCGCCAGCTTGAACGCCACGTCCGGCACCGCGAATTTGTGCTCGCGGGCGCGCGTCAAAAAGTCGGTGACGTAGGAGTCGAGCCACAGATCGTCGCCGCCGACGCCCCACAGGCCGAACGAGCCGGTCGAATCCTGGCGCGTCAGCAGCGCCTCGATGGCGTCGCGGATGCGCTGCTCGGTTTTTGGGTCGAGCGCCGCATGGGCCTGGCCAGCCAGCTCGCTGACATAGAGCAATGGCAGAGCCCGGCTCGTGATCTGCTCGGAACAGCGGTATGGATAGCGGTCAAGCGCGGCGAGCAGGCTCGCTGCGTCAAGCGCGGTCGAGTTGCCGACCGAGATCGACACGCTGCCGGTGCCGGGCACAAGATCGGCAAACATGTCGCGCGAGAGCGTGACACTTTCACCTTGCGCCAGCGACGTGACCGTGCGCCGTGCGATGATCTGCGCCGGCGTCCGCACCGTGATCGCGTAGTCGCGTGCCAGCGCAAAACCGTTCGGACCGGCGACGCTGACGCGGATCGCGCCGTTGCCGGCGCCGCTCGCGATCAACGGCACGACGATGGCGCCGCGCGCCTTGGCGGGCAGCGTCAGCTTTTGATCGGCGCCCGCACCCGCAAGCACGGCGCCGCTTGACGAGACGGCGAACGTGTAATCGCCGGGCTCGCCCTCGACGTTGTCGAGGTCGAGATGGATGGTCGAGCGGTCTCCGGGCAACAGGAAGCGCGGCAGCGTCGCGGTCAGCACCACCGGATCGCGCACGGTGACGTCGGCTGCGGCGTGGCCGACCTTGTCCTTGCTCCACGCCACCGCCATGACGCGCAGCGTGCCGTTGAAGTCCGGCACGTCGAACGACACCTGCGCGGTGCCGTCCGGTCCGACCGTCACCAGGCCGGAGTAGAGCGCAACCGGCGGCCCGGCGGGCGGGCTACCCTGCAGCTGCGCGCCTTCATCGCCGCCGTTGCGGATCTGGCCGCGCACGCCCTGCATACCGTCGATCAACTGGCCATACAGGTCGCGGATGTCGGATGAGAGCGCGCGCTGACCCAAGTAATAATCGTCCGGCGACGGCGGCTTGTAATTGGTCAGGTTGAGAATGCCGACGTCGACCGCGGCGACCACGAGGCGCGCCTGCTCGCCGGCGGTGAGGCCGTCGATCCTGACCGGCAGCGCCAGCGTCGTGTTCGGCCGCAACAGCGACGGCGCCTGCAATTGCACGCTCAGCGTCTTGGCCGCGCGCGCGATGGAAAACCATTGCACGCCGATGGCGCGGCCCGGCATGCGTTGCGCCGGCGCATCGAGCGGCCGGCGCAAGGTCGCGACCAGATAGGCGCCGGTGCCCCAGTCGCGGCCGACCTGCACCTTGATCTGGGCGAGGCCGGCTTTGACGTCCATGCTCTGGCTCGCCAGCAGCCGATCACCGACCACGTTGAGCGTGAGCCGGCCAGCGCTGCGCGCGGTGACCGCAACCGTCATGGTATCGCCCGGCTGATAGTCGGGCTTGTCGAGCGCCACTTCCAGCATGTCGGGCGTGTCGGCGTTCGTCTCGACGTACCAACCGGCATCGAAATCGATCGAGGTGACGGGGCCGTTCGGATCGGCGATTGCGACTTCGAGGCGGTAGCGGCCGAAATGCACTGGCAGCGACAGGTGCGCCGGCTTGTCGGCTGCGACGTCGAACGCGCCGTCGGCGACGCGCGTCGTCGTCTTCACCGGCTCATAATTCCATTGGCCGTCGCGCTTATAGAACTGATAATGCGTCTCGATGCGCAGGAGCTGATAATGCAGCCCGCTCTGCGCCACCGCCTTGCCGTCGGGCGCGACGGCAAGCACGTCGAACGTCGCCGCGGCGCCGTCGGAGAGCGCGCGGCCGGAGAATAGCGGTTTGATACCGATCATGGTGCCGCTCGGCGCAACCGGCAGCGTGAGCGTACGCTCGACGGCGCGGCCGCCCGCTTCCGCCATGCGCACGGCGACCTGCGCCTGCAGCGGGTGCGTGCTGGAGGGCAGCTTGTCGAGCGTGACGGAGAAACTCGCCTTCCCGGCCGCATCGGTCTGCGGCAAATCCTCAAGCGATTGCTTGGCCGCCTCGACCGTCTCATCGGCAAGGCCGAACTGATAGCCGGCAAAACCCGCTCGCTCTTTGGCCGCCGTGATCGTTACGTCGCCGTCGAGCGTGAGGCCGGCAGCCGGCGCGCCGTAAAGGAAACGGCCGACGATATTCATCGCCGCCGGATAGTTGGGCGCGATGCTCGCCGCCGCCGAGGTGAGGTCGAACGCGATGCGGTCGGGCACGTAATCCTCGACCAAGAACGTAGTCTCGCCAATTGGCGGACGCTTCGGATCGGTAAAGGCCTGCACGTGCCAAGTGCCCGTCGGCGCCGAGGCCGGCAGTGGCAGCGCCAGAGTGCGGCCGCCGATGCCTTGATCAGCGATAAGCGCGCGGCGGAATTCGACGCCGTCCGGCCGCTGCACCACGAGCGTCAGCGGCACACCGAGCGCCGCAGTGCCTTGCCCGTCGCGCAACAGCGCGGTGATATACGCGGTCTCGCCGGAGCGATAGACGCCGCGCTCGGCATAGACGAAGGCATCAAGGCCATGCGGCGCCGGGCGGCCGCCGACGCCGCGGTCGGTAAGATCGAAGGCCGGCATTTTCAGATTGAGGAACGCGTAGTCGCCGGCCGGATCGGCCGCGACCAGCAGTGCCGGTGCTGCGCCGCCCTCCCCGCTCGCGAGACCGGCTTCGAAGCGCGCCTGCCCGCTCGCATCGCTGCGCCGCGTCGCCAACACCTCGTTGCCGCGCGAGATCAGGCGCAACTCGATGCCGCTCTTCGGCTGCGTCGTCGCCAGCGAATTGACGAAGACGTGGATGCCGTCATTGCCGGAAAACGCGGTGAGCCCGAGATCGGAGACGATGAACCATTGAGTGGCGAGCGAGTCGTCATTGCCGGCGGCGTTTTTCAGCTCCTGCGGCTGCGCCACCATCACATAAGCGCCGGGCTTTAACGACCCGACCGCCTGATCGACCGGAAACGCGGTGGTGACTTCCATGTTGAGCGGCGACTGCGCGATCTGCAATTCGCCACTCCAAATCTGCACGCCGCGCGCATTCTTAAGGCGCTCGACGTCGTAGCGGGACAGGCCGTGCTGGAAATCGCCGCGGCCATAGCCGACGCCGGCGATCGTGTCGATCAGATTACGGTCGCTGACCTGATAAATCTCGATCGCCACCGCGCGGGTGTTGACGCTGATGACCGGAATGCCGTTCTGGCCGGTGCGCGGCAGCACGTAGGCGGTCGAGGAAAAGCGCACCGCGGGCTGCCGGTCGCGGACGTAGATCGCGTAGTCGATGGATTTCGACAGCGTCTCGTGCACCACTGACGGCAGCCCGGCGCGCAAGGTGACCGTGTAGGTCTGGCCGTGCTGCAAGCCCTCGACGCAAAGCTGTTTGTCCTCGACCGCCAGCGCCGGCTTGTCGGTGCCGACGAGCGCCACGAACGGCGAGAAGTCGGTCCGCGCCGGCAGGCTTTCCGAAAACTGGAAGCAGGCGCGCGGCGAAGCGGTGTCGGCGTCGATCGTGTAATCGAGGATGCGGAAGCCATGCTGCTCGCGCAGACGTTCATATTGCGCGCGCACGTCGGCGACCTCACGCAATTCGAGCGACAGCCGCAGCGCATCGAGCGCCGGCCGCCACATCTGCCGCACGGTCAAGATGTTGCCGAGCAACACGAGACCGTCGGCCTCATCGTCGCGATTGGTGGCGCGCTGATAGCCGAGATAAGCCGCAGCCGAGGCGCGGCCGAGCAGCATGGCACGTTCCTGATCGTTGGCCGGGCGGATTTCCATGACGGTGCGGGCGAGCCGCAGCCAAGTCGCTGCATCGTTCGGCGTTGCCGCAACGATCTGACTGAGCACCGTCATGCCGGTGCGGAAATCGTTCTTGGCAAAGGCGGCGTCGGCATTGCGCCGCAATTGCGCCAGCGGCTCGCTCGTCGCAGCGGCATCGGCCTTGAGCTGCGCCTCGAGCTGGACGGCGCTATTGGCAAGATCAGCGTTTTGAAACGGCTTGTCGGCCGCATTCGCGGGGCCGGACCAAGCGACCACGCACACGGCCGCCAACGCTGCCGCGAGCGCCGCGCGAAGATGCGTAATCATTGCCGAAATCCCTCCCAAGGCCGCAAGATCCGAAAAAGTCGGCCGTCTGGAACTTGAGGCGAAGATCGTGTCGAGGTCGTGGCCGGCAACCAGGCCGGCGAACATTTGTCGGGGCCGGACCTAAAAGGTTCGAGCGACATTGCGGCGTTAACCCCCGGTCCGTCGCGCCAGCGGCAGCCGTCTGACTATGTTTCTGGCTGCCCAAACCGCCCGGCACGAGTCGTTGGCGCCGTTGCAGATTTAGCGCGCATTGGCGTTCGCTATTCTATATATCTTCGGGCCGAGCGGCCCCGTAGCTCAGGGGATAGAGCAACAGCCTTCTAAGCTGAAGGTCGCAGGTTCGAATCCTGCCGGGGTCGCCAATAAAATCAATAGCTTACGAGGAAATAACGAGTGTAAATCTTCCCAGAAAATCGCATTGGGAACCGTGTGGGAAGATTGCCACACAGTGCCGAGAATTGGATGATCCAGCCATGCCAGTCGATCCAATCGAGATTTTCTTGAACGAGCAGCGAGCCGATCTGGCTGCTTTCAGGATCATATTGACGGTATTTCTCTTGCGGTTGGTTGGGCAGAACCCTCCAACGGCAAGAGAACGGGTAGCTGATCTGAAAAAAACTGTGTTGGATGCAGCGGGTCGGATAGAAGCCGATCCGGCCGAACCGCACAGTGAACGGATGAAGCAAATGATTGGGATGCGAGCCGAGAAATTCTTTGTCGAACTCGAAGAGGTAGTTTCGGCAACGCTAGATAAGATGGGGCTGTAGGGCGCCAGTTGTTGAGCATGATGGGGAGGATGGCGGGCGACGCCCATCAACCGCAACGCACCGCGCGGGGCAAGGCATTCGCGCCCGCCCCGCGGCGGTCCAGCAACTCCACCGAGCCATCAATGCCGGGTAGCCATCATTGCATCGAGGGCATCGCACGCATTGTCTCTGCTCCTGAACTTGCCTGGGATGCGAAACCAGCCCTGACGGGCCTTGCGAGGCCCTGGCCTATAGTCTTTAGGGTGTACATAGAATAGAGCTGGAAAATCGCATTCGTAGGTTTTTAGATCGTCCGGGTCGACATCGACCAGCAGCGCGGTCCAATTCCAGCCGCGCTGCTTCTCTCGCATTACGTCCAACACGAACCAGCCCGATGGCAAGCTCCCAAGATATTCGACAGGCGTGCGCTGGGGCTGGTTCATGGCAGCAGCACCTCTTTATTGTTCATCTCGGCGGCGATACTCGACAATACCGTTAACTGTCGCATTTGCCCGGCTCGGATCATTCTCACCAAGCGCTCTGCATCCTCGCACCCGTCTTTCAGCATTGAATAAAGTTCCTCGGCTTCGGAGGGCGTTTGGGTTTCACGTACCGCCGCCATAGTTTCGCTCTTGGATTTGCCGCACAGCACCATCGAAAACCGCGCCATGACGTTGATATTTTGCAGCCACTTTTGCATTGCGATTGCAAATTCGTCCGTCCCGGAGTGACCGTTGTGCATGACAAATTCAGGGAGGGCAGCGAAGTCGAGACCGGCAACTTCGGCCTCATCCCGAGGCGGGAAAGTTGCCTCTAAGAATTGGCCGATCGTGGTGTGGATTCTGGTGACGGCCGCCGGCTTCTCGACCGCCTTTTCCTTTGGCTTACGATTCCCAGGTCGGCGTGGATGGCGAGCGGTGCCGCGCGAAAATTCGAGTATCGTCATGGCTTCGTCTCCTTGTGTGTTGTGCACACGCCAAGGAGGGCGGACTCGGATTCCTGCCGATTTGGGGTATGTAAAGCATGGGAGCCGATCGCCCTCCTTGGCGTTTGGCTTCAAGTCCCGGCCGAGGATTTGCAGCCCTCGGTCGGGGCGCCTACGATGATGCGCTTCGGTTAATCGTGCGTCAACCGGGCCCCAGTGCGGCGGTAAAACGGGACCGTGGTCCTGGTTTGAAAGCCTTGGATCGCCCGCAATTGCCATCAGTTTGCGCGCGGTCGCTCGGCTGTGCGGCGCCCTCAATGAGCGTTTTCCAGCCGCTGTTTCTGCTCCGGCGTAGCGTACAGGTAGAAATCTTTCAGGGTGCGGCCTGATAGGCGGGTCGCGGGATTGATTGTGGTGCGAACGTAGAATTTTTGCAGGCCCGGTGGGATGCCCAACTCGGTCATCCGCTGGCGCGCGCCGTCGATATCCCCACGCTGGATTTGCCGACGAATATCAGGAAGCGCGGCATCAACGGCATAATCGTGCATTTCCCGAGCATGGTAGACCTCGCCGACTGCCGGGCCGCCGGGCGCGCCCTTGGAGAACGTGACGCCGGCGAACGGCCCGAACGCCTGCAAGGCATTCACCTTCGCATCGCCCTGCCCCGTCACCAAATCATGCGCGGCGCTGATCTGGCCCTCTGGTAGCTGCGATCCGGCGATGTGCTCGATGATCCGAAACACGTTCATTGCGTATTTCGGCAAGGTGTCGGCGTCGGGATCGTAAATCTTGCGACCGAACCCGGCGTCGTTGTTCATGACTTGCCACACCGGCCGCGCCAGCGTGCCGAGCTTGCGCCGCATCATGTCGAACGGCCCGGTGAGATAACCTACAAACTCCTCGCCGATCTTGCCTACTGGATTGCGAGCATAGATCGCAGTGCCGTCCTTCGCGTAGCCGATCTTCACGCGATCTTGTCGGCCAGGTTCATTCTCGTTGGTCGCGCTCACCGCTTGCGGCAGCCCGAGCAACTTCAGCGGGTTTTCCTTCACCGCCGCGAGCGCGTTGGACAACCTCTCGGCGTAGCCGTGCATTTCCTGGTCAACCGTCGAGTCGCCGCGCATCACATTCACTGCGCTTTGCAGGATCGAGTTGCCGACAAGCATCAGCCCAACGTCGAGAGCGACCACCGCGGTGGCCTTACGGCGCGCAAGAGCCTTGGCATAGCCGATGGCGTTCGGATCAATTTCGCCCGCGTCGCGCTCAATCTGCGCCAATACATCCTTTGGCAGTCCCGTCAGCACGTCCTTCATCACACCGAGGTTGCCCAAGGTGAAGGAGCGGGAGAACATCAGCATGTTCGAAACTTTGCGCGCCGCTGCCGACATAGCCTCGACGGGAAGCGCACCGGCGTAGCGATTGGCCCAATGCGCGGCGGCTCTGGCCGCTGTCTGCCGATCGATGCCCTTCGCCAGCAGATCGTCGCGAAAGTTCGTGTACAGGCCCATTTGAAGATCGGCGACGCGATCCCACAGCAGCGTGTTGTGCCAGAAGTCGCCGGCTTTATCGATCGCGCGCTTGACCGCGGTACCAGCGGCTTCATCGAACAGTCCTGGAACGAAAGCCAAGACTTGCGATGTCCAGGACCGGCCCGGCGTCAGGTTGGGCTCCTCCATGATGGAGGAAATATCCTGGTTGAAGAAGCGATGGCCGATCGGCACCATGCCGGCATCGATTGCCTCGCGCATCTGACCAAGATCGTGGCGCGCACGGTTGCCCTCGAAATAGATTTTGAACGTCGCCACTTTGCCCGGCATTGCCGGCACCGCACGGCCCCACTCCACGGCATTGTGGATCAGCGGCGAGTTCATGATGAGGCTCATGGTTTTGCCTTTGAGGCTCATCGCTGCGCTGTAGAGCGCGCCCGACTTCTGAGAGAGCACCGCACGCAAGGGGCCTTCGAAATCACCGCGCACGTAGATCGGAGCCTGATCGAAGATGATATTGCCGTCCTGATCCCGGACAGGTTGCCACTTGCCGTCGGCCTGCTCCAACTTCGGGCGCCACGTGCGGAATGCCGGATGGTCAACGGTGAACCATTTGTGTTCGCTGTCCGTGGGGCGAAAGCCGTCCGCTACGGTGTCATCGCCGGTGCGCGCGCCGATCTCGCGGATGTTGTTGATCAGGGCTCGGCCGGCGATGGCATCCTCGAGCCTCGCCGTGGCGAGCGGCAGGACGCGGATGTCGCGCGCGATCTCGGCGCCCTCGCCGAGCGCCGCCTTAGCCGCCGCTTCGGTCTCCTCGGCGGTCATGTGCTTGCGGTGAAGCATTTGCGCCGTGCGCGTGCGCAAGTTTCGCCCGATCTGGCCCGGCAGCCGGTTGAGTGCGATCCGGCCGTCTTTCTCGGCGGCGCCGGCAGCGTTGATCACCATGCGGGGCGTATAGGCCGGCAGTCCCTCGCCTTCGACCATGCCGAGGTCGCGTGCGCGCAGCCACGCCGTTTGCGCCCGCGCTTGCAAATCCTCGACCGCCCGCCGCTCCTCGGGCTCCAAGGTGATAAGGCCCTGATGCTCGCGGCTTTCGCCGAGCTGGCGGGCGACGCTCTCCTCGTCTGCGGCGTCCCACATGCGCTTGCGCTGTTCGGGGTCGAACCGCTTGGCAATGTCATCGTCCACCCGCGACCATTCCCAGCGGTTGCGGCGCAGAGAATTGGAGAAGTCCTTGGCGAGCGCCATGCTATCGCGGCTGCCGGTCGCCATAGGCGCGAGCTTCATTTGCAGGTCGCGGCCGATGTCGAACAGCTTGTCCACCGCCGACTGCGCGGCGGCGACCAACCTTCCCGGCCGCATAGGAGGCTGCTGGGCGAGCGATGGCAGCGGCGGTGCTACATCAGCCCCGAGCGGCCGAAACGCACCGGTGGCCTCGGCTGAGTCAAGGATGGCATGTGCACGGGCGACCTCCTCGTTGGTCGGGGGGGTATCCTCGACCGATCCGGGTTCGCTCACATTGTCGTGGGGATAGGGCTTGCGGAACAGATCGGCCGGCGGATCGATCGGGTGCTCATGGTCGATGGCATCGATGAATGGCCGATAGGCCGCCTCGGCCTTGGCCTGGTCGATGCCGTGCGCGGCGTACCACGCGCCTTCCGCTTTCTCGGCAAAATCGAAATGCGCGACCTTGTACGCTGTTGCTGGCTCCATCCCGCCCGCAATCAGCTTCTGCATCACGTCACGCTCGACGAACTCATGGATGGCGAACGGCTCGGCCGGATCGAACGTCACTCCGTCCACCGTCATCGATTCCGGAAAATGACGATCGATGTTGAGCCCGGCTCCGTCATTGTCAGGGCCTGCGCTGTACGGCACGTCGTTCGCTCGATTGACCACTGGACTGTCGATCGCCGCCTTGGTTTCCGGATCGTCCAAGATGCGGTCAATGCGCTCGTCACCGGTTCTTGCGAGCGCGCTGCGCGGCGTGCCGACCGGTACCGGAGAGTTGCGCACCGCGGGAATGTCGCTGTGGTCGAGCGCATCGTAGGGCGGCGTGGTCAGGTCGTGCCGAAGGAAGGCGTCCGCCTGGGCGTCGTGTGTCGCTTCGGCCGGATGAATGCCCCGCTCCTGCCAAAGCTGGCGCAAGTTGGCCTCGGCGTCCGGCGCCGAAAGCACTTGCGCAGAGGTTTTGAAATCTCGATCGGTCGGCAGCGTGCCGATGTTCTGATCCGTCGGGCCAGCAGGACCGTGTTCGTATCGGCTGAACTGATGATCGCCGCGGAGCATTAGATAGTTGGCGAAGTTGGTGACCTCGTTCTTTGCCTCCTCGGGATTGCCGAGCGCGCCATGAGCATCTTCGACAAACTGTCCGACCGCGCCGGCTATTCCATGGACCCCGGCGTTGACGCCCCTCACCAACACGTCGCCCAGCACCGCGGCTGGCTGCATGACGCTTTCATTGAATAACCGGATTGCACCGCCCCGGCCGGTGGCGGGATCGCGGTATATCCCGGCCTCTTGCAGTTGCCGCACATGCTCGGGCGACATGCCAAGCGGCTCAGGCCCAAACCCTTCGGCTGCCCCTTTGGCCGCGGAAACGAACGGCGCGATGACGTGATCCAGAGCCTTGCCATAGGAGAGCCGATCCCAAAACGGTTGCGGCACATTGTTGACGCGATCGGCGATGTCCTCAGCGGCGGGCGCCTCGACCTGCTCAAACGGCTTGGACGGATCGAACGGCGGCACTTGTCCGCCGACGGTCTCATAAGGTTTCGCCGGATCAAAAGGGGGCGCGTCGGGCATCAGTCGATCGCCTTGTAGCTGCCGTCAGGCTGGCGCTGATAGGTATGGCCGTTCTGTCGAACGAGCGGGGCGGCCGCGGCGCGCGGCGGCGCCGGCGCATTTGTCTTGTCCATCGCCTTCATTGTCGTGTCGTAGCGCTGCGCCTCTTGCAGCGAGACGTGGTAGGCCGCGATCTTCTCAGGGCTGCCGAAAAAGTATTCCGAGCTTGGATCGTAGACGAGGCTCGGGTCTTTGCCTTGTTTGCGCAGATCGGCTTCTGCGCGCTGCGCATCCATTTCGAAGGCATAGAGCCGTTGTGTGCCGAGCAGCGACGGCGTGCCGGTGTCGGTCATCGCGCCGTCGATGAGCTTGCTATAGCGGTCCATGAACAGCTTGCGGGCGGCGTTCAACCGCTGGCCGTCGGGCGTACGCGCGTTGGCAAATTCGGTTTGCAGGAAGTTGAAGTCGGCATTCGTTAGCTTATCCGCGCCGTATGCCTTATAGATAGCGGTATTGTCGGCCATCTGGCCGCCGCGGATTTGATTGAGCAAATCAATCGTCTCGCTGTGCGACACATTGGCAAGCGGTTCGGGCTTCCCCAGGCGCGTGGTGAGAACCTCGCCGTTTGTGATCATGGCCTTG
>JASHPU010000005.1 GCA_030037885.1 Xanthobacteraceae bacterium | reverse complement strand
TCGCCGACGCTCTACCGCATGTTCTGCGCTGCGACCGGGCTCGCCGGGACCACGCAACGGGTCGCTGCCGATACCGCCAAGATTTCCAAACAGACCATCACGGTGGCATTCGACACCAATGTCGCGCCCGGCCTGCCATGGCGCTTTGTGCCCGACCAGGGCGCCGTGACCGTGCATCTGGGCGAGCAGAAGCTGGTCTATTTCACCGCCGAGAACCTCAGCAGCCAACCGATCGTCGGCCATGCCACCTTCAACGTTACGCCGCTGCGCAGCGGCATCTATTTCAACAAGATACAATGCTTCTGCTTCACCGAGGAGCGGCTCGAAGCGCACCAGAAAGTTCATATGCCGGTGGTGTTCTACGTCGATCCAAAGTTCGGCAAGGACCCCGACATGCGCGACATCGCGCAACTGACGCTCGGCTACACCTTCTTCCGCTCGGCCGATCCGCGGAATGCGAAAGACCTGTCGCGCTTTCTCGCCAGCAATCCGCCCGATCCTGCCGACGGCCGGGACCTTTTCAACGAGCAATGCACCGCCTGCCATGCGCTCGATGCCAACAAGTACGGGCCGCAGCTCCGCGGCGTGTTCGGCCGGCGCGCCGGCACGGCGGCCGGCTACGATTACTCGCCTGCGCTTGGCAGCGCCGGCCTGACCTGGTCGGCGGACAATCTGAACCGCTGGCTTGCAAGCCCGACGAAATTCATTCCCGGGGTGAAAATGCCGGTCAGCGTTCCCGATCCGATCGCCCGCCGCGACATCGTCGCCTATCTGCGGCAGGAGAGCGAGCAGCGCGGCAGTGGGCCCAAGGCCAAGACTGCGCGCCAGGGCGCGGACTACTAGAGCATGTTCCGCTGTAATCGAATCGAGTTCCTTCATTCGTCATTGCCGGGCGTGGGGTCCCCGCCGCGCTTGCGCGGCGGGGAACCCGTCCCGGGCATGACGAGAACGTGGTGCTATCTGAGCGAGATATGCTCTAGACGCCATGAGGAATTGAATCTGGGGTTCGCTGGCCAACTGATTGCTGCCCCTTGACGTTCCGAAATCGTTTCTATATTCGCTGAAATATGGAAACGTCAAACGCCGTCGCGGCCCTGGCCGCGCTCGCCCAGGACAACCGCCTGGACATATTCCGCCTGCTTGTGAAAGCCGGTCCGCAGGGCGTGGCCGCCGGCCAGGTCGCCGAGCAGCTCGGCCTCGCGCCCAACACGTTGACATTCCATTTCGACCGGCTCCGCTTCGCCGGACTGGTCACCGTTCGCCGCGACGGCCGCTCCATGATCTATGCGGCGCGGTTCGAAGCGATGAACGGGCTTGTGTCCTTCCTCACCGAGAACTGTTGCCAAGGCGCGCAAGGGTGCGCGCCCGCAACAGTCTGCAACCCGAAGGGGGGCCGCCATGAAGCGGTTTCACGTGCACGTCGCCGTGGATGATCTAAAGCAGTCCATCGGCTTCTATTCGGCGCTGTTTGCTTCGGAGCCGTCCGTCATCAAGGCCGATTACGCCAAGTGGATGCTTGACGATCCGCGCGTGAATTTCGCCATCTCGACCCGCGGGCGGGAGTCCGGCCTCGATCATCTCGGCATCCAGGCCGAGAACGGCGATGAACTGCAAGAAATTTACGCCCGGCTGAAGAAGGCGGGCGGCAGTATCTTTGAACAAGGGCAAACCTCTTGTTGCTACGCCAAGTCGGAAAAGTCCTGGATTGACGACCCGGCCGGTATTGCATGGGACATTCCACACGACAGGCGAAATCACTGACTACGGCGATGGATCGGGGCAGCGCTTGGCGCGAGTCGCGCACGAGAAATCGTGTTGCGCGCCCGCGCCCAAGATCGCGGAGCCTGCCGCCGCCGCCGCTTGCGGCTGTTCGTGAGCGTGCCGTGCTCGACCAGTGTTGCAACGGCTATCAGTGTTGCGGCGGCGATCTGGGCCATCTGCTGTTGCAGATTAACGTGATCTGCTTGCTGTTGTTCTCGATCGGCACGACGGCCATCGTGAAGCATCCCGATTGGTTTGGTGGGGTGCCGGCCGTCGCGCAATCCATCGTCGTGAGTTAAGTCATGGTCGAAAAATTCAACGTGCTGTTCCTGTGCACCGCCAATTCGGCGCGCTCCATCATGGCGGAAGCGATCTTGAACAGGCTCGGCATCGGACAATTCCGCGCGTTTAGCGCCGGCAGCCATCCAAAGGGGCAGGTGCATCCCGAAATTATCCGGCTGTTGCAAAGCCTGCACTACGACACATCCGGCCTGCGTTCGAAATCGTGGAGCGAATTCGCCGCGCCCGGCGCGCCATTGCTCGATTTCGTCTTCACGGTCTGCGACAACGCCGCGGGCGAGACCTGCCCGGTCTGGCCCGGCCAGCCGATGACGGCGCATTGGGGCGTTCCGGATCCGGCCGAAGCCACGGGAACACCGGCCGAAAAGGCGCTCGCCTTCAAGGATGCCTATCGCATGATCGAGCGGCGCATCGGCATTTTCGTGTCGCTGCCGCTGCGTTCGCTCGATCAATTGAGCCTGCAACATAGATTGCGTGAAATCGGCCGCATCGACGGTGCGACGGCGCAAGCGGCCGCCCCGGCGTGAAGCCGACGCTCGCGCAGCGCATCGTCGCCGAGGCTTTGGGGACGGCCTTTCTGCTGGCGGCCGTCGTCGGCTCGGGCATCATGGCCGCGAAGCTCGCCGGCGGCAACGGTGCGCTGGCGCTCCTGTGCAACACGCTGCCGACCGGCGCGATGCTTGCCGTGCTCATTCTCGCGTTCGGCCCGGTGTCGGGCGCGCACTTCAATCCGGCCGTCAGCATCGCAATGGCGTTGCGCCGCGAGCTGCCGGGGCGCGCTGCGGGCACCTACATCGCCGCGCAAATCGCCGGCGGCATCCTCGGCGTGCTCGCCACCCACGCCATGTTCGAGCTGCCACTGTGGCAAGTCTCAATGACCGTTCGGACAGGTCCAGGTCAGTGGTTCGCGGAATGTGTCGCTACGTTCGGCCTGTTGCTGACGATCTTCGGATGCGCCGCGCGGACGCCGGCAGCGATTCCCTATGCGGTCGGGCTATACATCACGGCGGCCTATTGGTTCACGGCGTCGACGTCGTTCGCCAATCCCGCCGTGACCATCGCCCGCGCTCTGTCTGACACCTATGCGGGCATTGCGCCGGCGGGCGTGCTTGCCTTCATCGTCGCCCAGCTTGTCGGCGCGGCTGCCGCCACCGCCCTGGCGTGCTGGCTGTTTCAGAGGTGATCTCTTCGGGCTCGGTTGTTGCGAATCATATTCCGCGCGCATTGCGACAGTTGGATCGAGTGATGACACATTAAAAATTAAAAATGACGTAAAATCAATATATTAATTGTCTTTTAATGTGACAATCTTGACAAGAATTCTGCGACGACTATAGGAAGCGCAAATTCTCGCTCAACAAGGACGCCGCGCGGACGGCAAGCCGCGTGGTAGGAGCGAGTGCGGTGCCTGCGCGCAGGCTTGCCCCCTGCGCCCGGGCGGCTCCGGGCATCACGCGCTGCGGTACTACGGCCGCAGTGAGGGGTGCTCCTCTGGACTGGGACAGGAAGGGGCGGGTAACGCCCGCCTAGCGAAGACCGAGCGTCCGCGTCCCAGGAAGCCTGGCCTGGAGCTGAGCCGGCAAGGTGACAACCGGCCGGCGAGAGCCGCGATGGAACGCCGAGAGGCGAGCCGCCCCTCCCTACCCTCCCCCGCAAGCGGGGGAGGGTAGGGAGGGGGCGGCGCCGCGCCCGAAGCGTGCACGCGTGGTAACGCGCGTTGCGCGTGGCGCGGATCGTGACGACGCGTCTCTCGGCGTTC
>JASHPU010000216.1 GCA_030037885.1 Xanthobacteraceae bacterium | reverse complement strand
TCAAGATCCAGGTGCTCGCGATACCGGCGCCTTCGAAGATTCCTGTTTGATTGCCGGTGCTGGAATCGATGACTCCGTCCTGCGTCGGATCGTAGTCGGAGATGACGAGAGTCTCCGCGCTCTGGACCCGCACCTTGCTCGGCGTCGTCGGGGTCGCGATGTCGGACGGCAGGCGATAATACGAGATACCGCCGTTGCTCAGCGTGCCGGAGACGCCGGTCGGCGGCACGATGCCCTGCACCGAAACGAGCACACGCTGGATGCGACCCTCATAGGTGCCCGGATAGTCCGAGTCGAAATCGTCGAGCGTCGTTTCGAACGTCATGGTGCCGGTCTTGCGCAGCTGGGTTTCGAACAGATAGCCGTAGTTGCCAGCCAGCGAGATTGATTTCTTCACGTACTGCTTCTTGCCGCGCGTCGAGTTGACCAGGTCGTCGGTGAAGGCCTGGATGTCCGCCATGAGCGCATCGGCAGCAAGCAGGCCGTCGACGACGCCTTGATAGGACGACTTGATGTAGGCAAGCGTGGTATCGTTCTCGAAATTGTAGGCCTGCTGCATCAGGCGGGCGGCGCGCAGCGCCATGTGCATGTAGCGCTCGTAGATCTGCTCGATGAAGTCGCCCATTGCCTTCCACACCTGCGGCGTGAAGGTGTCGGCATCGAACACCGCGAGCGTCTGCGTGGCGTTTGCCGATTCGAGCATGGCCACGCCCAGGCTGGCACCAGCGGCGGTCACCTGCGCATTGGCCGCATTGAGCTGCGCCTGGGCTTGGGTCGCGGCCTGTTGCATCTCCGTCGCGGTGCGGTTCATGCTGTCGACCTGAAACTGCTGGCTCAGGCGATTGGCGGCGAGGTCGGTCGCCGCCGCGACAGTAGCGGAGTCGCCGGAGATGGTCTGCCCGGCGAGATATTGGCTCGCCATGGAGCTGACGCCGTTGTAGTCGCCGTTGTCGCCGCCGGAGACCTGCTGGCCGGTCGCCTGGATGATGATGACCTGGCTGTTGGTCGAGTTGTATTCCTGCGCGTCCTTGGCGGCGTCGGTTGCGCGCGTCTGCGCCAGTGTCAGTCCGGCCTGATAGGCGGTGGCTTGCGCCTGTGCCGCGGCGACCTGCTGCAGCGCAGCATTGACCTGAGCATTGGCCTGGGAGACCTGGTTGGTGAGCTCGGTCTGGGTCAAGGTCGCCTGGTCGGCCTGCGCCCAGTAGTTCACCACTTGGTTCTCGGCTTGCTGCGCGAGCTGGGTGAAGTTGATCGCCACCTGCTGCAAATAGCTAAAGGTCCAGATTGGCACCGCCGCCGCGTAGTTGCCCCAGAAGTCGAGGCCGGCATTGATCTGCGTCTCCTTGGCATAGATTTTGAGGAGCGCAGAGGCGATCGCGACATCGTCGGCGGCCACGCTGCTGACGCCGCTTTTCGCCAAGGTGGCAAGCTGCGGCAAAAGCGTAGTCGCGATCGTCGCTGCGGTGGCCAGGCCGGCAAGAGTGTAGAGCGGCGTGTTCGGCGCGGTGGTGCTGCCGCTCGTAATCACCTTGCCGTAGACGCTCAGCGCCGTAGCGGTGTCGCCTTGCCGGTAGGCGCCGTCCCCCCAGGCGCTGTAGAGCCCGGCAAGCGCGACCCAAACGTAAGGTCCTTCGGTGCCGGTGTTGATGTAGGCGTAGCCGGCGGCCTGAAGATAATAGGTCTCGGCTTTGGCGTAGTCGCCCAATCCCTGGTAGCACTGCGCGATCCCCAACGGAATCGTATAGAAGTAGTAGTGCGGCAGCAGCAGCGAGCGCTCCCACAGGCTGTCGGCATTCATCAGGCCGTCAGGCAGCGCCGCCGTTGCATGTGGCGTGTAGAAAATTGTCTTGATGGAAGCGATGTCGGGGCTGCCGCTGGCTGCCCATTGGATCGGCTTGACGGCTGTCTGCGCGCCGGCGCCGGTGAGCAGGCCGGCCTGCTTCTGGGCGAGCAACGCGATTGGCAGCTTCGGGACGGCCACTTCTCTGAGGGTGATGGGCGCACCGGCAGCGACCGTTCCGACGCGCAGTGCCGTCGATGTGTCGAGCGCGGGCGCGATGGTCGCCGCCGCAGGTGTTGCAGCCGCGACTGGTGCCGCTGCAGGTGTCGCAGGCGCGGCAGCAAAGGAACTGGCAACATTGGCATCCAGCGCTTTCGCCCGCGCTGCGGCGGCCGTGCTCGCGGCAGTGTTGCCCTGCGCCGTGTAGAGCGAGGCGAGCTGCATGTCGGAGAGTGCTTCCGCCGTCGCCGTAGGGTTGGCGCTAACTGTGCCAAGGCCGGCGCCGTGCAGCGCCGCAACGCTCGAAAGAAGCTGCGCCGAGGGCGCGGTCGCAGGTCGCACCGGGCTGGTCGACGCCGGCACGGACAGGATGTTGAGCCATTGCGAACTCGCCGAGAGCAGCGAATCGAACAGCGAGGGGTCACGCGGCAACAGCGGCCGCAGCTTGGGCCCGAGGTCAGGGTCCCATTGCTGATCGAGATGAGCGTAGATCAGCGACTCGCAGGAGAAGTAGGAGGAGAGCGCCTCGTCATAATTTCGCGCATTGTACGAGGCGCCGGCCGAAGTCAGCAGGGCGTCGATCTGGGCGAGCAGCGCGGCGTCGGCATTTGAAGTGCCGACCTCATCGAGTTGGATCGCGGGACGATCGATATAACTGTAGGTTGATATTTGCTGCGTAAGCGTCATCGTTGCCACCCCCCAAAAGCTGCCGCAGCGTCCTGGCGCTGCCGCAGTATGCGCTGCAACCATGATACATCTACATCACACTGACGACAAAAAACGTCGCGAATGCGGCGTCGCGCACAGCAGAATGGTTTGCCAATTCACGTCGGCGGCATAGAATCTCCGCTACGCTCAATTGCCGGGATTGGCCTTGGGCTACGCGCGAAAAGACCAGCTTGGGAAACCTTTGTGCCTCGCGCTCCCGGTAGGTGGAGGCGCCGCTGCCGTGATTTCTGAGCGCACAGGTTGCATATTCATGATAAGCAACTTGGCCGATGGCGATGGCTCGCCCCAGAGACGACAGCAATCGATGCCTGGGGCACCGGATCGGCCGCGATGTCGCGGAAGACGACGTTGGAAACGCTCGTCGTTTTCAAAAGCTCCGGCACGACCGCGATGCCGTAGCCGAGGGCGACGTCAGGACCGCGATGAAATCGCCATTGCGCTTGACCACGCGCGGCACGAACTTCGCACCGCTTCTGCATCACGTGGGCGACACGCTGGTCGATCATGGCGGTTAGCTTGGCATGATCGACCTCCTCTCCGGCTCCGTCGGCAATCAGAAGGTCGTTCAGCTCGGCGCCGCGCGGAAGGCTGCCGATTATGTGTGATCAGAATGTGAGCAACGCTCTGGCGCATGCTCTGCTTCTTCGTTTTTGTTTGGCGGACCCTTCGGATTGTGACCGTCAGACCTGCCCGTTTGTCCACCGCTAACACGCGATCGCGGTCGACCTGCGTCGTATCAGCTTGTCCGGCCATGCGATGAGCGGGATCGTAGGCCCGACCGACCTGCAACTGGTTCGGATCCTCCGGAAACCCAAAAATCTCTCGGAAAGCGCTGAAAAGAGTTGCCATTGCGGCCAAATTCGCGATTCATCAGGGGGAGGCGCAGCGAAGGACGGCCACACGATGCCGAAGCAGATGGATGATAAAGTGTGCCTGATCACCGGCGGCGCTGGCAGCCTTGGTCTGGCGGCGGCGCGACTCCTTATTGCCGAAGGCGCCAAGGTCATGCTCGTCGATCTCAACGAAGCTGCCTTAAGCGAGGCTGCGGCCGATATCGGCAAAGCGTCCGGCGGCAAAACCATCGCCTGGTGCGTGGCCGACGTCACTCGATCGGAGCCGGTCAAAAATTGCGTTGCCCAAACCGTGAACCGATGGGGCAAGATCGACGTGCTGTTCAGCAATGCCGGCAATTTCGGCGTGGTCGCGCCGGTAACTGACTATCCGGAAGACGTGTTCGATTCCGTGTTAGCCGTGCATGTCAAGGGCGCCTTCCTCGCCGCCAAGCATACGCTGCCGCAGATGAACGACGGCGGATCGATCATCATCACGTCCAGCATCGTCGGCGTGAAGGGCGATCCGGGCGTTTGCGCCTACATCACCGCCAAACACGCCCAAGTCGGCTTGATGCGGGTGCTGGCGAAGGAAGCCGCCGCACGCAACATCCGGGTTAACACCCTGCATCCAGGTCCGGTGGAGAATGAATTCCAATTAAATGTAGAGAAGAATTTGAGTGCCGTTCTTGGCCGCGACGCGACCACATTCTTCAACGAGATTATTCCACTCAAGCGCCACGTGCGCGCCGAAGAGGTTGCTCGTTCCGTACTGTATCTTGCATCCGACGCCAGCAGCTTCACCACCGGCTGCCGTTTGATGGTCGACGGCGGCCTTAGCGCCTAATCGAGGCGGCTGGTTGGCGACGCAACTTTTTGATCATGGGTGGTTCGAGTGCTGTGTCCTTGCTCGGACTCCGATCTGGCTCTCCTTACCGGCATCTCAGTTCCCATTCGTCGTACTCATGGGCGCCGCATGTCCGGCTTGCTCTGATCGTTTGCACTCGCGCTGTTACCGCGTCCGAACACCTGCTATGATCTGGCCAAGGCAACGGCGGCCCCGTTGAGAGCCGCGGTTCAAGCCGGCGGAGCGTCGCTTGAACGACCGCAAGGAGGACCGGCCATGAAGGTCACAATGTTTCACTTCATGCCCTACCGGGACTTGCCCGCGGATTTTCCTCCGAAGGGCATGGCCTCGGCATGGATCGATACACCGTGGTGGCAGTACGGCGACGCCAACAAGGTGACGGAGGTTTACAACCGGTCGATCGACGAGCTCATGTTGGCGGCAAAGCTCGGGTTTGACGGCGTCGGCCTCAACGAGCACCATCAGAATCCTTACGGTTTCATGTGCAATCCAAACTTATTCGGCGCCATCCTGGCCAGGATGACGGCCGAGCAGGGATTGGATCAGGTCGCCCTGGTTCAGCTGGGCGCAACGATTTCATCTTGCCCGCCGATTCGCCTCGCCGAGGAATACGCGGTGCTCGATTGCATCAGTGGCGGGCGGCTGATTGCCGGCCTGCCGACTGGCCTCGGCAACGACGTCTCGATCAGCAACGGCATCACGCCCATGGAGCATCGCGAGCGCTGGCGCGAGGGCGTGGAGCTCATGCTCAAAGCCTGGACCGCGAAGGAGTTCTTCGCGTGGAACGGCAAATATACCCAGTTGCCGAAAGTGAACTTGTGGCCGCGCCCCGTCCAGGAGCCGCATCCGCCGGTGCTGATCCCGGGCGCAGCCAGTTCATCGACTTGGGATTATTGCCACGATCGCAATTTTCCCTACGCCTATCTCAGCTATTTCGGCGGCAAATCGGCCGAACAAGTGATGGACCGGTTCTGGGCGCGCGCCGCTGCCAAGGGCAGGGACGCCAATCCGTACCGCGCTGCGTTCCTGCAAGTCGTCGGCGTAGGAGCGACCGATCGCGAGGCGGAAGAGGAATACGGCAAGCATATCGAGTACTTCTATCACAAGCTCCTGCACCTTCCGCTCGGCTACATCGCCCCGCCCGGCAACGCCGACTATAAGAGTCTGTTGAACGTCCTGAGCTCCGGAAAGAACCTGCTGCAAATCAGCGACTTTACCATCGATCTGAAGCCATTGCGGGCGAAGGACATGATCGAGAGGGAGTTCGTCGTGGTCGGCAGCCCGGCGACCGTGCGCCAGAAACTCGAAGCCATCGCCAAGCGACTCAATGTCGGGCATCTGATGGTGGCGCTGCAGTTCGGCTCCATGCCGCACGAGCAGGCCAAGAAGAACATCGAATTGTTTGGGTGCGAAGTGCTCCCGCATCTGCAGAAAATCTGGGAAGACAAGGATTTGGAGAACCATTGGTGGCCCAAGAAGCTGCGCAAGCGGCCGGCTAGGCAACGCGAGATGGCGACGGCGTAGCGGCCGACGAGCCGCTCCCCGCGGCTGGCGTGATTGCCGACCGATCGCGCCGGCCTTTCGCCAAACCGCCATCGAGCAGATTGGATGTGAGTCATGATCAGCGCCACTGTGAAGACGATCCCGATTCGTCACTGCAATTTCGAAGCGAAGGTGAAGACAGCGGGCAGCGGTCCGCCCTTGCTTTATCTGCACGCCGCGGGCGGACCGATCTGGGACCCCTTCGTCGAAGGGCTATGCGAGCATTTCACCGTCTATGCTCCGCATCATCCCGGGACCGGCGAGACGGCGCGTGAAGCGATCTACGGGGTCGAGAGCCTCTGGGATCTGCTTTTGATCTACGACGAGATTCTCGACGCCCTCAATCTCCCATCGGTGCCGGTGGTCGGCACCTCCTTCGGCGGCATGATGGCGTGCGAGCTGGCGGCCTTTCGGCCGGAGCGCATCAGCAAAATGATCGTGCTCGATCCGATCGGCCTGTGGCGCGAGGACGCGCCGGTAGCGCCCTACATGCTCATGCCGCCGGAACAGCTCGTCGCGACCTTGTACAAGCACCTCGATTCGCCGCCGGTGCAAGCGGCGCTGCAAATGCCGAGCGACCCCAAACAGATCGCTGTGATCACCGCCGATCTGGTTTGGGCACTCGGCGCCACCGGAAAGTTTGTCTGGCCCATTCCCGACAAAGGCCTGAAAAAGCGTCTGCATCGTGTCAAGGCGCCGACCCTGATCGTCTGGGGCGAGGACGATGCGCTGGTTTCCTCGGTCTACGCCAAGGAGTTTGCCGACCGAATTGCCAATTCGCGGGTCGAGATCATCAAGGATTGCGGTCACGTGCCGCAGGTGGAGCGGCTCGACGTCCTCAGGCCACTGGTAACGAAATTCCTCGACGGCGGCTGATCGTCAACCACGCGGCGCGGCGGCAATCTCAAGCTCGGCTGGCGATCCGCTCTTTAGTCTGGCGGGGCGCCGACTGCACTGGTTCGAGGGCCGGCCCATTGCTGACGAAGATAGCGGATCGTACGGCCCCTGACGTCGTGTGGCCGCATGGCGCGCCTTAAGTCCCGTAATGTCCATTGGAATATAGCGATGCTGCGATCCGCGGGTGCCGTATTGTTTCGTGGGAAATATTTCGATATATCCGTCGCTATATCACGGGCGAAGCCGTCGTCCATCAAGCGAAACGCAGGGAGAAGAGCGCATGAACCTACCGGCTCCGAAGTTCCTGATTGAGAAGACTTGGCAAGGCCGCGTATTCGGCGCCGAATGGCGGAGCGCAGCCGGCGGCGCAATGGATGTGCTCGAGCCTGCGACCGGCAACAAGATCACCAGCGTCGGCAATGCGTCGGCCGCCGACGTGCGCAAGGCGGCTGCCGAGGCGCGCGCAGCGCAACCAGCGTGGGCGGCGACGCCCTACGAGGAGCGCGCCGCCATTCTGCGCAAGGCGGCACGCGTTCTGGAGGACAATCAGGAAGAACTGATCCCGTGGATTGCACGCGAGACCGGCGGCATCCCGGCCAAAGCCGGCTTCGAGATCCACATGGTGACGGAGATTCTATACCGCTCCGCCGCCATGTGCACGGAGCCGCAAGGACTGGTCCTTCCGTCAAATCCCGGGCGCATCAGCATCGCCCGTCGCGTACCGCGCGGCGTCATCGGCATCATTTCGCCGTTCAACTTCCCGCTTATTCTGTCAACTCGCGCGGTTGCGCCGGCACTGGCCACGGGCAATGCGGTGGTGCTCAAACCCGATCCGCGGACGGCGCTGACCGGCGGATTTATCGTCGCGCGCATTTTCGAGGAAGCCGGCCTTCCGAAGGGCGTGCTGCAGGTCCTGCCTGGCGGCGCCGAAGCCGGTGAAGCGATCTGTACCGATCCGGACATCGCCATGGTGTCGTTCACCGGCTCGAGCAACGTCGGGCGGCGCATCGGCGAACTCGCCGGCAAGCACCTGAAGAAAGTTCAGCTCGAGCTCGGCGGCAAGAATGCGGTGATCGTTCTGGAGGACGCCGATCTTGATGCGGCCGCCTCGGCGATCGCGTTCGGCGCGTGGTTTCATCAGGGCCAGATTTGCATGACCACCGGCCGTATTCTGGCCAAAGACAAGATCGCGAAACCGCTGACCGAAAAGCTGGTCGCAAAAGCCAACCATCTTCCGGTCGGCGATCCGCTCGGACAGGTGGCGCTCGGCCCGATCATTACCAAACAGCAGGTGCAGCGCATTGACAGTATCGTGAAGGAATCGGTGGCGGCCGGCGCCAAACTGGAAGCAGGCGGAACATTCGACGGCCCGTTCTACAAGCCAACGGTGTTGTCCGGCGTGAAGCCCGGCATGCGCGCGTTCGAAGAGGAGATTTTCGGGCCGGTGGCGGCGATCACGTCGGTGGCAACCGACGACGAGGCGGTGACGCTGGCCAACAAGAACGAATATGGACTGTCGGCCGGCGTCTTCTCGTCCGATGTAGGACGGGCGGTCGCCATCGGCAATAAGCTCAACACCGGACTCCTGCACATCAATGATCAGACCGTTGCCGACGAACCGCACGTGCCGTTCGGCGGAACCGGAGCCTCCGGTAACGGTACCCGCATCGGCGGTCCGGCCAATTGGGACGAATTCACCCAATGGCAGTGGATGACGATCAAGGAAAAACCGAACCCCTATCCGTTCTGAACGACGAGCAACGACCAGCGCCGATGACGCCTCCGGTGCGCTCCGCCGGAGGCGCTTTTGTCCGCCCGGCGACTAAATCTTGCCGATGCGGATAATCGGCTTGACGGTGAGACCGTGCTCGCTGTCGCTCGCCGCCTCATTGATGCGCTCGAACGGATAAATCTTCGTGAGCTTGTCGAACGGAAAGCGGCCCTGCAGAAACAGGTCGATGAGCTGCGGAATGAAAATGTCGGGTACGCTGTCGCCCTCGATGATGCCGTAGACCGTTTTCGACATCTGCATGAACTCGGTGACGTCGATCTTGATCTCGGTGCCGGGCGGCGCAGCGCCGACGATGCCGCACGTGCCGCGCACACCAAGCGCATTGATCGCCTGGCGGGCCACTTGCGGTAGCGCGGTGGTTTCCAGGCTGAATTGCACGCCGCCGCCGGCGATCTCTTTGACCGCGGCGACCGCATCGCCTCGCCTGGCGTCGACCGCGTGAGTCGCGCCCAGTTCCTTGGCGAGCGCAAGCCGCGCCGGCACCACGTCGACCGCAATGATCGTGGTTGCGCCGACGGCGCGCGCCGCCATCACGGCGCTCATGCCCACGGCGCCGGCGCCGAAGGCGGCGAAGCTCGATCCGTGCCCGACCTTGAGCGCGTTCATGACTGCGCCGGCGCCGGTCTGGATGCCGCAGCCGAGCGGCCCCAACAGCTCGAGCGGGGCTTCTTTCGGCACCTTCACGACATTGCGCTCGTTGGCGACTGCAAAAGTGCTGAAGGACGATTGGCCGAAGAAATGGTCGTGTATCGGCCCATGCTCGTCGCTGAGACTACCGCTGCCGTCGGCGCGCGCGCCGCTGAAATTGTGCGCGTTGAAGTTCTCGCAATTGGCCGGGCGTCCTTGCGCGCACATGCGGCAGCGGCCGCACGACATGAAGGAAAGCACGACATGATCGCCCGGCCGAACCTTGACGACACTGGCGCCGATCTTCTCCACCACTCCGGCGCCTTCGTGGCCCAGCACGATAGGCTGCGGCACCGGATAGACCTGATCGCGCACCACCATGTCGGTGTGACACATGCCGGTGGCAACGATGCGCACCAGCACTTCGTCGGCGAGCGGCTCCTCGAGCCGCAGCTGCTCGATGATGAACGGACCGCCTTTGTTGCGCACCACCGCCGCGCTGATGGTATTCGCCGATGTACTCGTGGTCATAGATGTCCTCCCAAGCCGCAGAGGTCAGCGACTGCCGCCGTCAGCGCCAATTGTACCACGGCGCTTTTGCAGCGCATCCCAACGACCAGTCGGGAGCGGTCGAATAGCGAACAACTGGCCGACCCTTCCCGTAATCGTCCCAGCGCGCTGACGGTTGCCTGAAAAGTTCTATCAAACCCCACTCGTGGCAGCGATGCGGCCGGCAAGATCGCAACGAGTCGCATGGACTCGCAGCAAAGAAGACGTTATGGCTTGGCCAGCCGTTGGTTGGCGACAACCGACGCGACTGCCGCCATCCGCGACTTGCACCGTCAGCCGCTTGTTAATCCACAATGCCGGTTCGCCACCAGAAAACCTCTGAAAGCATCTGGGCGTCGGGAATGTGATCGACGCGCTTGGAGCAAACGACGTAACGAACTTCCTCTAAAAGTAAACCAGGGAGGACGACAATGCAGTCCAGCAAGCGGACTGGGAATCAGCAGCCAAATCGCGGGACGAAGGTTTCCCGCCGCGAAGTCGTCGGGCGCGCGGCGGCAGGCGCTGGCGCGCTGGCGTTGGTCGGCAAGGTGCCGGCGGCTTTTGCGCAAGCGAGCGACGTGATCAAGATCGGATTTGTCAGCCCGCGCACCGGACCGCTCGGTGGTTTCGGCGAAGGCGATCCGTACGTACTGAGTTTGGCGCGCAACGCGCTGGCCAACGGGCTCGGTTCCGGAGGCAAGAAATACAAAGTCCAAATCCTCGACAAGGATTCGCAGTCGGACCCGGCGCGCGCCAGCCAGTTGGCCAAATCGTTGATCAACGACGACAAGATCGATCTGATGCTCACCACCTCGACGCCGGAGGTGGTCAATCCAGTTGCCGACGCCTGCGATGCCGCCGGAATGCCGTGCGTGTCCACCATCCTGCCGTGGGAATCCTGGTATTTCGGCCGCGGCGGCAAGCCCGGGCAGACGCCGTTCCCGTTCAAGTGGAGCTTCCACTTCTCGTTCGGCGTGGCGCAGTTCGCCCAGGCGTATATCTCCGAGTGGAGCAAAGCGCCGTTTACGACCAACAAGAAGGTCGGCGTCATGTTTCCGAACGACGCCGATGGCAATGCGCTGCGCGAGCACGAGATTCCGCTGTTCGAAAAGGCCGGTTTCACGGTGTTCGATCCCGGCGGTTACGAGGACGGCACCACCGACTACTCGGCCCAGATCGCGAAATACAAGGCCGCGGGCGTGCAGATTTTCACCGGTGTGCCGATCCCGCCCGACTTCGCCGTGTTCTGGCGCCAGGCCGCCCAGCTTGGCTTCGCCAAGACCGTCAAGATCCAGAGCATCGCCAAAACCGGCTTGTTCCCCTCGCAGATGGAAGCGCTGGGATCGCTCGCCTACAACATCGCCAGCCTCTGCTACTGGCATCCGACCTTCCCGTATAAATCGCCGCTGACCGGCAAGACCTCCAAGGAGCTTGCCGACGGTTACGAAAAGAGCACCGGAAGGCAATGGAACCAGCAACTCGGCGGCACCCAGTCGCTGCTCGACGTCGGCGCCGCGTTGCTCAAATCCACCGACCCGAAGAACAAAGAGGGCCTTGTCGACAAGCTCAACGCGTTCAAGGTCACGACCGCGGTTGGCGTCGTCGATTTCGGCCACGGTCCGGTACCACACGTCTCGACGACCCCGCTGATCGGCGCCCAATGGATCAAGGCCAAACAAGGCAGCAAGCACAGGCTCGACCTGGTAATTGTCGACAACGCCGATGACCCCAACGTGCCGATTGGTGCTAAGCTGCAGCCGTACAGCTGAGCTGAGGGTCAAGATTGGAAGAAACGGCCGCGAGCAGCGTCGACGGCGGCCTGCTCGTCGGCGCCGGTGTCTACAAAAGCTTCGGGGCGCTCAGCGTCCTTGACGGCGTGAATTTTACGCTTGCCGCCAATGAGGCGGTCGGCATCGTCGGCCCGAACGGCGCCGGCAAGACGACTCTGCTCAATGTCCTTGCCGGCGCCTATCGACCGACGACCGGCGCCGTCTATTTCGAGGGTGCCGACGTAACCACGCTCGACGCCGCCCAGCGCTGCCGCATCGGCATAGCGCGCTCGCATCAGATCCCGCGGCCGTTCGGCGGCATGACCGTGTTTGAAAACTGCTTCGTCGCCGCAACCACCGGCGGCGGCTTCGCGGGCCAGCACGCCTACCAGCGCTGCGCCGACTCGCTCGAACTGTGCCAGATGCTGCACGTCGCCAACAGGCGCGCGGAAACGCTCGGGCTCCTCGACCGCAAGCGCCTGGAGCTGGCACGGGCGCTTGCCACCGGGCCGCGCGTGCTGTTGCTCGATGAGATCGGCGGCGGGCTGACCGACGAGGAAGCTAACAATTTGGTCGAGACCATCCAGGTGCTGCGCGACCGCGGACTGGCGATCGTTTGGATCGAGCACATCGTGCACGTGCTTATCCGCGTGGTCGAGCGCCTGGTCTGCATGGATGCCGGGCGCATCATCGCCGACGGCAAGCCGGAGGTCGTCATTGCCGATGCCGCCGTGATCGACGCCTATGTCGGCGGACGGGGCGCTTCATGAGCCTGCTCGCGGTGGAGCAATTGGACGCCCGCCACGGGCTTCTCCAGGCGGTCCGCGGCGTGACCTTCACGGTGGCGGCGGGCGAAACGCTGGCGCTGGTCGGGGCCAACGGAGCCGGCAAGACGACGTTGCTGCGCACCATCGCCGGCGCTCACCGGCCGTTCGGCGGCCGCATCCTTTTCGACGGGATCGATGTCACCGCGGTGCCGGCCTATGCGCGGCTCCGCACCGGGATTGCGCTCGTCCCCGAGGGCCGCCGCCTGTTCAACGGCATGACGGTCAAGGAAAACCTCCTGGTGGCGGGCGCCTATGGCAATAGCGGCCCCTGGACTCTTGACACCGTGCTCGACGCCTTTCCGCTGCTGCGGCCGCGGCTCAACAATCGCGCCGGGACCCTGTCGGGCGGCGAGCAGCAGGCCACCGCCATCGGTCGCGCCTTGATGACCAATCCCAAGCTGCTGTTGCTTGACGAAGTATCGCTGGGCTTGGCGCCGATTGCCGTCGAGGCCGTCTACCGCTCGCTCGAGGCGCTGATCAAAGTCGGCGCCACCATCTTGCTGGTGGAGCAGGATATCGGGCGGGCGCTGGGCGTGGCGACGCGCGTCGCCTGCATGCTGGAAGGCCGCATCATCCTTGCCAAAGACGCCAAGGACGTGACCCGCGAGCAGGTCACGGAAGCCTATTTCGGCCTGCAACGAGCGCGGCGGGTGACCTCATGATCTGGATTACGCAACTCCTCAATGGCGTGCTGCTCGGCGGCTATTACGCGCTGCTCGCCTGCGGTCTTTCGTTCATGTTCGGCGTCATGCGCATCATCAATCTGGCCCATGGCGATCTCGCCATCTTGTGCGCCTGCGTGGTGTTTTTCATCGCCGATCAAACCGGCATCTCGCCCTTCGTCGCGCTTATCGTGGCGCTGCCGCTCATGGCGGCGATCGGCTTCTGGCTGCAACGCTTGATGCTGGAACGCAGTCTGCGCGGCGGAATGCTAGTGCCGCTATTGACCACGTTCGGACTCGCCATCGTCATCGAAAACGGCCTATTCGAATATTTTGGCGCGGATTCGCGGTCGCTGGCCCCTTATATCGGGGATTTCGCCTTCGACAGTTGGGCCATTCCAGGCAATATCTATATCGGCTCGCTCGCCTTGCTCATTTTCGCCGTCGCCGTCGTGTTGCTGGGGGGATTGAAGCTGTTTCTGACGCACACTTCGCTCGGCCGGGCGATACGCGCCACCGCGGAAGACCCCGACACCGCCGGGCTTGTCGGCATCAACGCCCGCTACGTCTACGCCGTGGCCGCGGCGATCGCGGTGGCCTCGGCGGGACTGGCGGGCGTGTTCCTCGCCATGCGCGAAACGTTCTCGCCCTATTCCGGTCCGACGCAGCTCATCTTCGCGTTCGAGGCGGTGGTGATCGGCGGCATCGGCTCATTGTCGGGAACGCTGGTGGGCGGCATCGTGCTCGGTATCGCCCAGACCTTCGGCGCGCAGATCAATCCACAAGGATTCCTCATTGCGGGACACGTCGTGTTCCTGGTGGTGCTTGCCGGACGGCTGGCCGCCGGCGCATTGCAGGCTCGCGGCGGATTGCACCGATTGTTCGCGCGCCGGTCATGAGCAAGGATTCAAGCTTCATTGTCGAGCGTTCGACCCGGCTGTCGGCCGCCGCCGGGATCGCCGCCGCTGTGCTGGTGGTGGTGCTCGCCTTCGGACCATTGCTGTTCAGCGCCAACATCGTCGACAGCCTTACCACGTTGTTCATCTATCTCATTCTCTCGGTGATGTGGAACGCGCTCGCCGGCTATGCCGGTCTGGTTTCGGTCGGGCAGCAGGCGTTCTTCGGGCTGGGCGCCTATTTCGCCATCGAACTTTCGTATCACGGCGTCGGCGTGTATCCGGCGCTGCTGCTGGGCGCCTTATTGGCCGGCATCCTCTCGCTGCCGATCTCGCCGTTGATGCTGCGGCTGCGCGGCGGCGAGTTTGCCATCGGCATGTGGGTGGTGGCCGAACTCGCCCATCTTCTCGTCGTGCTCGATCCTCTGATCAACGGCGAGACCGGAGCGTCGCTGATCGCGCTCAACGCCTTCAGCCCCGATCACCGCCGCGCCTATAATTATTGGATGGCGCTTGCCACGGCCGTGATGCTGCTCACGGTCGTGTTCATGCTGTTGCGCGGCCGTCTCGGCGCTTCGGTGCAGGCGATCCGTGACGACGAGGACGCGGCCAAGTCGGTCGGCGTGCGGGTGCTCGCCGGCAAGCGGATCATTTTCTTTCTCGCCGCGTTTGGCTGCGCGCTCGCCGGAACGCTGTGGCTGGCGACCTCCATTACCTTTCAGCCGAACACGTATTTCGGCATTCAGTGGACCGCCTACATGATCTTCATGGTGCTGGTCGGCGGTCTGGGCACGTTCGAAGGCGCAATCGTGGGTGGCGTCATTTTCTTCCTGATCGAATACATGTTTGGCGCCACCGGCGTCTGGTATCTGATCGGGCTGGGCGCTACCGCCATTGTCTTTGCCTTGTTCCTGCCGCGCGGTTTATGGGGAACCCTGGAAGATCGCTGGAGAATCCGCCTTCTGCCAGTGGGCTACAGCCTGCGCATGCCGTCCGCGGATGCCGATGCGCCCGATGCCGCTGCGGCCGCGCGAGAGCGGCGACCAACCCCGGCGTCTTTGGACAAACACGACATCGCTGCAAGCAATTCCATTCCGGCGCGCCCGCGCTAAATCGCTGGCGCGAGACAAGGAAGTGGCGGAGTCCTACTCGGCCTCTGAGCGCGGCAAGACGGCGGCCACGCCGCAAACCTTGACGCCTCCGCCGCGCGCGAAGCATAATTTCGGGAACGCCTTCCTATATATGGAATATCTTCCGGACGGTCCCTCGAAAACGGACAAACTGTTCGCATCGTGTTCGCCAGGCGGGCACGGCAAATATTGCGTCATCGATATATTGCTCGCATACAGGCCGTCTACTGTATAACGTTGCAAAGCGCGCATACGGGAGGCCGGGTGAGCAGTTGGATTCAGATTCTTCTGGATTTCATCTGGGCATCGTCCGGGCTTGCGCTCGTCGCATTCAGCCTCGGCTTGATTCTCGGTGAGTTGCGCATCGTGAACATTGCGCAAGGCGACCTGATGATGGTCGGCGCTTATTCGATGTATGCGATGCGCGGCCTGCCGTTTTTGATCGCGCTTCCCCTTACTTTCGTCGTCGGACTCGGTCTGGGTTTTGCACTTGAGCGCGGCGTGCTGCGCTGGGTCTATGACAAAGGTTTCATGGCGACGCTGTTGGCGACGTGGGGTGTCGGCATCGTATTGGAGCAAGGCGCCGCGACGGTCTTTACGGTGTCGCAAAAGGGCATCGATCCGCCGATCAAGGGCCTGATCGAAATCGGCGATGTCGTCTACCCGGCATACCGCGCCGTGGTCGCCGCCGGCATCATCGTACTGCTGGCCGTGCTGTTACTTCTCGTCTACCGCACGTCGTTCGGCCTGCGGCTGCGCGCCTCGATCGACAATGTGGAAATGGCGGCGGTGCTCGGCATTTCGCCGCAGCGCACATTCGCCATGGTGTTTGCCCTGGCGACGGCGCTTGCCGTTCTGGCCGGCGCGCTGATCGCGCCGACCATCGCCATCAATCCGACACTCGGGCTGTCGTTCCTGGCGCCGGCATTCTTCGCCGTTCTGATCTCGAAACCGGGGTCGCTGGCGGGGCCGGTGCTGGGCGCAGTCGCCGTCGAATTCACCTTCACGCTGTTGCAGACCTATCTCAACATCACAGTCGCAGAGAGCATCCTGTTCGGATTGCTAGCCCTATTCGTCGTGGTAAAACCCCAGGGCATTTCATGGTCCCGGACAACCGCCAGGGAGGAAGCGTCATGAGTGAATGGAAATCGCAGGTAACGGCAAGGGACATGTCGTCTGTGCGGGTTTCCCGCCGCGCCTTTGCCGGGGGTGTCGCCGGCGTCGCCGCCGCCGCCATTCTCGGCAAGCGCGCATTCGCCGCCTTCAACGGATCGCGGCCGTACAAGATCGGCTTCGTCGCGCCGCTCACCGGGCCCGTCGCACCTGAAGGCTCGTCGATGCAGCGCGGCTTCAACCTCGGACTTGAAGCCGTCAATGCCGCCGGTGGCATCGCCGGACACAAGGTGGAGGTCGTCACCCAGGATACCCAGGCCGTTCCCGCCGTGGTCGGCACCGTGGTGAAAAAATTCATCCAGGAAGAAAACGTCGACATGATCATCGGCACCATTACGGGAGATGAAGAGGAGGTGGCGAGCAAGCTCTGCGCGGCATCGGGCGTGCCAGTGCTGTTCCCCGAAGCCGGCTTCTGGTACACGTTCTGCAATTCGACGACCGTGGAGATGGGCGAGAACTCGTTCGACCTGAACGCACCGCTGGTGCCGTTCATGGCCGACAAATTCGGCAAGAAGTTCCTGCTGATCGGCTCCGACTTCTCGTTCCCGCACGCCTATCTAGGCGTCGCCAAGACCTACATGAAACAGGCCGGCGTGACCGTGCTCGACGAGATCTATGCCCCGCTCGGCACCGCCGATTGGTCGGCGACCATTGCCAAGATCAAGTCGGCCAAGCCCGACGTCATCTACTCGGGCGTGGTCGGCGGCGACGCCATCGGCTTCGTCAAACAGGCGCAGAGCCTAGGGCTATTGCCGGGCGCGCATCTCACCGGCGTCAATCTGCAGCCGGAATTCTATCCGGCCATGGGCGACGCCGTTGACGGCCAATACGCCTGCGTGCGGTACAGCGAGGACATCAAGACCGCCGCCAACGACAGGTTCAAGGCGGACTACAAGAAGAAATACGGCGAAGGCCCGATCCCGCTGGTGGCGACCACGGCCTATTATTCGCTGGATTTCGCCAAGGCTGCGGTCGAGAAGGCCGGCACTTACGACAAGAAGGCGGTATTCAACGCCTTCAAGGGCCTCGAAGCCAAGACCATCCTGTCCGATAAGCCGATCAGGATCGATCCGACCACGATGAATCCGAGCTATCCGATGTACATCACGCAGATCCAGAAGGGTGGGCTGTACAAGATCGTCAAGGACGTCGGTTTCGTCAAAAACGACCTGAAGTGCGAATCCTGAACCGCGGCTTTGCGGCGTTGGCACGCCAGCCGTTTATGGGCCAAGATTGCGTATGGTCCAAACCAACCGTTGGCGTGCTTTCGGGGCTGAAGCTCTGAGCAGCCGGCCGAGCGCGACCGGGCTATTCAATTCCAGTCGCGCCGTCGGCCTCGCGCTTTTCGCGGCCGCGGCCCTTTGCCCGCTGTTTCTCAGCGAGTTCAAGGTCGGGCTGATCGGCCTCGGCCTGACCTACGGTCTGTTCGCCGTCGGGCTCGATCTGGCCTGGGGCCGGACCGGCATCATTTCGATCGGCCAGGCGGTGTTCTTCGGACTGGGCACCTATGGTGTGGCTATCGCGCTGGTCCACCACGGCTCGTCGCTGCTCGGCGGCGCCGTCGGCATCGGGCTTGCGGCCGTGCTCGGCACCTTCACCGCGGCGGTCGGCCTGCGCCGCGTCACCAATCCCTCGACAATGGCGGTGCTGACCCTCGCCATCACGTTATTGGCCGAGAAGATCGCGCGCGATTGGTGGTCGGTGACCGGCGGCAGCTCGGGCCTTTACGTGCCGCCGCTCACCTCGACCTACTCTTATTATTACATCTGCTTCGCGGCCTCGATCGGCCTCGTCGGGATGATCTGGCTCGCAGTGTTGAACCGTCCGCTCGGCAATCGGCTGACCGCGATCAGGCTCAATGACAGGCGCGCCGAGCATCTCGGCATTCCGATCTTCCGCGAGCGGTTGGTCGCGTTTGCGCTCAGCGCCGTCGTGTCGGCGATCGCCGGCTGTCTGTCGGCGCCCTGGATGTCGAGCGTCAGCCCGGACCGCGTCGGCATCGTGCTCTCCACGCAGGTGCTGGTGTGGGTGGCGGTCGGCGGCAAGGCGACGCTGCTCGGGCCGTTCGTCGGCGCGGTCGCCGCGACCTACGGCCAGGACGTGCTGGCAAGCGCGATGGGCGATTCCTATCTGCTGCTGCTCGGCGTGCTGTTCATTCTTTCGGTCTTGCTGGTGCCCAACGGGATTGCCGGCTTGTTTCTGAGCGGGCCGCAACTCGCCGACACCACGCCGGCCGCCAAGGCTCCGGCCGGTCCGCGTGGCGAGCACGGCGGCGACGCGCTTGCGGCCGAGAAAATCGTCAAGCGCTTCGCGGGCAACACCGCGGTGGACGGCGCCGACCTGCGGGTCAAGGCGAGCGAGATCGTCTGCCTGATCGGGCCGAACGGTGCCGGCAAGACCACGCTGCTTAATATTCTCTCTGGCGCCATCGACTGCGATACCGGGTCAGTAATGCTGCGCGGCGAGCGCATCGACTCAAGCCCGCCGCACCGGCGCGTCGCGGCGGGCTTGGCGCGCACCTTTCAAATCCCGAGCCTGTTTCCGGGATTGACCGTGGCAGAGCATCTCATTCTGGCGCGCCAGGAAGCCGGCATGGTGGTGCCGCTGCCCGACGCCTATGCGCGGCTCGAACATGAGAACGCCGGCCGGCGCGTCGAAATGCTGTCGCTCAGCGACCGCCGCTCGCTCGAGATCGCCATGGCGCTGTGCTCGCGGCCCGTCGTGCTGCTGCTCGATGAGCCTGCCGCGGGCCTCGCCCGGCACGAGGCCGATGCGCTCGCCCAGACGCTGCGGACGCTGCGCGATCAGGTCGGCTGCGCAATCGTCTGTGTCGAGCACGACATGGAGATCGTCCGCAATCTTGCCGATCGCGTCGTCTGCCTGCACCACGGCAAGGTGATCAGCGAAGGCACCATGGCCGAGGTGGCGGCAAATCCGGACGTGCGCCGCGCTTATCTGGGGCTGGCCTGAGTCATGCTGTTCACAGCGCGCGACATCGCCGGCGGCTATGGGTCGATCCACATCGTCAAGAACATATCGTTCGATCTCGACGCCGGCGAAACGCTGGCCGTGCTCGGCCGCAACGGGATGGGCAAAACCACGCTGTTGCGCACTCTGATCGGTCTCGCCGATCGGTTCGCCGGCGAGGTCAAAATCGACGGCAAGCCGCTGCCGGCACGCAATCCGCGGCCGTTTGCGCAGCTCGGCGTCACCTTCGTGCCCGACGATCGCGGCGTGTTTCCGCGCCTGACGGTCGCCGAGAACATCCGCCTGGCGCGCTTGGCGCGCCAGTCCGCCTACGCGCCAAGCGAAGCCGACATCGACGCTTTGTTCCCCGACCTCAAACGCCGCGCCGGCCAGCCGGCCGGCACCTTGTCGGGCGGCCAACAGCAGCAGCTCGCCATTGCGCGTGCGCTCGCCACCGGACCGCGGCTTTTAATCGTCGACGAATTATCGCAGGGGCTGCAACCTTCGATCGTCGAAGCCCTCGCCGCGGCGCTGATCGCCGTGACGCGGCACAACCGGCTTGCCTTGATCCTGGTGGATCAGAATCCGAAGCTTGCCATGCGCATCTGCGACAAGGTGATGGTGATGCAGCGCGGCGAGGTGGTCGCCGCCGGACCCTCGGCGGCGCTTGGCGCCGACGAGCGGTTCCTGGATTTGTTGATCGTGTAGCCGCCGCGTGCGCCGCTCCTGCGCCGAGTCGGGCTCAGTGCCAGAGCTGTTTCGACGCAAGCGCGGCGCCTTGCGAAAGCGTCTTGAGCTTGGCCCAGGCGATTTGCGGGTGAACCCGGCCGCCGAGCCCGCAATCGGTCGACGCGATGACGTTGTCACGGCCGACCGCCTCGGCGAAGCGGATGATACGGTCGGCGACGAGCTCGGGATCCTCGATCAAATTGGTCGAGTGGCTGACCACGCCCGGCAGGATCTTTTTGCCGGCGGGCAGCTTGGCGGTCTTCCACAGTTTCCATTCGTGCTCGTGGCGGACGTTGGCGGCTTCGAACGAGTAAAAGCCGGCATTGACCGCGAGCATCAGGTCGACCAGGTGTTTCATCGGTATGTCGGTGGTGTGCGGGCCGTGCCAGCTGCCCCAGCATAAATGGAAGCGTATCTTGTCCGAGGGAAGCCCCTTGATGGAATGGTTGAGGGCGTCGATGCACATTTTCGTGTAGCGCCGGTAGCCTTCAACGCTCGGCTCTTTCTTCTGCTGATCCCAGTTCTCGCCGATCGCCGGGTCATCAAGCTGCACAGTCAAGCCGGCGTCGATGATCGCCTTGTACTCCTCGTGCATGGCGTCGGCGCAGGCGTACAACAGCTCCTCTTCGCTCTTGTAGTATTCGTTCGGCATGCGCGCGCAACTCGCCGGCGCGACCGAGTTCATCCAGCCGCCTTCGATCCCGGCGGCTTTGAGACCGACCTTGAGGTTTGCAATATCGCGCTTGATCGCCTCCTGCCCCCTGTATTTGATCGGACCTGTGACTACGGGGCTGTGTTCGGTCATGAACTGCTCAGGCAGGCCGCACCCGGACTGCGGGTCCATATAAGCTTCCTGGAATTTCGACATGTCCCGACGATCGTGCCAATCGCCGACCACGAAATCCTTGGGCGCCATCGGCGTTTTGGTGTGCGCCGACAATGTCGTCATCCACAGCCCGGTTTTGATGATCTCGACGCCGGACAGGCGGCGGACCACGTAGGACCACCACGAGCCGTAATCGTAGGCCCAGCCCATGGTGTGGGCGAATTCGCCGTCGTTGATGAGGTCGACGCCGGCGTCTTTTTGCTGGCGGACGACGTCGGTGACTGCGCCTTTGAGTTCCTGGTCGAAGGCGGCCTCGTCGAATTTGTCGCCGGCGGTGCGCTGATGAATGAATTCAATCAGCTTTGCCGGGCGCGGCAGGCTCCCGACGTGAGTCGTCAGAATGCGGTCGGCCATCTTCTCCTCCCAATTTTCTATTGACAGCGCAGGGGGTGCGAGGCGCGGCGGCCTCACCCGTCGCATTTTTGAATTTATCAAAAACCGCGCGCTGTCCACAAGGCGAGTGGCGCCGGGCAGGGGCAGTCGGGCGCGATCGTGTGTGCCGAACGGGCGCGTCGATGGGCAGGCGCCCGCACGGGTGATCCGCTGGGCGATGGCCGGCCTTGATATTGACGCGACGCGCGGCGCCGATTGCCGGCGCTCACGCGCCCCGTGACGCCATGTGAGCCAATGCGGCCGAAGCGATCGCGGTGGGGCGCTTCAGTAGCGCGTGAGCTACTTGACGCCCCGCAACACGTGATAGCTTAGCTCGCCGGGATCGCTGAGATCGGGCACCCGCCAGCCGCTTAGATCGTATTCGGCCATGCACGCCTCGGCGAAGCCTTTGAACTTCGCAGCGTTGCCGGAGGCTTGCGCGCCGAACGGGCAGTAGCGGCGGATGTCCTCGGTCGAACCGCCATAATCGATCTCATAGAGTTCGTGCCGCCCGCCGAATTCGCTGGCGAGGCCATCCCACAACAGCTAAGGCGTCTGCGCAAACCTCATCGAAAAGGTCGCATCCGATCTGCAGCAGGCATGCTTGCAGTTGTTTGGTGGACATTTGGAAGCGCTCGACAACTCAGCGGTCTGAAGGACTTAAAGTGACGCCTGAACACTATCGTAACGCGCGCATCTTAACAACTAATGATTGAGGAGACGTCAAATCTTTGTGACGATCATACGTAACATCCTTTTCCTGGCTTCCAATCTTTCAAGATGGTGTGAGGACTGGAGGCCGCCTGCGGCGCGAATGATCAAGACACTCGTCGAACTGGTGGCGGAACACGATAAGAACGATGTTGCGTCCCGCGATCCGACGACGATATCTCTCAAAGCGATGACCAGGCCGACATAGCAAAATGGTCACGTCCGGGATCGTGATGAGCAACCACAGCCTTGATGCCGGAGCAAGCAATTGCCAAGCAGTATGCACACGATGCGAGCTTGCGGGTCGTCCGCGGCAGGAAGAACATACAGCCGTGATGGACGCTCAGTCTTACCGCGTCAAAAGTTCGGATTGCCCATCAAGATGCTGCCGGAAACACGGCGCTGATGGACCTGCCCTCTCCCCTTGCGGGCTATCGGATTCACACATTTTTGACTCGGACCCTTACCCGGAATCACGAATAGCGGCAGAGGCCGGGCGTGGCTATGTGACTCAAACGATTGGCCTTTTAGCCCGGCCAGTATTTGTCGCGCGCTGCTATCGTGATAGCCGCAAGCCTGCTCATGTCTGCCCCCACCTACACCTTGCCGCTCGTCATCATGGTGCACCCTTTTGCTTGCGGCTTTGCTCCGCAGCGGCAGCGGTCTCGCTTATTGCTGTGATAAGCAAAATGTCCCGATCATCATGTGTAGCGACGCCGGTTCGAAGCTTCGGCAGCACGCTTCGAACATATTTGCATGCTTCCAGGAACGCCTCGGCCGTCTTCAGGACGACCTGGACTGATGTCGTCGGGCGTCCTGTAGGTCGTTATGAGCCGCGCCACGCCGTCATGCGCAATGTCAAGCAGTCCATAGACGATGACTACATCCATCGCGTCTTTTTCGAGGAGCCCGATCTTGTGCGCGTTTGCCGGATAGACGATCGGAGCCGGCATTCGCGACAGACTTTCCAGCATCCTGGCGGTAATCGGCCCGTCCGTCTTGGACACCATCCAGACACCCCTTGCTGGCCCTTCGAGCTGAAAGCTCAATGATATCAATGCTCCGAGCGCCAGCCACCCGTCCTGTAACCACCGAAAGCCCCCCTTGCTTGTGTTGCTTCAGTATGATAACAATAAGCCGCGACGGAGCCGCGCGACCCGACTCTCGATGTGCTTCTCGACCTCGACGGGCAGGTTCTCGTGGTGAATCCCGAGGGCGGTCATCGGGTCCGGTTCGTGGTGACGTGCGTGCCGGTGTCGCCGGAGAAGCCGCACAGCATCGACTACTCGCTCACGCTGCACCGGCCGGATGGCGAGCGGCTGGTCGGCTTCGACAACGCGCATCCAGTGGCGAAGCGGAAGCGCGGCGAGCCGCAGGACCATCACCGCCGCCTGCGGACGACCAGAGCTTACGAGTACAGCGACGCGGCAACCTTGCTCGCCGATTTTTGGACGACGGTAGACGCGGTATTGCGCGAGAGAGGAGTGATCTCATGACCACGCTGAAGGTCGGCATCGCCAGCTACGAGGAGATGAAGGCGCGCACCATGGCGGTGGCGCGGGGCGAGCGGCGCGTCAAAGCCAAGGAGCCGAAGGTGTGGTTCACCTCGACGGAGTCTTTCGCCAAAGTCTTGTCGGCCGGCAATCGCGAACTGCTCCGCGTCATCGTCGAGAAGGCCCCCGGCTCGCTCGACGAGCTGGCGCGGACCACCGGCAAGGCGAAGTCCAACCTGTCACGGACATTGCGGACGATGGAAGGCTATGGCCTGGTCCGCCTTGAACGTGGCGAGCGAGGGCGGATCATGCCCAAGGTCATGCATGATCGCGTGGAGCTGGACTTGCCGCTCACCCTCGCGCGCAAGGCGAGCTGAGCTATGATCGCTTGGACGCGAGCAGGCCGGACCGCCGCCAGCCCGTCAAGGCTGGCGCTATCGCGCCACCGCTTCGCGGCTTGCGGCCTTGATGGCCTGTCGCCGGCCCGGCAGATAGCCCGCAAGCGATCAAGGCTCAAAGTGAGCGAAGTCACTCCCTTCATCGCCGATTTGCCGGGAGGGAGATAGAGTGTTGCCGGATAGAGAAAGGCCGTTCGTGAGGGTGTCAGGAAGGATGTGTAAGTAGGTTTCTGTGAGTTTACCTTTAAGGGGAGACTCACATGGCGACCAACTCGACGATTACACCGGAACTGCTGGATCAACTTCTGGCTAACTATGAGAGGCCGGAAGACCCCATGGGAGAGGGTGGGCTTTTCAAGCGACTGAAGAAGGCACTGATTGAGCGCGCGCTGGGCGCCGAGCTGACCGAACATCTGGGCTATGAGAAGGGCGACCCCGCCGGCCGCGGCTCTGGCAACAGCCGCAACGGCACAAGCGCGAAGACGCTCCTGACCGACGATAGCGAGATCGACATTGCGGTGCCGCGCGATCGCGCCGGCAGCTTCGCGCCGCAGCTGATCGCCAAGGGGCAAACGCACTTTACCGGCTTCGACGACAGG